>CAYZMA010000001.1:0-59804 GCA_964479405.1 uncultured Candidatus Saccharibacteria bacterium
GGAAATATCTAAATAAATATAACATTCTTATAAAATCATTATCATGATTAAATATACAAAAATTAGCAATACTCCTGTTAAATATATGATATGTTTGGTTTTCGGTTAATATACATTTTCTTTTCATAATATTATTTTACCACAAATCCAACACCCCAGAGGTGTCGGAAATGGTTTTAGGAATTAAAAGTTATCCACAGGCCAAACACCTGTGGATTTTGTTATACCTGTAATACTAGGGTGTTGACAGATAAAACAGAAGTGGCTTATACTGTGATGGATGTGGATAAACATGGGTAAAAGTGGGGAAAACTAAGAATAACTGTGGATAAGTATATGTTTATAGGTGAATATACACACTCAATTGATGAAAAAGGACGGATGGCTGTTCCTTCTAAAATGCGAAGGGATATTTCCAGTGGCGCTGTGGTCACTCGTGGGATTGACAATTGTCTTTGGCTCTTTCCCAAGAAAGAATGGCAAACCTTAGCCGAGAAACTGGCTTCTCTACCGCTGACAGACGCTAATTCACGAGCTTTTTCTCGTTTAATGCTTGCCGGCGCAATGGAAGTAGAATTTGACACCCAAGGTAGAATTCTTTTGCCGGGGTATCTACGAACATTTGCCGGTTTAAAGAAAAATGCAATTGTAGCCGGTTTGTATAATCGCTTGGAAATCTGGGATTTGCAGAAATGGAATAGTTACAAAGAAAAGACTGAAAAAGAAACCGACCAAATTGCCAAACATATGGCCGATTTGGGCATTTAAATTAAAAACTAGCAGCCGGGCAAAAACAAAAAGTGGCTGCACGAGGATATATTTTTTTAGACCCTACCCGTCCCATACTGGGCCGTGGCGGGGCAAAACAAAATTGGGCAACTTAAGGAGGGGCACTGGCTGCTAGTTCAAAACAAAAAAACTATGATCAAACACATTCCTGTTTTACCAGATGAAACAATTCAATATCTTGCCCCTTCAAAAAACCAAAATTTCATTGATGCCACTTGCGGTTTTGGTGGACATTCAGGGTTAATTTTAAAAAAGAATGGTCCAAAAGGTCGTCTGCTGGCAATTGATCAAGATAAAGTGGCGCTTTATGTTGCGCAAAAGAATCTTAAAAATTTTTCTAGTAGAGTAGATTTTGTCCAGAGTAATTTTACTAAATTGGGCTTAATTATTCGTTCTTGGCATGTCCCTCGCATTGACGGCATTCTCTTTGATCTGGGGGTTTCAACTTATCAACTAAAAAGCCCTGGTAGAGGTTTCTCATTTTCTGAAGATTCAGAACTTGATATGCGAATGGCGCCAGAAGCGCAAACCTTGTCAGCCAAAGAAATTGTTAACTCTTGGAGCGAAAAAAAACTTAAAGAAATTTTTCAAAAATACGGTGAAGAACAATATGCGGGGAAAATCGCCCAAGTGATTGTCAAGACTCGGACGCAAAAACCAATTTCTACTACCAGTGAGTTAGTTGAAATAATTAAAAAAGCAACCCCGCCAAAGTATCGGACAGAGATGGATAAGCATTTTGCCACTAAGATTTTTCAGGCATTAAGAATTGCAGTAAATGATGAGTTAAAAGCTCTGGAAAGTGGTTTAAAACAAGCTTTGCAAATTTTATCACATGGTGGACGATTGGTTGTTATTTCCTTTCATTCGCTTGAAGACAGAATTGTTAAAAATTTCTTTCGGGAAAACAACTTAGAAATTTTAACACCAAAACCAATCGTAGCATCACAAAAAGAAATTATTCAAAATCCATCGGCGCGTTCAGCAAAATTACGCGTTGCTATAAAAAATATTTAAGGAGGATTTTATGCTTATCCCTCGTAATAATTCATGGGAACAAGGGTTTCGTAAAAAAACAATCAAAAGCGAATTTAAAGTTGGTCCGGTTTCGTTGAAATTTATTACAGTTGCCTTATTGGCAATTGCTGCTCTTTTTTATTTAGCTCAAAGTGCGCAAAGTTCAACTTTTAAATATAAAATTATGGAGCTGGAGGATCAAAAATCAAAAGTTCAAACCGATGTTAACCAATTAGAAGTTGAATCAGCTCGACTCAAATCTCTAAACGAAATTAAAAACAGCGCCCAAGCAATGAATCTTGAATCGGCGCAGTAAAAATTATGTCACACAATACATGGGTTTCAAGACTAAATATTGTTGTTATATTTATAGTTATTTTGGCTTCTTGCCTTTTGTTTCGTTTATTTCAAAAACAAGTTCTTGAACATGAAACTTATCTGGCCCAAGCCGAAGGTCAATATATTGTAAAAAAAGCACTCATAGCGGAACGAGGTAAAATTTATACCTCCGATATGTTTCCAGTTGCCACAAATCGTCAGTATTATCAAGCTTTGGCGGTGCCGAGAAATATTAAAAATCCAGATGAAACGGCTGTACAATTGGCGACAATTCTAGGAATGGGAAAGAATGAAATTTTTTCTTTAATTAACAATGATAAAAGCTATGTTCCGCCTTTAAAACATGGTTTAACTGAAGAAGAAGGTGACAAAATTGCTAATTTAAAGATTAGGGGGGTAATTGTTCTGCCTGAATCAAAAAGATTTTATCCGGAAGGAGAGCTTGGTAGTCAAGTCCTTGGTTTTACTAATAATTTAGGCGAGGGCCAGTATGGAATTGAGGGTTATTTTAATGAGCAATTGAAGGGTTTTGGGGGAGAAATTTCCGCCGAAAAGGACACTAAAGGTCGTTTTTTTAGTATTGGTGAAAAAGTGGACGCCAAAAATGGCTCGGACTATGTTTTGACCCTAGATCACAGTATTCAGTACGAAGCAGAACAGGTTTTGCAAGAAGCAATTAAAACTTATCAAGCAGACTCTGGTTTTATTGGGGTAATGGATCCTAAAACCGGTGCCGTTTTGGCAATGGCGGGTTCGCCTTCTTATGATCCGAATAAATATAACGAAGTGCCTCAAGATCAGCAAGATGTTTTTAATAATATAGGAATCACGGGCGCATACGAACCGGGTTCGGTTTTTAAGCCCTTGATTATGGCCGCCGCCATCAATGAAGGCAAAGTTCAGCCGGATACCGAAGAAGTTTTTTCTAATCAAGTGACGGTTGACAGCTACGAAATTCACACCTCTACCGATGAAGCTTATGGTAAGGAAACAATGAAACAGGTTTTGGAAAATTCCGACAATGTGGCAATGGTTTGGATTTCAGAACTAATGGGTAAAGATTTGGAATATAAGTATGTTAAAGATTTTGGTTTTGGCCGAAAATCGGGAATTGAACTTGATATCGAAGCAACAGGTTCGGTTTTAGATGTGAAAAAATGGTCCAATACTCAACGAGCGACTATTTCTTTTGGTCAGGGTATTTCCATGACTCCGATTCAACTGATGACGGCTTATTCGGCGCTGGCAAATGGCGGTAAATTAATGAAACCATATATTGTTGGCGAGATTCGCAGTCCCGATGGTCGCATTGACAAAACTCAATCCCAAGAAATTAAAAGGGTAATTAATACTGATACGGCAGATAAATTAAAAGATATGTTGGTAGGGGTGGTGGATTTTGGTCATGGTAAAAAAGCCGGCGTTTCTGGCTACAAAGTGGCTGGGAAAACCGGCACGGCTCAAATTCCCAAACCTTCCGGTGGTTATTACGATGACCGTCATATTGGTTCGTTTGCCGGTTTTGCCCCGGCCAAAGATCCAAAATTTGTAATGTTGGTCAGATTAGATCAGCCTAAAAATGTCAAATGGGCCGAAGAATCAGCGGCGCCAACTTTTGGCACCATGGCAAAATGGCTTCTGGACTATTATCGTATCCCACCATCGGAATAAAGTTGTACTAATTTATTTTAGACAGTCAATGAGAGCAATGTTTAAATTTTTAATATTTAAACTGACAGAAAAATTATCATAAATATCACCGTGAATTTGAAAATCCAATTTTTTCTTGGCTATTTTTTGTAAAGCTTTATTTAGGGGAATAAAAATTTTACTTTGCAAATCATAGCGATTTTGACCGTAAGAATGATTATTAAAAGATTTGTTTTTAATGGTAAGTTGAGGGTTTTCAATAATTTTCATAATAATTTCAATTGTTGCTTTAGCCGAGGGAATTTCTTTAGATGAAAGCACTTTTCCTTTAATATAGATTTTATGTTCCGAAATAAGAAAAGCTAGGTCGCTTTCTTTTATAATTTTCTTTAAATTTTCCGGTTCAATTAATTTAGTCTGGCAATTACCATTTTTGTAGAAACTAAGATGGCAACATTGAGGCGAAATAAATGACGAATACTTCCGTTCGGGCAAGAATTGATCTACTTTTAGACCACTCTCGCCAAAACCGTCCGACCACGAAGCCCAATCCAAAAAAATATCTTTCTTTGCCTCTTCCGATAACTTTTCAGTTTCCTTAGTGAATTTATCGGTCATAGTACCGTTTGGACCAATGATTAAAACATGACCACCTTTACCGATGCCCTCAATTTTGGCGCCGGCGACATTTAGTTCGTTTTCTTTAGCAATGACATCAACATATTGCCGACATATTTTATCTAAAAGCGGAGTAGAGTGTCCCAGGAAATGATTAAAATCTTGTTTCTGGTTAATGACATTAATAAATTGACGAAGTAATTCTTCACTTGAACCGACAGTGAACAGATTTTTCAAAGCAAGCAATAATTTAACGGTTGTCACATTCATAATATCCAGATAATGATGATAAGAAAATTTTTGATTGTGTTCATTTTCCAAGTCAAGCAGATTTTTTAAACTCAAATCTTTATTTTTGATTTGCAAGACCAGTTCTTTATTAATTGTTTCTTCCAGTTTTTCAATATCGGTATTGAGCTTGGAGAGCGATTTGAAAATATGTTCCGTGTTAATTAAGTTGCCCGAATAAATACGGGCAATATCAATTGGCCAAGGTTGAGGTGTTCTAAAAGGGAAGATTTCTTCCAATGTACTGCCCCAAAAAGGAATTTCTTCAATTATTTGACAATTTTCTAGATTTTCGCGAGGAGAACGGATGGTCGGGTGATTGAGAAAATTATTGATATTTTTTGAAAAAAAGATAATCGGATAAGAACTATGCATTAAAGCGCCAAAACTGGTAGCGCCGGAAGAGTTGCCGTCACGGCAAATTGCTGTTAAGCGCCAACCGAGGCGGAAAACTTTTTTAAAATCCAGATAATCATCATTGTGGAGTAAATCGTCAACTGTAGCTGTTTCCCATTTTTCAATTTCATCGGTGGATATTTTTCCGGCTAATACTAGTAAAGTTGCGGCTAAGCAAGCCATTACCACACCGGTGCTACCCAAACCGCCGCCGCAATGAGACTCACTTAAAATATGAATACGCAAACCTTTAATTTTACCTGTCGGATCTAAAGTCGGCCAAAAATCTTTTAAAAAATTAATCAAACGAATTTCTTTAGCCGGTTCGTAAGGAATTTTTTCAAAAGAATCGTTTGAAGGGTTGTAGCCCAATAAAGTATTATTAAAACAAAATTTTTTTTCATCCAACACTTCTAAACCAACAAAATTTTTAGTCGGTAATTTTTGAAAAATAGTTAAACCGCCAAAAAATCTGGCGTATTCACCAGCCCAAAAGAAACTGTCGGCAGAGGAAATTACAATTTGACAACTTGAAAATAAGTCCTGATAAATTTCGGGAAATTTTTGTCTAAGGTTAGTTGAATTAACAATATCTCGTTGAATCATCTTGCACCTTTAAAGTATCACTTATTTTAATACATTTATATAAAAATAACAAGTCTTTGGTTGAATTGGTGAATTCTAGACCCAGAGCAACACTTAAGATAAAATATCCAGTTAGATAGAAAGGTGTTGCCAATGTCAAATTTAACTTTGTATGATCGTCAAAGAATTGAATTTTATGTTAATTTCAAACGATTAAGTCTGCGCGATATTGCTAAGATAGTGAATCGAAATGTCTCGATTATTTCGCGAGAGATTAGACGGAACAAACCACAGTTAGGTTCATATAATGCTGAACTAGCCCAAAAGGCAGCTGAACGAAAAGGAAGATTTACTAACACTAAAAAGTTAGAAAAATGTGAACCGTTAAAGAATTATGTCCGCGAGAAATTAAAAGAAGATTGGAGCCCAGAACAGATCGCTGGCAGACTAAAAACTAACGCGCCACCAGAGCTTAAAAGAAACAATGTTAGAACTGTTTGTATGGAAACCATCTACCAGCATATTTACAGTCAAAACGATGCCGAAGATCGCTTATATCACCACTTGAGAAGAAATAAACCCAAAAGACAAAAGCAGGGTCAAAGAAAAGAACAAAGAGTTTTTATACCTGATAGAACACCGATAATTCAAAGAGATGAACTGATTAACCAGAAAAAAAGATATGGCGATTTGGAAACTGACTTATTCTTTGGTAAGCGCTCTAAAGAAGCTGTTTCCGTTTCCTACGAGCGAAAATCAATGTATGCTATTTTACAAAAACTTGCTTCTAAAAAAGCTGATGTTGCCAAAGATGCGCTGGTAAAAACCATTGAAACTTTTCCGCCAGAATTTGTCAAATCATTTACTTATGATAACGGCTCGGAAAACTTTAAACACTACGAATTAAAGCGAGATTACAAGTTGGAAACATTTTTCTGTGATACTTATTCTGCTTGGCAAAAAGGCGGTGTGGAAAATCTAAATGGGCTTATCCGCCAATATTTACCAAAGAAAATTGATCTTCAAATTGATGAAGAGCGATTAAAATTCATCGAACAAAGACTCAATAATCGCCCCAGAAAATCACTTAATTATTTGACACCCCAAGAGGTTATGAGTAATGTATTAAATACAGAGTGTTGCTCTAAATTCTAGAACTTACTGTTTTTCCAAGTTTTTCTATTTTTTTCAAATACCAATTTGTTTAAATTAAAGATGTTATTATTGAACCTTGAAAATTGATATGTGCTGGGAGGGTACTTCAATGAGGCTAAATTCAAAAAGTTGGCTAGGCGGTTTAACTTACGAGAAGCTTTGGGGAGTCAAAAAACCCGACACTCCAAAACCCGTAGAAACTTCTTCTGAACGAAAGCGTCGTTTAGGCGACGAACATCGTGCGCGTGAACGCGAGAGACGAGAGCGCGAAAGGGCAGAAGTAATTGCTCAAAGAACAAGTCGTATTCGTGAGTACACTGATTTGACAAGATCGCATGTTCAAGCAACCCTTGATAGATTTTTAAGTACTGCTCGTATTTCTCATCAAGAAAGCGATGAAAGCGATCAAGTGGCAACAAGTTTGCCGAGCGATGTCCAGATCAAGGAAAACATTAGCGACGATTTTCGCATTAGGCGTCTGCCGGAAGCTTTGCAACCTTATGCTACAGACTGCGTCTTCAATATTGTTAAACAATCAATTGACAGATGCCAAAGCAAATTACAACTCGCCCGCTTTCGTTTTAGCGCGGCTGTAAGTGATTTAGACAGTATTGTCAAATCATCAATCCATTTAAATAAAGAAACCAGACCAAGAATGTTCCGGGCTTTGGAAAAAATATCACAACCGCCTCCTGTAAGCGTATCACCAACCTTAGTTATTGACCAGAAAGTACAAGAAGCTTTTGCTTTACAAGCAGAAGTTAGTGTTGGTTGTGATCAAGCCAAAACCGAATTCAATGGTCTTAAATGCAGGCTGACTTGGTATTTTGTCTGCGGTGTCTTTGCTGCTTTTCTTGACTTGCCAATTGTTTATCTTTCGGTTTATCCGCGTTACGAAGGAACTTCTATGGATATTCCGGGTTTGATTCCGCTTTTGGCAATGACAATTACTATTATGGCTGTTTTCTTGGCTCACTTGGTCTTAAATAAGCATTGGTGGGCTATGCCACTCCTTGCTGTTGGTTCTTTATTCATTGGTGCTTTAAGAATGCCAGACATTAAGGAAGCATTTTCTGGAGATCTTGGTGTCGCTATTACTAACACCGCTTTGATTTCTGTTAATATCTTGGCAATTCCAATGATGGCAATTGTTGCAGGAATTTGTTTTCACAAGACTCAAGAAATTAACCAACGTTACAAAAAAGTCGGTAGGTGTTTAAAAATCTTGAGTCGTAAAAGAGATATTTCTGTGCAGACTCAAAACCTAATCAACAGTGCTTTAGCCAATGTTCGCAATACTTTTGAACAGGCGAGTCGCCGTTATCGCGAAATGACAGAAACATATCGTAGCCAGTTGCAAATAACAATCAATGAAATTTATGAAATGATTGATGTTCAGCTTGAGCAAAATAATGCTGAGATGGAAGCTATTTTCACCGGTATTAGAAGGCAAGTTCTTGACGAAATGGGACCAGTCATTGAATCTTGTGGTCGGGAATTGACTGTTCTGAGTGGGTTAAAAATTGAAAAAACAAGCCTGAAAATCAAACCCCAGGGGTTTGATTTTGATGGTTTAGGAGGAGGTAATGGCGAAGAAAACAGAAGTCATGACTCGTTGGTTTAGGAGCAAAATAAAAACAAGGAGGATACGAAAATGGCTGCTACGGGATTAGTCTATGCGGAGTATGGCGCCAATCGTGGTGGTAGAGCCAATCTTGAGGCGATCAAGGAGAAACCAGGACTTGTGGAAAATTTATCCTTGGTCCATATTATTGATCCGGAGCCAGGGAGAGCCTTTGCCTTGGCTAAAGAGTACGAAAAGCTGGGGATTCAGGCTGAACCACATCAGTGCCTGGCTTTGGATGCTCTTGATCTTACGGCAACGGTTCGGACAATGGCGATTGATGATTCGGCAACTTTGGGCAAAATTATGGGCAACGGTTCAAAGCAGGCGGTACTTCAAGGAGCTATTATGTTGTCGTCTGGTCAGTCGGGGTTTGGTGGTGGTGTTCTTGGTTTTGGCAGTAGCGTGCTGGAAGGGGACACTGAAATCAAGCGAGATGCTGCCGCTCTCTTTGGTCAAGTAGCTGACTTAGCGCCAGAGAGAACTACCAGCAGGATCATTAGATCCAAGCCAATAGAGGCTTCTCAGTTAGCCAACACCCGTGATGCTGCCCATCATCACTTGGTAGAAACAATGGATCATTTTCTTGAGGGAGAAAAAGTGTATTCGGATGTTTTTGTGACAGAAACAATTAATCCTGATTCACCTTTTATCTACCCGGCTGTAATGATGCCATACGAGGGCGAAACCAGTCGCAAGCGTGCTTTGAAGGATTTAGCCATGGATTTGGCAAAGACTTCTGGCTACGACGAACTGGCGGTTGTTTTCTACCAGCCTGGAAAACCGTGGCTTTACACTACTTTCTTAATTAAGAGAGGACGGCAGTGGAATCTTCAACCGATTGATGTTGAAATACCAATGCCGACCGAAACCAAGGAAGTGTTCCGCGAAGCCGAGATTAGAAAGGCTAAGAAAATTGCTGATGCTGAAGCGCAAGCCGCCGCCATAGCCGCCGCCATAGCCGCGGCCGCTGCCGCGGCCGCCCAGCGAAACAATGACGCTTACGCAACAGACTAGCTAGATTCCTTCCTTCGTCCCCGACGCAATCATGCGTCGGGGTTTTTTTCTAAAATTTTCCATTTTCTTCAAGAGCTGTAAAGTTTAAAATAAATTAAGAAAGTTCAGGAATTCATTGCAGAAGGGAGCTGATTTGGATGCACGGGAAAATATTGATGTGCTGTTTGACTGTTTTTCTTCTGACTGGTTGTAGCAAAAAAATTCCCGAAAATTGGTTGATTATTGCTGACAACTCAAAAAGTCTGAAGTCACAGACGAACCTTATCAAAAAAGGAATTGACAAAGTCGGCGAGAGCTTTGTCAGAAGAGCTTGTACGGGGTCAAATTTAAAACTGGTTGGCTTTAGTCAGGTTGACTCAGCTTATAGACATCTTGTTCTAGCCAAACATAATTTTATTTTGACAGTGCCAGCCGATATCAGTCGTAAGGAGCAAGCAACCAAAATTGTCAATGAATTTGGTCAGGCTGTTAGCAATGTTCCTTTAGTTGACAATTCTTCTTTGCTGGAAGTTATTAGGATTCAATCGGAATTAATGCCCAATGATTGCCAATGGCGTTTAATTATTATTTCCGATTTTATTCAAAGCACTTCAGCTTTGCTCTTTACGCCGAAATATCTTGTAAGTAGAGGAAACAGAGAAATTGTTAAGGACATGCTGGCAATTTCTCCCAAACCGGCTAATCCGCCAATAAGTGTTACGCTTTATTGGTATCCGGGTCTTTGGGACAAAAATCAGGCTATTGATCCAAAAACCCATGCTCGTGTCCGCCGAATTTTTAAGCAGTTCTTCCAAAGTTGGGCTGGCAAAGATTGTCCAATTGAAATTGAGCCTTTGCAGGAATAAAGAAACTAATTTACTACTATTTTTATGAGGTCGGAAATCTTTTTCCGACCTCTTTTTATTTTAACCAACAAAAGATATACTTAAATTAAGATGTCTAAATTATTGCAAATTTACTTGCGTTTTTGGGTGAAATTTTATTTAAAACGCACGAAACCTAAAATTGTTGCTATCACCGGTTCAATTAGCAAGACCTCAACCAAAGAGGCGATTTTTGAAGTTTTGAAAATTAAGTTTGGTAAGGATTTAAGAAAATCAGAAGGCAATTTAAATAATGAAACAGGCGTGCCTTTGGCAATTTTCGGGTTTAAAAAATCGCCGACAAAATCTTGGCAGTGGTTACCAATTATTATTGGTGTCAAATGGAGAGCCTTATTTGGCCAAAAATTTAAAGTCTTGGTCTTAGAAATGGCCGCTGACAAACCGGGGGATATTAAATATTTAACTGATTTTATTAAACCCGATATTTCCTGCATCACCAGCATTGCGCCGGCGCATTTATCTGCTTTTGGGAGTATTGAAAAAATTGTCCAAGAAAAAACCGATCTTATCAGGGCTTTACCTTGTGGCGGTTGGACTGTTTTGAATTATGACGACGAAAATTTAAGAAAATTATCTTCTACGGACCCGCAGACATTAACTTATGCTATAGAAGAAAAAGCCGATATTACGGCTAAAAATATTACCACCGAAATTATCAATTTTAAACCTAAAACACTTTTCCAAGTTTCAAGCGAAAATTTAAAGTTTAGAGCAACGGTGCCGACTTTGGGTAGAGTTTGGAATGTTTATTCCGCTTTGGCGGCGGTGGCGGTCGGGAGTATTTTTGAAATGTCGTCAGCCGATATTATTAAAGGTCTGGAAAATATCAGATCAGAGGCACACAGAATGTCAGTTTTAAAAGGTAAAAACAATACTTTACTCATTGACGATTCTTACAACGCAAATCCGCTTTCAATGAAAGTGGCGTTGGATGTTTTAAAATTTTTACCTCAGCCGTCACAAGGCGCAAGAAAAATTGCTGTTTTAGGCGACATGTTAGAAATTGGGCAAATTTCAGCCGAAGCCCACCGGCTTATTGGTCAATCTGCAAAAGAAATTGCCGATCTTGTAATTTCAGTAGGTAAAGAGGCGCGAAAATATAATGGTCAAGTTCATTTTGAAACGGCACAGGAAGCAGGCGACTTCCTTTTGGCTAACTTACAGAAAAATGATATAATTTTAGTAAAGGCTTCCCGAGCGATTGGCTTGGATAAAGTTGTTGAAAGATTGAAAGAATAATGGAACAAATTCAAATTTATTTACCCAATTTGGTCAAGATTTTTTGGCTAACTGGCATTTCTTTTATTATTGCCATTATTTGGACGCCAATTTTTACCGATTTTTTGTATCGCAATCGTTTTGGCAAAAGAATTCGCAAAACCGGTTATGACGAACAAAAGGCGCCTATTTTTTATGCCTTGCATAAACATAAAGCCGATACGCCGACAATGGGAGGACTGGTTGTTTGGGTCACAACAGCCGTAATTACCGTTCTTTTTAATTTTTCGCGATCTGGCACTTGGTTGCCACTCTTTGCTTTAGTTGCCTCTGGTATTATTGGGGCGATTGATGACATTTACAATATCCGAGGCATTGGACCGCATGGCGGGGGACTTCGTTTTAGGTTTAAACTTTTAATTTATTTGGCGATCGCCACCGTCGGCGCTTGGTGGTTTTATTTTAAACTTGGCTGGGATATTTTTCACATTCCGGGAGTGGGTGATTTGTCTTTAGGTTTTTGGTATGTGCCCTTATTTATTTTGGTTATTGTTGCCGTTGCTTTTGCTGTCAATGAAACCGATGGACTCGATGGTTTAGCTGGTGGTACTTTGGCAATTTCCTACGGCGCATATTGTATTATTGCTTTAGTTGAAGGAAAATCGGCACTGGCGGCATTTTGTGGCACAATTATGGGCGCGCTCTTAGCTTTTTTGTGGTTTAATATTTATCCGGCAAGATTTATTATGGGCGATACTGGTTCTATGGCATTGGGGGCGACTTTAGGAGTGATTGCCTTTTTGACTAATACCGTGGCAGTTTTGCCAATTATCGGTTTTATTTTTTTACTTGAAGCTTTGTCAGTTATGATTCAAATTGCTTCAAAGAAATTATTTAAACGGAAGGTTTTTCTTTCGGCTCCTATTCATCATCACCTTGAAGCGTTGGGTTGGCCCGAGCCGAAAGTAGTGATGCGTTTTTGGGTCATTTCGGCGGTAATGGCTATTATTGGGGTGATGATTGCCTTAGTTGGTCGGGGAATCTAAAATTTCAGGAGGGATATAAAGTGAATAAACGAAAAATAATTACAAGCGCGCTGGCGATAATTTTTGTTCTTGCTATCAGTTTTTTTGTTTTTCGGGGGAGCATTTTTAAAGCCGACACCGGGCCGTATGTTCTTTCAGGTAGAATATTTGCGGAGGATTCAAAAGCACCCCTTTCTGATGTCAATATTATTCTTACTTCCACTGATACAAATATTCCACCGATAACAGCAAAATCCAATCTCGATGGTTCGTATTCCATTTCGGCGTCGGCAAATACTTTTACTAGTATTAGCTTTCTCAAAGACGGTTATTGGGACTTAACTGGCAGTGTTATTAACTCTGGTAATCTTTCTAATATGAATTTAAGTCTGGCAATGAAATCCGGTTTTGGTCAGGAAGATATTGAAATAGCGACAGTCAAGAAAGGTCGTCCTTGGGAGACAACTAGGTTCGGTCTATCAATTCAGCCAACCGACAATTCTCCTAGCGGTCTCAAAACGATCGTGCCGGACGGAAGCACTTATCAAGAGCAATCTTTAGGAACATCATCATTTGAAGGTTACGATCTAGTAAAACACGGCTTTGCTCCCATGCAAAGCACCGTCCTATTCGCTGGCGAGACTCTTAAAGTTGGTTCCTCTAAAGATCTAACCATTCTTTTTAGAGGCAAAGCAAAAACTGATAACTTCTCCTTCTTAAATAAAAAGATTGACGAAGGAAACTGGCAAAACTCTCCGCCGACCTATTTTGCCAACCCATACCTTAAAGAAATCCCGCTTTCCAGTATTGCCATCAGATACCAAGACAAAGACTATTCCGTAAAAGATGCGGTCAGCGCCAATATCATCAATTCCACTATCTTTATCAGTAATTATCCTAATCAAAAACAACTGGATTTTAACAATCCCGACCTACCAATTCCGACTGGGGCATACTTTGCTTTTTGGAGTAAGAAAGATGGGGTAAGTATCGCAATTTCTAGCAATACTAATAATAATACTGTTGAACTGCCAACCGATATTTCTTATGACGAATTTGTTCAAATTGCTCAACACGACCAGATTTTGCCGGCTGACCAACAAGCTGATCTTGAAAATAAAGAAAATTATATTATTGCTAATACGTATGCCCAAATGGCAAAAAATAATATATCCATTACGGCCGATATGGATATTTTGTTGACCAAAAATGAAAAGGTGATCAACCCCAATCAGCTCAACTCTCATTATATGGATTTGCTTCAACAACAATCAAATAAGGGTATAAATATCGCTCATGCAGACACAAACACAAAAGCCAGTATTGACTTTTTAATTAACCGAGCTAGTTTTGGAGCAGACATTGCAACTTACAATCAAGTTAACGATTTTAAAAATACCCAGCTTAATAATATCAAAGCTATTATGGGTGAGCCGATTTTTTCAAGAACAGTTAAAGTCTACAATCTTGATAAGGTTTTAGTATGTAATAGTTTGCCAAGTTATGCATTCGGAGACTTATCTAAAGGTGCCATTTTTACGACTAAAAGTGAATGTTTGGAATATATGAATAGTTTTAAAGATAATGGTGCTTCAATCTCAAATTTAAATGTCATTATAATTGATTTTAACGGTCAATCTATTTCTAAGTCCAGAGAAGAAACTCTGGAGCACGAGATGAGCCATAGCTGGAGATCTGTATTCAAAATGGTTTATTCACATAGTTTTGAAGAAGGGCTGGCAGAAAGTCTGCCTTTTGTTATGAAACAGGTTTATAATCCAAACTATTCAGCTGTAGGAGATAAGGAAACCCCGGTTAATAATTTTGATTATTGGGCTAATAATGTTCCCGAGGCTTATAGAACTTATACTGGAGACAAATATCTTGGTTATTATTATGATGGTTATGATTTCTTGAGTGAGTATGGTATTCAAGACGACTTTTTTTGGACACGCAAAATGCATGCCAGCGCGATCTTAAAATTTTTCATTCAAGATTATGAACCAGGTTCCCCAACTTTTTATCAAAAATTTGACGATAATTTATTTTTAGAGGTGGTTAAAAACATGGGTTATCCAGTTAATCTTCAAATGTCTGATCAATATCAAATTAATATGTATAATTTAGTGTGGAAAAATGGAAAGCTTATGAGTGATATGGACCTTTATAACATTTTTTCTAACTCTGGTAATAACGAAGATTTAAAGCAAGTTGAAAATATTGATCTAGCACAATGGTTTAAAACAAAATCAGTTTTTCATTTATCGGGTATTTACAATACTCCGGCTGTTGTAGCTAGCGCAGTTATTCAATATCCAGAAGCTCAAACTATCTGTACTAATAACGATCTTAAGTGTCTTGCTTATCAAAACAAAAGTATGATTTTTTATACCAATTCATTTCAATCAAATGGTGGTCGCGGAGTAAGTTATTTAACTGGTACATTTAATAATAAGATTTATTATTTTACTCCTGAAGGTAATGCGTTAAGAATTGTTGACAGTACCGATACAACTGATGAACAAGGAGCTCTTGATATTACTCCAACAATCAGCTTGGCTAAAACTGTTAATAGTCAATATACTGGTTCATGGCATTTTGTCTCTGTCGCTAAAGAAGACAATGGACATGGGTCTCGGGGGATTTATGCCGGTAATCTGTTCACTAAGGCGGGCAGTGGAGTAGGGAGTGGCATTTATGGCACTGCAGATCTTCCTGATGGTACTGTGATTACCCTTAACCATGTAAAAGATGACGGTTCTCTTGAACAAGTTGCTCAAACAACTATTTCCAATTATGCTTATGAATTTCCGCAAGTTAATGACAATTATGGTCAGTATGTTCTTAACACAACTGGCTACACAAAAAATATAGATAAATGGAAAGGTCATTATGAACAAGACATTAAAACCGATACCACCAATCCAATTATTACCTCCAAAGGCTCATCTGGTTCAAAGATTAATTATTCTTTAAGCGAACCGGCTTCTGCTTTTATAGAATACGGTCTGGAAAAAGATAAATATGACAATATCTCTTTTGGTAAAGCCATAGATGCCAGTAAATTTGAAGGCGATGAAATAAAAGACGGCGATAGGGAATTAACTATTGAAAATTTAGACAAAACCAAAGAATATCACTATCGCATTTGGGCGATAGATAAATCCGGCAACATTTCGCATACCGACGACCAAGTTTTAAATCCAATTGACATTTCTAACATTCAAATCAAAGACATTACTGATACTTCAGCCACTATCACTTGGACCGCCGATCCGGCAACTCAAGCTGTCATTGAATATGGCACAACAACTAATTATGGACAAACCAAAGCCGATACTGAAGTAAAAACCAATCATTCCGTCAATCTGACCGGTCTTACAAAAGGGACAACTTATCATTTTAGAATTAAAGCTTTTATAACTGACGCTAACAAATCAAACTACAGTTCCGACCAAACATTCCAAGCGATTACTTTTGCAATTAGCAATATTACGACCGGTTACGGCACTGGTAATTTACCTAAAATTACTTGGAATACAAGTGTCTCCGCCTTTGGCTTGGTTGAATATGGCGAAACTGCCAGCTATGGTTCTACTTTAGCTTCTGGTAATCCTACTTTCAAAGAAACCACAAAAATCGCTCTCTTTCCCAATAATTTGCCAGTTGGCAAAACTTATCATTTCCGGATAAAAGCGTATGTAAGTGAGACGGCGCCGATTTACTCCAGCGACCAAACTATAACCTATAATCCTTGTTCGGAAATAAGAAATGCTTGGGTAGGCGAGACCGGGGCTCAAATCTATATGCCGTATTCGGACAAAACTTTAACCATCAGTGGTCAAACCTATCCTTATCAAACCGGTGGCTATATCGTTTTGTCTGGACTTACTCCAGCTACTCAATATAATTACGAAGTTTCCGGCTGTGGTGTTGGCAGAGGTTTTCAAACCGATATAATTCTTAAATATATCCAGCAACAAATGGCGCTTGGTCAAGCGACGGTTCAATGGGACACTAATTTTCCGGTTGACCAAAGTTTGCGTCTTGTTAAAGGCAGTTCGTCTATGGTGGTTGGGGTGACTAATGTCGGTAATCATCATACGGCTGCTAATTTCACCGCCCCGACTGGTGTTTATGCTATGTATGTCAAAACAAATAATCTTGAAAAAAGCATTGGCACTATTAATTTTTCAGGTCTTTATGTTACGAGCAAGTATTTGGATAGTGGTTCATATCTTCTTCATTTTACCTATAACAAATCAGCTAATCTGACCGTAACAAGATGGTATTATCGTAGTGGTTGGTACTCTAGTGTCTTGGAGGTTTCTAGTGGTTCTAGTTTCCAGTTTGATACCTTTGTCTGCAGTACTAGAACTGGTGAAGGTGGTGCTTATTGCGCCTTTGATGCTAAAAGCCAAGATAACCCAACGGAAACAGCATACTTTAGTGCCAGTGGTACTTCTCCAGGAAGTGATAGTGCTAATGCTTACAATATCCCCGCGGTTGCTCTTGAACTGCCGACCACTCTAGAGACTGATGCTTCTTCTTCCGGCTTAGTTCAAACTAATCTTCCCGCCGAAGTTTCTGACAGTAAGATGGTTCAATCAATCACCTTGCAATATGGCACTCAAAAAGGCATCTATGCCAATTCTCAAGAAATGAAATCACAAGATCGTTTCTATGCTTCTCAAATTCCTAATTTAAAGAGTCGAACTTACTATTACCGTTTGGCCATTACTGATCCTGCCGGTCAAATAACCTATACTCCTGAACAAACTTTTCAATCTGGCAATAAATATCTTCGTTTCTTTAACGATTTCTTTGGCAATGCTTGGAGTTGGGTTAAGGGAAAGTTCAGGAAATAATTTTTAAAATCATACAGTTTTTGCTATAATATCTATATGGAAGAGCATTTCTTTAAATTTGCTATTTTTTCAGCTTTTTCAGAATTAACTTGCGGTATCTCAAATCGTAACTTCGGTGATATGAGATTCGGTTACCAAAAACAAGCTGATATTGTTAAAAATAGGGCACAGTTTTTAGGGCAATTAAATATAAATATCTCTGATCTTGTTGTGCCGGTTTTGGCTCATGGCGCTCAAATTGCAATTGTTGGTCAGCATGACAAAGGCAAAGGCGCTACTGATCATAAAACAGCCATAACGGCAACCGATGGACTAATCACTTGTGAAAGTGGCGTTTATTTAATGGTTACTGTTGCCGACTGTTTGCCCGTTTTAATTTATGATCCAATTCTAAAAATTACTGGTGTCATCCATGCTGGTTGGCGGGGGATTATTGCTCAAATTGTGCCTAAGGCAATTAATAAATTTAAAACTCTAGGAAGTGTTCCACAAAATTTAGTTGTTGGTGTTGGTCCCGGTATTTGTCAAAAACATTTTATTGTTAAAAAAGATGTTCTTGATTTATTTTTAAATCGATATCCTTCATCAACTTTTGTTAGAAATAATGATGGTTATGTTGATTTAAAAAAAGCTGTTTTAACAGATTTAAAAAATATGGGAGTGTTGTCATCAAATATTGAAATATCAAATATCTGTACTGTTTGTGAAAATGGTATTTATGGCAGTTATCGTAAAGAAAATGATGCTGTCAAAGCTTCGGCGGCGGTTATTGGAATAAAAAATAAATGAAAAATCTAAAATTAAAAAATTTACAAAATCAAAAAGTTGGAATATTAGGATTAGGTGAGGAAAATATTGCTCTGGCTTATTTTTTGGTAGCTCAAGGGATTGATATTACTATTTGTGATCAAAAGAGTAGGGAAGAGTTGGGGCAGTATTATGAAAAAATGAAGAATTTATCCAGTCAAGTTCAGTTTCAGTTGGGAGCAAATTATCTTGAAAATTTAGAAAAATTTAATATTATTTTTCGCACACCCGGTCTCCCCTACCTAAATTCAAAAATTCAAAAAGCTAAGAACGTTGGGGTAATTATTTCTTCCGAAATAAAATTATTTTTTGATTTATGCCCCTGCCCTGTTGTGGGCGTTACGGGGACTAAAGGCAAAGGAACAACGACCACTTTAATTGCAGAGATATTAAAGTGGAAATCCGAAATCCGAAATCCGAAATCCGAAATTTATCTTGGGGGCAATATCGGCACGTCGCCGATTAGTTTTTTGGAAAAATTGACCAGTGATGATATTGTTGTTTTAGAACTTTCCAGTTTTCAACTGCAAGATATGGAAAGATCACCTCACATTGCTGTTGTTTTAGATATTAAAATTGATCACTTGGACTATCATCAAAGTCGGACTGAATATATTGAATCTAAAATAAATATTGTCAAATATCAAACCAAAAATGATTTTACGGTAGTAAATGCCGATTATTTAACTAGCTTTGAATTTGGCGCGGAGTCGCTTTCTAAAACTTATTGGTTTTCGCGTCGAAAATCTGTAGACGAAGGTTGTTTTGTCAAAGAAAATCAAATTGTTTTAAGAATTAATAATGAAGATATTCCCATTTGTAAAACTGATGAAATAATTTTAAAAGGGGAGCATAATTTAGAAAATATTTGCGCTGCGGTTACGGCCTCAAAACTAGCGGGAGCAGATTCAGAGTCAATTAAAACTGTCGTCAAATCTTTTAAAGGATTGGAACATCGTTTGGAATTTGTCAGAAACTTTAATGAAATTAATTTTTATAATGATTCATTTTCAACGACACCAGACACTACTATTGCGGCTATTAAATCTTTCAAGACGCCTATTATTCTTTTAGTGGGCGGATCAGAAAAAAATGCCGATTACAGCGAACTTGGACAAACAATTAAAAATAGTACTGTTAAAAATATTATTAGTATTGGTCAGACAGCGCCAAAAATAATTAAAGCAATTGGTGAAAATCACGTTATCAAAATTACGGACAATATCTTATCTATGGAAGAAGCGGTTAAGCTTGCATTAGAACTTGGTCAAAAAAATGATGTTGTTATTCTCTCGCCGGCTTCGGCCTCTTTTGATCGTTATAAAAATTACAAAGAAAGAGGTGAAATCTTTAAAAAAGTAGTCTTGGATTTGTGATATGAATAAAAGTCGCTCAAAACCAGATTTAGTTTTTGCTCTCGTAGTTTTTCTTTTATGTCTTTTTGGGGTGGTAATGATTTCTTCGGCGTCAATTGTGACTTCGCAAGAACGTTTTGGCACAAATTATTACTATGCCACTCATCAACTTATTTCATTAATAGTCGGGTTAATCATGATGATTGGAGCTTATTTTATTGATTATCGTTTTTGGAAAAAAATTTCTTTAACCATGTTTTTAGCTACCTTAGTTTTACTTATTGCTGTTTTTTTGCCGGGTATTGGTAAAGAGTTTGGCGGCGCTCACAGGTGGTTGGGAGTTGGCAGTGCTCTTTTTCAACCTTCAGAAATTGTAAAATTGACTTTTATTATTTATCTGGCTTCGTGGCTTGAAAAAAAAGGCAATCAAATTGGTAACTTTGCGACCGGTTTTGTCCCTTTTGCTTTTTTGATGTTGGTTTTAGGTTTTTTGATTATGAGTCAACCGGATTTAGGCACTTTCTCGGTTATCATTGGCACGGCCGTGGTAGTTTTTTTTGTCGCTGGCGCCCGTTGGACTCATTTGACTATTGGTGGTGTTTCACTTCTGATTTTAATTGGAATTCTAATTAGAATTGAGCCCTATCGGCTTCAACGTTTCTTGGTATTTTTAAATCCCAGCGCTCAATCTTTGGGTGCGGCTTACCACATTAATCAAGCTTTAATTGCTATAGGTTCGGGTGGACTTTGGGGTTTAGGTTTTGGTCAAAGTAAGCAAAAATATCTCTATTTGCCTCAAGCTTATTCCGATTCAATTTTTGCGATTATTGCCGAAGAGTTAGGTTTTATCCGATCATCTTTAGTTATTGCTGTTTTTGTTTTTTTGGCTTTTCGTGGTCGACGGATTATTCAAAATGCGCCCGATACTTTTTCAAGATTATTGGCGACTGGTATTGTGGCATGGATAATTTTACAAATGTTTATTAATATTGCTGCAATGTTAAGTTTAATACCTTTGACCGGCGTGCCTTTGCCATTTATCAGTTATGGCGGTTCGTCTTTAATTGTGACATTAATGGCGGTCGGCATTTTACTTAATATCTCAAAATATTCAAATCATTCATCGAGGATTTAAATTATGAAAATACTTTTAACTGGCGGGGGTACGGCTGGGCATACTTGGCCCGTCATTATGGTAGGGCAATCTCTCCAAAAAAATAAGCGAGTCAAGCTTTTGTATGTCGGTTCCAGACAAGGGATTGAAAGAAAACTTTCCAAAGATTTTCAAATTCCTTTTCAAGCCATTATTACTGGCAAAAGACGAAACTATTTTTCTTTATCAAATATTTGGGATATTTTTAAAATCTTTTGTGGCATAATTCAGGCATTCTTTATTCTATTTTTCTTTAGACCAAATGTTGTTTTTGCCAAAGGTGGCTATGTGACAGTGCCAATTATATTTTGGTTAAAACTTTTTAAAATACCTTTAGTTATTCACGAATCGGATGTAATGGTGGGGCGAGCTAATCTATGGGCTTTAAAGTATGCGGAAAAAGTTTGTTTGGGTTTTCCTTTGGAATATTACTCTCAAAAATTACCCCTTGAAAAATTAATTTATACTGGTATTCCGGTAAGTCCAGAATTTAAGCAAACATCAATTAAAGAAGAGGGACGACCAAAAATATTAATCACAGGCGGGTCGCAAGGCTCGTCAAAAATAAATGATTTAATTTCCGAAATACTGCCGGAACTAATTAACCGTTTTGAAATTTATCATTTATCAGGGCATCGTGATTTTGAAAAACTTCAGAAATTTAAAAACCCTAATTATCACTTGTTTGATTTTTCTCTAGAGATGCCTAAATTTATGCGCGATGCTGATTTAATTATTACTCGCGCTGGCGCTTCAACTTTGACCGAAATTGCTGCGGTAGGAAAACCATCAATTATTATTCCACTGGAAACTGCAGCCAATGAACATCAGGTTGGAAATGCTCAAGTTTTTCAAAAAATAAATGCCGCGGTAGTTTGCTCGGAAAAAAACTTAACCGCTAATTCGTTAAAAACAATCATTAATCATTTAATGGCTGACGAAAAAACTAGAGACTTGCTTGGCCATCATGCCAAAAGTTTCTTCCGTCCAGACGCTGCTGAAGAAATTATCAATACTATATTTGAAGTAGTAAGAAAATGAAAATAGTAATTGGTTCTAGTATGAAATTTAGATCGTTAGTTAAAGAAACTCTTAAAAAATTAAAAACAATAGGTGTAGATGCCGAATTTCCAAATATAGATTATAGTCACAAGTCCTCTGACGAAGCAAATACTATAGAAGAGAAAAAAAGATTAGCTTTAGAGCATTATGAATCAATTAAAAATGCTGATGCTATTTATTTTATAATGCCTGATGGTTATATGGGCACAAGCTGTAAAATTGAACTTGGTTATGCTCTTGCTTTGGGAAAACTGATTTATTTTTCAGAACCAACAAATGATTTAGCTTTAGATTGTTATGTTAAAAAATTTATCCCACTTGATAAATTAATATTATTTAAAGAGTAAAAACATTGATCAATTGACAGGAGGAAATATTCGTGTATATTTCGCGATCGCGGAAAAGAGGGTATAAATAGAACCTGTAAATTGATTGATAATTTTATACTCTTATGTTTTTAACGGGGGAAATTTGATATACTAACATTACATGACTATTAAAACATTTTTCCAGAAATATTGGATAAATATTACCCTTACTTTCATCATTATTGCCAGTTTATTGCTTCGTCTTTGGCATTTGGGTAGAATTGGCGATCAAATTTTTGATGAAGTCTATTTTGTTAAATTTGCTCAAAATTATCTGACCGGGACTTCTTTTTTTGATATTCATCCACCTTTGGGCAAATTGATTATTGCTTTTGGTCTTAAGCTATTTGGCGATACTTCCTTTACATGGCGGTTGATGCCGGCGATTTTTGGCACCTTGTTAATAATTTTGGGCTATTTTACCGGCAAGGAACTTTCTTCCAAAAGAGTTGGTCTTTTTACGGCTAGCATTATGGGTTTAGACGGAATGTTATTGGTTTATTCACGAACGGGTTTAATTGACATATTTTTAGTCTTTTTTATTCTCTTTGCTTTCTATATATTTTTAAAATATATCAATACTCAAAAACTAATTTATTTAATTCTTGCCGGTATTGCTGTTGGGCTAGCGGCTTCGGTTAAGTACATTGGGGCTTTAATTCTAATTGTATTTTTAGTAATGATTTTTACTAGACATTTATCTTTGCGGAAAAACTTTTGGAAATATTTTATTTTTCTTATTTTAGTGCCACTTGGTATTTATTTAGCTTTCTTTCTTTTTAATTTTGGGACAAATAATTTATTTGCTCAAGTCTGGGATTGGCAAATGCAGAGTTTAAATTATAATATTGGTCTTAAAGACACTCATCCATATGGTTCAAAATGGTGGAGTTGGTTTTTACTTTTAAGACCTATTTGGCTTTATTTTAAAGAGACAAACGGACAAATTACTGGGGTTGACGGGATCGGGAATCCTTTATCTTGGTGGTCATCAATTATTGTTGTACCCTTATTAATTTGGGGAGTATCCCAAAAATACAAAAATCAGTTAATTGTTTTAGCAGGCTTTTTGGTTTTTCTGCTTTTTTGGGCGCCTTTTAATAGAGTTTTATTTTTCTATCACGCTATGCCGTCTTTTGTCTTTTTAACCTTGGGGACATCATTATGGCTTGAAAGACTTGTTTTAAAATATCCGTATGGTAAATATTATGTAGCCATATATTTTTGTATTTTGTTCTTACTTTTCGTTTATTTTCTACCAATTTGGATTGGTATGCCTTTTGGTTCAGAGCAATTTTATCAAAGAATGTGGCTCAAGGGCTGGATTTAAGGGAAAAAATCATTTAAGATAACTGTAGAGTATAAATTTTATAGACAAGCAAGCTTGTCGCGGAATTTTTAAGAAAAATATGAATACACAAAAAATACATTTTATTGGTATTAAAGGTGTGGGAATGACCGCTTTGGCGATTTTAGCTTTAGAAAAAGGCTATGAAGTTACCGGTTCAGATGTTGAAGATACGTTTGTTACAGATATTGCTTTAGAAAAAACTGGAATTGTTGTTACCTCATTTGACGCAAAAAATCTTCAAAATAAACCGGATATAGTGGTGCTTTCAGCCGCCTACAATAAAGATAATATTGAAGTCAAAGAAGCTCGAAAAAAAAGATTAAACATTAAAGCTTACTCGGAAATATTAGCCCTTTTTTCTTCAGAGTCCCAAGTTATTGCTGTTTCGGGTATCCACGGCAAAACCACTACTACGGCATTGATAAGTTTTCTTTTAACTAAAGCTAATTTGAATCCAAGCTATGTTATTGGGTCAGGGGAGATTGCCGATTTACCAGCCTCTGGTCATTTGGGAAGTGGTGATTATTTTGTTTTAGAAGCAGATGAGTATAGAAAAAGTCCTGACGATAATAATTCTAAATTTTTTGATTTAAATCCTCAAATTGAAATAATTACCAGTATTGAAATGGATCATCCGGATATGTTTTTGACTGACGAAAAAGTCTACGAAGCTTTTTACAAATTCGCTTGTCGCATTCCGCGTAAAGGTTTTATTGTTTTATGTCTAGACTATCCAAAAGCTAAAAAGCTCCTTCGTTCTTTAGCCGATAGAAACTTTGAAACTTATGGTTTTAGTGAAGATGTTGCTTGGCAAATTATTGATTATTTGGAGTCAGTCGATTCAACAAGTTTTAGTCTAATAAATGAAGGAAAAAATATTGGACCTTTTGTAATTAAAATCCCGGGCGAAGGAAATGTCTTAAATGCCACTGCCGCCGTTATTGTTGCTTTGAAATTAGGCATTCAAGAAAAATCAATTATAAAATATCTAGCAGAATTTCAGGGTGTAAAAAGACGTTTTGAAAAGATTGGTCAATTTAATGACATTACTGTGATTGATGATTATGCTCATCACCCGCATTCAGTTGCTTTAACGCTTGAAGCGGTTAAAAAAAGATTTCCCGATGCAAAAATTTGGTGTATTTTTCAACCCCATACTTATTCAAGGACAAAAGAATTATTAAGCAGTTTTGCGACCGCTTTTAACTGCGCTGACAAAGTAATTATTACCGATATCTACGCTTCAGCTCGTGAAAAAGAAGCCACCATTACGGCCGAAGATTTAACTCAAGCAATACATATAAATCAAAAACAAGTTAAGTATGTTAGTTCTTGGGACAAAATTACACAAGAATTAATTGATAATGTCGGTGGAAAAACAGTTATTATTACCATGGGGGCGGGCGATATTTATAAACTTGGACAAAATATTTTAAAAGAACTTAAAAAATGAAAAATAAAAAAATAACCGATATTTTAAAAGGGGTGCGTGAACATGTAGTTATGAGAGATTATACCACTTTGCATATTGGCGGTGTGGCTGATTACTTTTTTGAAGCCAAAACAATTGATGATCTTATTAAAGCGGTAAGAACAGCTGTTGATTTAAAAATACCTTATTTTATTTTAGGCAATGGCTCAAATATCTTATTTTCTGACTATGGTTTTGCTGGGTTAGTAATTAAAAATGCCACTACAAATATTTCTATTATGAAAGAAAAAAGTCAAGTAATTGTTGACGCAGGAGTAATGTTACCAAGACTTATTATGGCACTCGCTTCCGATGATTTAGCCGGGCTTGAATTTCTTTACGGTGTGCCGGGAACAGTTGGTGGCGCATTGTATGGTAATGCCGGTGCTTGGGGTAATGCTATTAGCGATTATTTAAAAAACTTAACGGTACTTGAAAAAGATTCGGAAAGCGGTATTCCAAAAGTGAGTCAATATTCTGCGAGCTGGTTGGATTTTACTTACAGAAGCTCAAAATTAAAAAGATTAAAATCAAAAGAAAAACCAGTTATTCTAACGGCTCAATTTCAATTAGCCCGAAGCCAAAAAGAAGAAATTATCCGTCGTTTAAATGTTATTCAAAAAAAGCGTCAAGCGACACAGCCAATTGGATTGTCCGCTGGTTCTATTTTTCGTAATCCTATTCCTAAAGAATTGAAAAACATTTCCGGAACAGGCACAAAAAATATGCCTGAATTTGCAAAAGAAAGAACCGCTGGTTTTATGTTGGAGCAAGTGGGGGCAAAAAAACTTAAAGTTGGTTCAGCTGAAGTTTCCGGTCTTCATGCTAATTTTATTCTTAATAAAAATGGCGCTAAAGGAGCGGAAATAAGGTCTTTAATTGAAGAAATACGTGATAAAGTAAATGAAAAGTTTGGTATTGTTTTAGAAGAGGAAATTGAATACATTGGTCAGTGGTAAACATTGACCGCGGAAATTTCTGACGAAATTATAGGTCAATGGTAAGGAGGTTTTTTTGGAGTTTCGTAATCCAAAAGTCTATAATCCATCTTATACAGTAGAAAAAAAGAAGTTTTCTAAAATATATATCTATATATTATTTATTTTAATAATACTTTGTGGTCTTATATATTTTATATTTTATTCGTCCTTTTTTAAAATAAAAAATATTATTATTGAAAATACAACTAATACAGAAATTGCTAAAATATTTCAGCAGTTAAATGGTCTTAATATATTTCGTTTTAGCACCTCTAAAACTCAAACTGAAATTACACAGAAATATCCAGAAATAAAAGGTGTTAAAATCACTAGAGGTTTGCCGGACACTTTAAAAATTCAATTTACACAGGAAACGGCCAAAGTGATTTGGCAAACAAATGGAAAAAATTATCTTGTTGATTCTGCTGGTGTAATATATCAGGAAAATGTGTTGATGGAAAATTTGCCACAGAATTTACTAACTATTAAAGATAATAATAATGTGACGGTGACTATTGGTCAGAAAATACTGTCGGAAAATTTTCTAAATTTTATTACCGAACTAAATTCTAAATTTAATCAAGCCATTGGTTTTAAAATAAATCAATTTGAAATTGATGAAACACTTTTTCAAATGACAGCCGTAACCGATCAAAATTGGAAAGTGATTTTTGATACCACTAGAAGTGTTTCCGATCAACTTTCTGATTTAACAAGATTCTTAGCCGATCATAAAAGTGAAGTTACCGATTATGTTGATGTAAGAATTGAAGGCAGAGTCTATTTTAAATAGTGGTTGGAAATTATTATGAAGAAAAAAACTAAAATTATTAAAGAAAATAGTTTTACAGAGTTTCTGTTGTATACTACACCAAATGGAAAAATAAAAGTGGAGATATTTTTGCGTAATGAAAATATTTGGCTAACACAAGAAAAAATAGCTCTTTTGTTTGGCGTACAAAGACCGGCTATCACCAAGCATCTCAAAAATATCTTTAAAAGTATGGAATTAAATGAAGATTCAGTTAGTTCCATTTTGGAACATACTGCAGACGATAGTAAATCATATAAGACAAGGTTTTACAATCTCGATGCGATTCTTTCTGTTGGCTATCGAGTAAATAGTATCCAAGCAACCCAATTTCGTATTTGGGCAACTGAAAGATTGAAAGAATATATTATAAAAGGTTTTACGATGGATGACGAGCGGCTAAAAGATCCTTATAATATTTTTGGCAAAGATTATTTTGAAGAGCAACTGGCAAGGATCAGAAATATCCGCTCCAGTGAACGAAGGTTTTATCAAAAGATTACTGATATCTACGCTCAGTGCAGTGCTGATTATGATCCAAATGAAGAAATAACAAAACAATTTTTCGCGACTGTCCAAAATAAACTTCATTTTGCCATCAGTGGCCAAACTGCAGCGGAAATTATTCATCAAAGAGTCGGTAGTAAAAAACCGAATATGGGTTTGACTACATGGAAAAACGCACCTAAAGGAGCAATTCGAAAAATCGATGTTAGTATCGCTAAAAACTATCTTAATGAAAAAGAGTTGGATGGACTAAACAGAATTGTCACAATGTATCTTGATTACGCCGAAACGCAAGCGCAAAAAGGCGTGTTGATGCGTATGGAAGACTGGGTGAAAAAATTAAATGCATTTTTGCAGTTTAATGAAAGAGAGATTTTACAAGATAATGGCAAGATTAGTCACGAAGTCTCTTTAACTTTGGCGGAACGCGAGTATGAAAAATATCAGATTATTCAGGACAAAAGCTATATTTCCGATTTTGACCGCGAGGTCAAAAAACTTTTAGATGTTAAAAAGAAAAAGAAAAAATAATTATGCTCGAAATTTTCTTTCAGGTAACCAAATAGTAGTATCATCCAATCCCAGATCGGAATAGTTAGCACCATCGTCACTGAATTGAACATAAAGTCCGTACACAAGACCGCCAATGTACAATTTGTGCACTCCGACTGACATGATAACCGATGAGGGGCTCCTTATCTGGGATCTAGATTCCCGATGTCGGATTAGCATTCAGCTCGAGAATGACAGTATAAACTACGTAAATCCTATAATTATCGATTGCCCATTTTCATGCTCGTATGATGATTGGAATATACTGCCAAGCTTTAAATTGGTCTCAACTTCAGAATTCTGATACAATCCAAAGTAGAATGAAAAAGTGGATTATAAGCCCAAAAAAAAGCAATGATATAATTGAGCAACTGCTCATTAATAGAAAAATTAAAAAGGAAGAATGGTCCTCTTTTTTAAATCCCGATTTTAGTAATCTTTTTGATCCGTTTAAAATCGGCGGCATGAAAGAGGCAGTTTTAAGAATAGAAAAAGCCTATTTAAAAAAAGAGGTGATTGGTATTTTTGGCGACTACGACGCTGATGGCATTCCGGGCTCGGCTTTACTATATCAATATTTAACTAAAATTGGTTTTAAAACTCATGTATATATTCCGCGGCGCGAACAAGGCTACGGTTTAAATAAAGAGGGGATTGAAGTTCTAAAAAAAGAAGGCGTCAGTCTTTTAATCACCATTGATTTAGGTGTTAGAAATAGTGATGAAATTGAGTATGCTAAAAAAATTGGAATAAATGTCATTATTTTAGATCATCACGAAATGGCTAAAGAAAAACCAAATTGTATTGTTGTTGACTTAAAACAAGCTGGCGAGAAATATCCTTTTACAGAACTTGCCGCCACCGGTGTCGTCTTTAAATTTATCCAAGCAATTAATTTAAAATTAAAAAAAGTTCCTACTAATCATCTCAAATGGATGTTAGATTTGGTGGCAATCTCAACTATTTGTGATATGGTACCGCTTGTTTCTGAAAATCGGATATTTGCTAAATTTGGTTTAATTGTTTTACAAAAAACTCGTAATTTGGGTCTTAAAGAACTTTATAAAAAAGCTGAAATTGTCGTAGAGAACATTGATACTTATACGGTTGGTTTTCAGATTGGTCCGCGGATCAATGCACCTGGCCGGATGGATCATACAAATGAAAGTTTTTATTTATTAATATCTGCTGATCAAAAAGAAGCCAGTGTTTTGGCTGAAAAACTTGATACTATTAATCGTCAGCGTCAAAAAGAACTCCAAAGAGTGTTGCTGGAAGCAAGAGAAAAAGTTGTCCGTAAAAAATTAGATCAGAAAAAACTTATTTTAGTGGAGGGTGAAAATTGGCCGCAGGGAATTGTGGGATTAGTGGCAGGTAAATTAATGGAAGAATATTCTCGTCCGGTGATTGTTTGTGAAAGAAAAGAAGGAAAACTTAAAGGCTCGGCTCGTTCAATTTCTGCTTACAACATGGTGGAAGCTTTAGAGCAAGCTAAAGACTATTTGTTAAAATACGGCGGACATAAAAAAGCGGCTGGGCTAAGTTTAGATTTAAAGCAATGGTCTAATCTATATAACAAATTATTAGAAGTAGCTGATGTAAAATTAAGCGACAAAGACTTAATGCCGAAAATAAAAATTGATTTGAAACTTAAAAAAGAAGATTTAAAATTAGCTTTATTTGATAAAATTAAAAAGCTTGAACCTTTTGGTTTAGGTAATAATCGTCCAATATTTCAATTAGAACAAGCGCAGATTACCGATGTCAAAACGGTTGGTAAAAAAAAGGAGCATCTTAAATTTAAAGCCGACGACATTTCGGCGATTGGTTTTGGTATGGGCGATTTAGAAAAAACTTTGAAGAATGGCAAAGCAGATATTGTCTTTACTTTAGACGAAGATAATTGGTCAATACGAAAATTACAATTAAAAGTTTTGGACTTAAAAGTTGCGTGAAGGAGGATTAATTTGACTGGAAAAACACATCAAATTTTAGGTCTCACCGCAGGGCTTACTTATTATTTCGCGAGCTCCGAGCCAACCTATGCCCCGGCCACTTTTGGAGCGGTTTTAGTTTTTTCTTATTTAGCTTCATTATTACCGGACATTGATCAGCCAACTGGCAAACTTTGGCATATGCTACCTTTTGGTCACACTTTGGGTAAAATTTCCGATCCGTTTTTGGAACATCGCAACATTACACATTCTTTATTGGGTATTGTGTTAGTGGGAGTGGGATTTTATTATTTATTTAAAACTTTTCCGCCATATTGGGGAATTGATACTCAAATAGTTTTTACCTCTAGTATTATTGCTTATTTGAGTCATCTTTTAGCTGATATGTTCACGAATATTGGTATTCCTGTCTTTTTCCCTTATCATCGTTTTTTTGGAATTCCGCCTAAGCCATTTGATGGCGCAAGAGTAGCGACTGGTAAATGGTTTGAGAATATGATTATTTTTCCAATTGTGACTATCTTATTTTTAATTATTGTTTTTTCTAATATTAATTTAATAAAAGTTATTTTGCTAAAATAGACATTGATTTCATATCCTTTAAGAACAAGGGCTTGGTTTTTTTAATCCGAGCCCTTTTAAATAAAGAAAACTTTAAGGTATAATAAAGATACTATGTCAAGTGAACAAATTATTTTTAATTGTGCCGATTGTGGTCAAGAATATTTCAAATGGCAAGGTAGATGCGACAGATGCGGCGCTTGGAATACTTTAAAAGAAATGCGCTTTTCTAAAGAAAGTGTCAGAACTAATTTTTTGGGAGCAAATCAAACTGAACCAACTGAAATTTCAAAAATTAATATTAAAAATATTACCAGAATTAAGACTGGTTTAAATGAATTTGATAGAGTTTTAGGCGGAGGAATTGTCCCGGGTTCTATTTTTATTTTGGGTGGCGATCCGGGTATTGGTAAGTCAACTTTGCTTTTACAAATTTCCGCGCTTGTAAAAAATGTTTTATATATTTCCGGCGAAGAATCATTAGAACAAATAAAGTTGCGTTTTGAACGGCTTGGTCTTCACTCGTCAGTTGGCGGAATAAAACTTAAGCTTTATAACGAAACAAATATTGATGTTATCGCTAAAAAAATACAAGCCGAAAAACCGGAGCTAGCAATTATTGATTCTATTCAAACCGTTTATTTAGAAAATATACCAGCTGCCGCCGGTTCAATTGCTCAAGTAAAAGAATGCGCTATGAAGTTGCAACAACTCGCCAAAAGTACCCAGACGGCCGTCGCGTTAGTAGGTCATGTGACAAAAGATGGCGCGGTGGCAGGACCTCGAACTTTGGAACATTTAGTTGATGCCGTTTTATACTTAGAAGGGGAACGATTTCATGAGCATCGCATTTTACGCGGAGTTAAAAATAGATTTGGGACAACTGATGAAATTGGTATTTTTGAAATGACCGAAAAAGGATTGATGGAAGTTAAAAATCCTTCAAAACTTTTTTTGGCCGAACGTCTTTCTAATACAGCAGGCACGGTAGTCACGGCGACAATTGAAGGTAGTCGGTCTTTATTAGTTGAAGTTCAAGCCTTGACGGCTACTACCGTTTTTGGTTATCCCCAACGGAGAACTTCCGGCTTTGATTTAAATCGTTTGCAATTATTAGTGGCGGTACTACAAAAAAAAGCGGGGATTAATATTGCTAATCAAGATATTTTTGTAAATATTGTTGGTGGTGTTAAAATTATTGAGCCGGCAGTTGATTTAGCCGTGGTTTTAGCTATAGCTAGCGCTTCTCGTGGTAAGGTCATTGATCCGAAACTTTGTGTTTTTGGTGAGTTGGGACTTTCAGGTGAAATACGAAGAGTTTCACGGGAGGAAAAACGAAAAGCTGAAGCCGAAAGATTAGGTTTTAATAAATTTATTAAGGAAAAAACAATTTTAGAAGCCGTTAGGAGGTATTGTGTTTAGTGTTAATAATGTTGAACAGACTAATGTAACAATTTTTTTAATCGTTTTAGTAGTGGCGATACTTTTGCTTTTTTTAACACGAAGATTGCTAAAAATTTCTTTTCCCTATTTTTTTATGGGATTACTTGGGATAATTATTGGACTACTAATTGGCTCTCAAGTAGCGATACCTTTATCAAAATTGCCCGGTCCGTATGGGACTTGGGTGCCAATGATTGTTGATGTTTTTATTACAGTGGCAACTTTAGATTTATTTATTGCTCAAGCTAAACCGGCCGCCGATTTTTTTCATAAAATAATGTCAAAAATATTTGGCACAACTCAAGACATATGTGAAAATCAAATTGTTGTAGATACCTCGTCTTTAATTGACGGCCGTTTGGAGCAAATTGCTCAAAGTGGTTTTATTTTGGGCAAAATCTTAATCCCCCAATTTGTATTAGCAGAACTTCAAAATATTGCTGATTCCGATGATTCCATTCGTCGAGCCAAAGGTCGTCGCGGGATGGAGTCGCTTGACAAGATGCAGAACAGTTCAAAAATTACTGTAGAAATTATTGATGATTTTGAAGGTGGCAAAGAACCAGTTGACTTAAGATTAATTAAAGTCGCTAAAAAAAGGAAAGCCAAAATTATTACTGTTGATTACAATTTAAATCGTATTGCCAAAATTCAAAATGTAGAAGTTTTAAATGTTAATGAACTAGCCGAAAGTTTAAAACCGTCTTTGATTCCCGGTGAGGAAATTTTAGTTAAAATTATTCAAAAAGGCAAAGAAGCAGGCCAAGGTGTTGGTTATTTGCCAGATGGCACAATGATTGTTGTTGAGGGCGGTGAAAATTTAGTTGGCAAAGAAATACGCTCCGAAGTCGTTCGTATTTATCATACAGTGGCGGGAAAAATGATTTTTGTTCAACCGCGACGTCCTTTAAGGCATCAACTAAAAAATTAATGCGGACTAGATGTTGGCAGTGGAGTTGATTTTATTGGTACGGCTTCTTTGGAGATAGTTATTGAACTTGAAGAAGTAATATTGCTTTCGTCGGTTGCAATGACAGAAATGCGATGTTTTCCAACAGAAAGACTATCGGCACTGTAAGTTATTGAATAAGGTTTGCTTGTGTCTGTGTCAACTGTTACATCATCAATCAGAAAATCAACTTTTTTAATATTAATATTTGAAGAGACATTGGCAGAAATAGTAAAAGTACCGGAAACAGATTTATTATTTGATGGACTAGTAATTTCAATTGATATTTTACTGTCAAGGGCGGCGCAAGTTTTATCTCCTTCGGGTATGGATCCGGAGAGTAAGCCCATTGAGGCGGCCCAAGCGCGCACCGGTCGTTCCCATGATGGATTATCTGGTTGTTCAGAATGGACATCGGCGACAATTTTTTCTTCAACAAATTGGTCGGGGCAATCGTCTGTAGCCAAGTGTCCTGTATATTTATCAATTCTAATTTTACCAACACTGTTTGAATGTTCTGTTGGTATTTGCCAAGAAGCAAAAATATCGGTGATAGTTTCTCCGCCGGAAGGCAATTTATTTGTGTATTTATCAACTGTCATTTCTTGAATGCCTTGAGGAACATTAAAATCTTCAGCTGGTTTATCGGCTAAAGCTTTAGCCATAAAATCATGCCAAATTGGCGCGGCTGCCATGGCGCCGGCGGCGCCTGCAGTCATTGGACTATTGTCGTTATTTCCAACCCAGACACCAGCAACAATCTGGGGAGTGTAACCAACTGTCCATGCATCGCGATATTCGGAGGTTGTCCCGGTTTTAACCGCTACCATTCTATCGCTGAAATTTAAAGCGGAGTTAGAACCAAAAACATACGAACGAGCGCTGTTGTCAGATAAAATTGAAGATATTTCATAAGCAATTTGGGGGTCTAGAACATTATTTTTTTCTTCTTTATATTCTTCCAGAACTTTGCCTTTTGAGTCAACAATTTTTAAAAATGGTGTAGTGGGAGCCAGCGTTCCTGAATTGGCAAAAACACTGTAAGCAGTTGTTAAATCTAAAAGTTTGACTTCACCACCACCTAAGACCAAAGAAAGACCATAGCGATTTTTATCATTTAAAGTTGTAATACCCATTTGATGAGCCTGATCTAAAACATTATCCATACCGGCAAGATAGAGAGTTTTGACGGCTGGAATATTGAGTGAGCCAGCCAATGCTTTTCGCATAGTTACTGGACCATGAGTAGTGCCATCGTAGTTTTTAGGAGTGTAATTGCCAAAGTCAGTTGTTACATCCCAAATAGGGTAGGCGGGATCATATTCTTTTTTGAAAGCGGTCGCATAAACTACTGGTTTAAAAGCAGAACCCGGTTGTCTTTCGGCAATGGCGACGTTGACTTGACCGTCAATGGAATTATTAAAATAGTCAACCGAACCAACCATTGCTAAAATTTGACCATTTTTTGGATCAATCGCTACAAGTGAGGCGTTAGAAGCATTAATAGAGTCAAATCGACGATCGGCGCCAGAGGCGACAGCTTCTTCGGCTTTTTTTTGAGTCTCGCCATCAAGAGTGGTAGTCACTTGAAAACCACCTTCTTCCACTGCTTGTTCACCGTATTTTTCAACCAATAAATCTTTAATATACATCACAAAATGGGGTGCGCTAATATCTTCTCTTTTGGGAACGAATTTAATTTCTTTAACATCTTTTTTGGCTTTATTAGCCTCGTCGCGAGAAATATAGCCAAGATCGGCCATAGAGTCTAATATCCAGCTTGCGCGAGCCTCGCGTTTGTCGGGATGAATACCATAAGGAGAATAATAGCTTGGTCTTTGTGGCAGTGCAGCCAAAGTTGCCGCTTCGGCTAAATTCAAATCTTTAGCATTTTTACCTAGAAAAGATTCGGAAGCGGCTTCAATGCCGTAAGCATTTGAACCATAAGGAATTTCATTAAGGTACATTGTCATAATTTCATCTTTATTATACATAATCTCAATTTCAATCGTTAAAATTAATTCTTTAATTTTACGAGTGATGGTTTTTCGTGGATCAAGCAAAGCATTTTTGACATATTGTTGAGTAATAGTTGAACCACCGGAAAGGTAATTATTTTTATGGATAATATTATAGTACATTGCTCTGGCAATGCCTTTTATATTCAAACCATGATGAGAATAAAAAGTCCGGTCTTCAGCTGTAATAGTGGTTTGTTTAATTACGGTTGGTATATCGGCAGAACCAATAAGAATTCTTTTAGTGTCGCCGTGAATAGCGTATAATTGTTTGCCATTTCTGTCATAAATTTGAGTTGCCGCGGCGGATTGTCGTTGCTTAATTTTTCCCGGTGTGGGTAAATCTTTAGCGTACCAAGCAAAAAGAACCAAAATAAGTAAAACAAAGCCTAAAGTAATTCTTAAAGACCAAATTTTAATTTTTTTCTTGGTAAATCGTTCTTTGTTAAAAATTTGTTTAATACGAAGCGGATTGTGGTGCAATGTGAAAAATTGTTTTAAATTCATAAAATCCTTTCTTATCCTTTACATTTTACCACTAAACAAGTTAGAATAGTAGATGTAAAGGAGAAATATGACTATTGACGAACTATTATCACGGGGAGTAGAGGAAATTATTGTTGAATCTTCTCTTGAGTCTAGATTAAAATCAGGAAAACTAAGAATCAAGATGGGTTTTGATCCGACCAAACCAGATCTTCATTTGGGTCATGTGGTGGGACTTAAAATATTGAAACAACTCCAAGAAATGGGGCATAAGATTATATTTTTAATTGGTGATTATACTGTTAGAATTGGTGATCCTTCGGGTCGTAATGTCAGTCGGCCGATTATTAGTGAAGAAGAAATTAAGGAAAATACCAATACTTATTTTAAGCAAGTAAGTCTCATCCTTGATACTAAAAAGGTTGAAATACGTCGTAATTCTGAATGGTTTGAGAAAATAAATTTAGCTGAACTTATTAATCTTGCCGGCAAATTAACAGTTGCCCAAATAATTGAAAGAGATGATTTCCAAAAACGGATGAAAAGTGGTCATGATATTGGTCTGCATGAAATGCTATATCCATTAATGCAGGCCTATGATTCAGTCATTCTAAAAGCTGATGTTGAATTTGGTGGTACTGATCAAAAATTCAATATGCTTGCTGGTCGTGCTTTGCAAAAAAAGATGGATCAAAAACCTCAAGATATTGTAATGGTGAAACTTCTCATTGGTCTTGATGGTAAAGACAAGATGTCCAAGTCGCTGGGTAATTATATTGCGATTTCTGATGCGCCTTCAGAAATGTATGGCAAAATAATGTCCATTCCTGATGATTTAATTTTGCATTATTATGAACTTTGTACCGATGTTTCAGTGGAGGCGATAAAAATTATCAAAAAAGAATTGAATCCGCCAGCTGGCGGAGGCAAAAACCCGCGTGATGTAAAAGCAGAATTGGCGAAAGTAATTGTGGAAACTTATTATACTGCCGATGACGCTGAAAAAGCATCTTTAGAATTTGATCAAGTTTTTTCCAAACGCGGAAAACCATCGGAAATTAAAACTAAAAAGATTACGAAGAATAATATCGCTTTGGAAGATTTACTTATGGATATTGAACTAGCTTCTTCAAAATCCGAAGCCAGACGTTTGATTGAGCAGGGTGGGGTAGAGCTTGACGAAGAAAAAATCACCGATCCCAAAAAGACAATTGAAATTAAAGAGGGGATGGTGATAAAAGTTGGTAAAAGAAATTTTGTAAAATTAAAAAGATAAAAAAACCGGCAATAAAGCCGGCGAATAAATCCATTAGAGATGTGTAAGTTTTATACTCCTGCTAGTTTCTTGACTAGACATGAAAAACCGTAGCTTAGTAGAAGAAACAAATCTATTAACAATGCTGGTAGCCAGAATAATACTAGCAGGCAAATCGCAATGTCTTCTTCGTTTAGAAATGGCGTATATGTAGCTGATCTTGAAAAAGTGAATAAGGTTGGCGGAGCATATTGCCCTTCTGACTCCGACAATGTTCCGAGTCGTAAAACTATGATGGTATAGATAACTCCTGCAACAAGATACACTGCTAATCCTACCTAAAACAACATTTCTCTTGACATTTTCTTTTCCTCCTCTATCTGAATTGACGATCTTTATCCGATTTAACTATATCCTACACAGGAAAACCTCTAATGTCAACATTCTACTTGCTTAATATAATATCTATTACAACAATATCGCGATCGCGGAAAAGTGGTAATAAAAATAAGGAGAGAATTATTGAATGCGCAGAAAGTCAATGGCAGAGAAAATTTTAGGTGTTGTTGATGGTTTTATTAAGGAAAATGCGGCTATTTGGTATCCTTATAAAGGATTCGGGAAATCATTTAAGAAATACAGAGGCAGTTTTTATCGTTCATTAATAGAATTAAAAAATAGGGGATATCTTGAGGAAATTGAAATAAATGGTGAAAGATTTTTAAGAACAACTCCAAAAGGTAAATTAAAACTTATTAAAAAAAGAGTATTTAAAAAATGGGATGGTTTTTGGCGAATTATTGCTTTTGATATTTCAGAAACAAAGAAAAAAACAAGAGATTTATTTAGAACAAAATTGCGATTATCAGGATGTAAGCCAATCCAAAAATCAGTTTGGATTACACCTAGTGATATTTCGGCCGACTTAGAAGAACTATTATCAATTTTAAATATCAAAGAAAATGTAGATTATTTTATTTCTAAGGCGTTAACAAATGAAGAAAAATATCTTAAAATGTTTGACTTGAAATCTATCGATTAAAACTATTTAATTTCATTATCAAATTAACAGATTTGTTTTGTTGTGATAATTCCGCGATCGCGGAAAAGTGGTAATAAATTTTTATTTTAGCAATAAGGGATGTATAATAAAAAAAGTCAGATAAAAATACCAAATAATTAAATTTTAAGCAAGATGAATGAAATAAAAGAAATTATTCAAAAAGCGATAAGAGAGGCATATCCAGATATTGAAATGCCGGATTTTGATATAGTAGAAGCGCCGGAGAAATTTGGTGATTTTTCTACCAATGTGGCGATGATTTTAGGAAAAAGGTTAGGGGAGAGTCCGGGGGAAATTGCTAATAAGATAGCTAAGATAGTTGAGCAAACTAAAGATAATCAGAAAGTTGAGAAAGTAGAAGTGGTTAAACCCGGTTTTATTAATTTTAAAATGCAAATCCCCTACTGGACGGAAAAAATTTCAGAGATATTAGAAACTGACAATAAATATGGTCAAAATAATTTCGGGCAAAATCGTAAAGTAGATGTGGAGTTTATCTCGGCCAATCCCACTGGTCCTTTGACTGTTGGCAATGCCCGCGGGGGAGTTATTGGCGATTGTATTGCTTCTGTTTTGGAAAAAAGCGGTTGGCAAGTAACACGCGAGTACTATTTTAATGATGCCGGCGGGCAAATTGATATTTTAGGTCATTCAATTTTAGCTGACGACAAGGCAGAATATAAAGGCGATTACATTGAAGAACTGCGCGGGCAAATTGAAACTAAAGATTACAAAGAAGCGGGGAAACTTGCCGCGAAGATTTTAATTGAAAAAATTAAAAAAACAGCCGAAGAAATGGGAATTAAATTTGATGTTTTCTTTGCTGAAGGAAAAGATCTTAGAGATAAAAATAAAGTGAAGGAAACAATTGAATGGTTAAAAAGTAAAGATTTAATTTACGAAAAAGACGGCGCGGTTTGGTTTTTGTCAACCAAGTTTGGCGATGATAAAGATAGAGTTTTAATCAAAACTTCTGGCGAGCCGACTTATTTTGGGGTTGATGCTAGCTATCACAGAAATAAATTTCAAGAGCGAAATTTTGATCGCGTTATTGACATTTGGGGCGCCGATCACCACGGCGATGTCAGCCGGATTAAAGGTTTTGTTAAAGCTTTGGGTTATGAAGATAAATTTGAAATCGTTTTACACCAATTTGTTCGAATTGTGGTTTCCGGTAAGGAAGTTCGAATGTCAAAAAGAACAGGCAATTTTATTGCCGTTGAAGACTTGCTTAAAGAAGTGGGCAAAGATGCCTATCGGTTTTTTATGCTGGCTTACGATTTAAATAGTCACATGACTTTTGATTTGAATTTAGCCAAAGAACAATCGCAGAAAAATCCGGTCTATTATGTTCAATACGCCTACGCCAGAATCGCCTCAATTCTTGCTAAAATCAAAAATCAAAATGCAAAAATAATATCAAATGATCAAATTACTAAATTACTAAAAGAACCAGAGGAAATTGCCTTAATCAAACAACTAGCAAAACTTCCAAATTTAGTTGAAGAAATTGGACAAAGTTATCAAATTCAAAAATTGCCATTTTATGCCACAGAACTGGCTAACGCTTTTCATGGTTTTTACGAAAAATGCCCAGTTTTACAGGCAGAAGCAGAGGTAAAATTGGCTCGTTTGCAATTACTTAAAGCCACTCAAATAGTTCTCAAAAATACCTTAGATATAATGGGCATCTCTGCTCCTGAAAAAATGTAAAGAAAACTCCGGTGTAACCCGGAGCTGATATTTATTAAATTAAGATGGTGTAATGGCGCGCTGGCCGATGTCGGAACGACATCGCATACCATTGAAGTGGATTTTGCCGACAGCTTTGTAAGCGTTGTCTATGGCAGTATGATAATCTTCTGCTACCGCTGTTATACTAAGAACACGACCACCGGAAGTGACAAGGACGCCATCCTCTCTAAGCGCAGTGCCGGCGTGGAAGATATTAACTCCGGTTATTTTTTCGGCTTCAGCTAAACCGTTAATGACTTTCTCTTTTTCGTATTTGCCCGGGTAGCCACCGGAGGCAAGAATAACACAGACGGAGCTTTTGTCTTGCCATTTAATTTTCATGTTAGTGAGAGAGCCATCGAGTGAAGCTTGAATAATATCTATCAGATCTGTCTCAAGCAGCGGAAGAGCTACTTGTGTTTCCGGATCACCAAAGCGACAATTGTATTCTAGAACTTTTGGTCCATCATCGGTAAGCATAATTCCTGTATAAAGAACACCGGTGAATGGGCATCCTTCTATAAACATGGCGCGGAGAGTGGGCTCGATAATGGTATCCATTATTTGACCACATATTTCCGGTGTAATAATGGGAACTGGTGCGTAACCGCCCATACCACCGGTATTTGGACCCAGATCATTATCCCAAACCCGTTTGTAATCTTGGACCGGGATAAGCGGGACGATACTTCTACTGTCAGTGATGACGATAAACGAAGCTTCCGGTCCTTTTAATTCCTCCTCAACAATGATTCTGTCCCCGGCTTTGGGGAAGGCGTGGTCAATCATGATGGTTTGAATGGCTTGCAATGCTTCCTCGAGGGTTTTGCAGATAAAAACGCCTTTACCATAAGCTTCGCCGTCGGCTTTGATAACTAGATTAAACACGCGAGGGCCGGGGCTATAGATGATTTCGGCATACTCACGCGCCTCTACTGGATTATCAAAGACGCGAAAGAGAGCGTGTGGTATTTTGTATTTCCGAGTCAGAAGACGACCATATATTTTACTTCCCTCAATAGCGGCGGCTTTTCTACTAGGGCCGAAGGTTTGGATCCCAACGCTACGAAAAAAATCGGCTAAACCGTCGATCAGTGGTGCTTCAGGTCCTATAATCGCCAGATCAATGTTATAATCTTTAGCGAAGGCGGTTACCTCATAGCGATTAAATATTTCAATATCTACGCACTCTGCCACTTGAGCCATGCCCGGGTTTCCCGGGAAGCAGAAGATGTCAGTTACCAAGGGGCTTTGAGAAATTTTCCATGCCAGAGCATGTTCTCGGCCACCTTCTCCTACAATTAAGACACGCATTTACCCGTTACCTCCTTTAAAGATTTGTGTCCATTTGCATTATACATTTTTTATATCTGATGTCAAGATAGCCCAACCGAGTGTCCACCTACGAGGTGGACATTTTGGTTAACCCATAAAAAATCAAACTTACCAATAAGCATTCAAATAGTATAAAGATAACAATGTTTAAGATGGGTGATAATCCAATAAAAATAAAATTTAGATACGAAAAATTTATTGAAGTAAAAGAAATTAATAGATAAAAAAGAACTGATAAAAATATAATGGGAATAGTAATATTGAGCAAATCTTGGCGACTCGGTGTCATAGTAACGGCAATTGAAAGCAGGAGATAGACAACCAAAAGATTTTGCCAATGACTAAAGTTAACAACAGAAAAAATCATTTTAAAATTAGAAACGATCGCCGTTAAATTTAAAGAACTTTCCAGCTTAATGTACTGTGCTAAAAAATAAAAAATCAAAATACTTACAACCAGTGGGGCAATGGAAATAAAAATTGGTCCAAAAATGGGAATAATTGGTTTTTGATGATGAACCGAACCGCCTTCTTTATCAAAAAACGAAATTTTCACAATTTTAGCGCCACAAATTAAACAGGCAAAAGCATGGGAAAGTTCGTGAATAATCACTCCGGGGGCGACAAAAAAACGCCATTTATAACCAAAAAAAGAGCGAACTAAAAAATAGTTTATCAAATATGCCAAAACTAGAAGTATTAAGGTTAATATTAAAAAATTAATCATTGTTTTAGAACTCTAAATGGTTATCTCATAGACATTATTGTTATTTAGGACCCAAATCTTTTTGGATTTAACCGAAACAATAAAATCGGTAATTTTGTCAAAATTATCCGGCAGGGCATATTGTCTAATGAATACCCCATCTTTATCCAATTCTAAAATTCTCTTTTGACCGGTGTCTAAAATATACAAGGAAGGAGTATCGGAATCAGTGTAAATTTTTCGAGGTTCAGTGATTTTATCCCAAGGCGTCGGAATATTTTTTAAAGAAAAATCTTGTAATTTTGATCGTTGAAATTTTGAAACCGTGCCGTCGCCTTTAAGGACATAAACCGAACCATCAATTGTCAAAGAAAGAGATTGTTTTAAACCATTTGTGCTGGCGATATATTCTTCGCCTTTTTGAAAAATATCCTTACTAGAGGAATGCCGATAAATTTGACCAGAAACACCGTCTAAAAGGTAAAGACTGCCGACATAGTTGGAGATAGCATTAGCTGTTTCCCATCTGCCATCATCGGCAATTTGAGTTTGAGTTAATTTATCTGTGCGGGGGTCAAATTCAAAGACATTTTGATTGCTGGTGTAAAAATACAAAATTGTGCCAAAATTTGTGCCAGAAACAAAATTACCCTTATTTTTTGGCAATGTTGCCACCTTCTGTGGTTTGCCACCCAAGAGGCTCGCTTTGTAAATATCGGTATCTGTTGTCAAGTAGGCTTCACCTGAAGAAATATATAAATTTTTAATATTATCCGAAACTGTAATAATTGGTTCTAGCGCACTAAATCTGGTGGTGGAGGTTAACTTATCAAGTTCCTGATATGAAATTACAATGACTGCTTGCGAATCTTTACTGACAAGAGAATTAGTTTTAATAGTCTCGGCTTTACTGATAGCGTTAATAAAATTTTGCTTGGCTTTTTCGGAATCGCCCAGACTTAAAGCATTTTTGCCATCTTTTTGGGCAGCAATGGCTTGGTCAAGAATTTTTTGACTATCTAAATTACCAAGACTGCTTTTACCTTTTCCCTTAAAACCAATCACTAGACCAATAATAATAATTAAAATGGCGGCTACAATAATATAGAAAAATTTTCGTTTATCTTTGTTGGTGTAAAGTCCTAAAAACCAAGTGAAGGAATTTTTTAAAAAACTAAAAATGGATTTAAAAATAGTAATAAACTTTTTTCCGGATTTGTTTTCTTTGAGGGCTTTCTTTTCCTGATAATAATGGACATATAGTTCAGGCGAATAGTTAATTTCTTCATCTTTAAGAAGATGATCATCACGAGAATCTTTACTCATAAATTCTTTTTGAAAATTGTCGGTAGTCGGTTTTTCTTCTGAATTTTCAGCAGGTAAAGTAGTTATTTTTTTTGGCTTTTTGACTTTATTTTTAAGCTTGCTAATTGATTTTACGGATTTTAATGCATTTGAGCTAATAGTTGCAATAATTTTTCCCAGTGGTGTCAGAATAGTTTGCCAAAATGATTTTATTTTTGTAAGAACAGACTCACTGGATTTATCAAGATAAAAAACATTTTCAAGACTCTCTTTTAGTGGTTTATCGGCTAAACTTTCTTTTGATAAGAGGTTAATAATAAAGAAATTAACATTTTTAACTTTAGCTTTCCGAAGCAATTTAGCAATTTGCGAAGCTGCCTCCGGCGGATCATTTAAAGTAATAATTTGACGCAAAGATTCAAGGGAAATGTTTTCAAAAAGACTTTTATTGGTAATCAGAACCTTATCTTTTGTCTTTAAAGTGCCGGAGATGACATCGGAAAAAGTTTTTAAAGGGTGGACTTCAACCTTGTCTGTCATTCCTTCGGTTAGGTGATTTATTTTTCCGTCGCGAAAAAGATAAGCCTCGGTTTTGCCAGCGGTGGATAAAATTAAACTATCGCCAACAATGGTGGCTAAAATACCCGAAAGATTGCCAATCCATTCAGTTTCGCCATTTTGAGTGATTTGAGCTAAGTTTTCGTTAATTTTTTTTAAAGCCAGTTCAAAATTTTGAAGATCGGAAGTACTGCCACCGTCATAGTAAGTATTAGAGAAATTATTAATAATCATTTGACCAATCTGAGCCGAGTTGTACCAAGGAGAAAGAATTTCTACCAATGAAAAAGTCTCACCCATAGGGGATTTAGTTAAATCGGGCGATTTGCTGTGTTGCGAACTTAAAAATCGGTCAGCGAGCTTTCCTGAACAAGTAACTTTGCTAAATTGAATTTCATAATTCATAATTTTAAAATTGAGCTTTAATTTATTGTAACAAAGTTAAAGTTTAAACTCCAGTGCCAGAAAAAGCTTGATTTTATAATGGTTAACTGGTAAAATACATCTTGACTCTAAAAAGTCATTATCTTACGGCTATGAGAGAGGGGTGAGAGAGATAGCAGAGATAGTATTTTTAGTTAAACCTGCGGGAATGGAATTTTTGCAGATAATCGGTATGATGCTCAAGAGGACTTGTGAACGGAACGATAAGAGGGCTCTTTGCTGAAGGCGATATGGTTGAACTTGCTGTTCTGAAGTTGGTCGTCGACAACGGTGGGCATGGAACATCAAGACTAAAGGATTCCAAGCGTGAAGTAAGAATCATAAAAGGGGCATTGGATAGATGGAGATCATCGGGCGACGCAGATGAACTATGGAGGTCTGGTCCACCATTGACACTAATCGAACCTGTAGGTTGATAACACATGGGTTTGTGACTTATATATGGTCGCAAACCCCTTTTTTATTCAAAATATTTTAATAAAGGATATATTCCACCAAATTAGGGGACGGTTCTCTTTTAACCTGACGATTTGCTATTATCTATTTATTGCTTAAGTTGTAACGAGTTTTTCTTGCTTCATGATATCTTTGATAATTTGATCCCCAGATAGGTTTTAGATAATTTTTAACCACTATTTCATCTATTATCATTTTTTGGTAATTCTGTTGACGAGTTAAGTCATTAAAACCGAATTCATTGTAAAAAATATCCTCAGTGATTAAACTGTTTTTCTTTCCTTCGGTGTAATATTTGTAGCTTGAATAACTATACTCTTGAGGTTCACTGATAATATTTGCTCTAACGGGATTCAACTCTATATATTTACCGCATTGGATAAAATATGCGTCTTTGCCAACCGGCTGACTCTTGAATCTGCCTTGCCAAAAATGACCAACCCAATCATATTGCTGACGATAATGATGGAAGTAGGCTAGCTCTAACTTTTTCATAAATGTTGAGAAATCACTGGCTTTAAAGGTTTTTAAAAGCATGTGAATATGGTTGGGCATTAGGCAGTAGTGGTACAGGTCAAAAGGGTGTTCTGTCTTATATCTTCCGATGAGTTCTAAAAAATAGAGATAATCGTTGTTTGACTTAAAAACCGAGTGGCGATTGTTGCCACGGATCATAACATGGTAATAGCTTTGTGATAAAAGTAGTCGTGGAGGTCTTGGCATACTTAAATTATATTATGCCAAAAATATTTTAGCAAATTTACTGGGCAAAAGAGAACCGTCCCCTAGGTTCTAGGTTCCCTAGGTTCGTAGGTCTTCTTTTTATTTAAGTATCTGATTATAAAATTCGTATTTTTGGCACTGGTATTCGCGATACGAGTCGTTTGCGACGGATTCTTTTAAGAGTTCGTACTTCTTTAAAAGATTTGGATTACTACTTAATATTTTATGAACTCTTATTTGTCTGGCGGTACTTTCTTCTATTGGGTCGGCAAGATAAATTTCTATATCATGGCTATCTTCTTCAAAATGCCATTGTGTCAAACTAATTCCCGAGATAGGTTTGCCTAATTCTTTTATTAAACTTAACCTGTATTTAGAAAAACTGTTTCTCGGGCACAAAATAAATAAATCAATATCTCCTTGACCGGAAATTCCAAGGGCCGAAGCTCCAATATGGATTACTTCCAGATTCGGTTCGGCATTATTAATTTTTTTGACATATTTCTCTGTAATATTTGGAGTTTTTGGATCGTAGGGCTCAAGAATCACTTTTTTATCCGCTGGAATTTGTGCTAAATATTTTTCTTCATCTTCTGTAAGCATTGTTTACTCCTAAAACTAACTAGAACACTAACTAGGGGACGGTTCTCTTTTAACCTGATGTTTGATATTTTTAATTTGGTCGGGGCGACCTGACTCGGACAGGCGATCTCCAGACCCCCAGCCTGGCGCTTTACCAACTAAGCTACACCCCGAAGATTAAATAAACAAAAGCATATTCAATAATGCCGGTTTATTGGTTAAAATGTTGAAAAAGTTAATAATGACTTTAGCTTCAATTAGTGGAATTAGACCGGTAAAAAAGACAACAAAAAGTAAAATAAACATTCCAAATTGTTGCAAAAACATAAATGTTTGCTCGGAAACAAATAAAGCCAAAATTTTAGAGCCGTCAAGCGGGGGAATTGGCAGGAAATTAAAAATCATTAAAATTAGGTTGAAGAAGACCAAAGCCGTCACAAATAATCCGATCGGGTCGGGAAGAGGTAAAAATCTAAGAATCAGACCAAATACAATCGCCAATAGTAAATTACTCATCGGTCCTGCTAAGGAAACAGTCAAATTATCCAATTTCGGATTTTTAAAGTTACTGGAATTAACCATTACCGGTTTTCCCCAACCAAAACCAACCAAAACTAAGAAAATAGAACCATATAAATCTAAGTGAGCCAAGGGATTAAGCGAAACCCTGCCCATTAATTTAGCTGTCGGATCGCCGTATAAATTAGCCACCCAAGCATGAGTAAATTCATGGAAAGTGATTGCCACTAACAATGCCAGAATTATTGCGACAAAATGTAATGGTGATTGGAAAAGAAGTAAAATAATCATAATTTTATTGATTTAATTTCTTTTATATGATAACATAAAACTTGAATCTTTTAAAGTCAAGAATAGGAGCAAAATGAATATTTGTCAAATATGCGGTAAAAAACCAACCAGTGGTTTTAATAAACCTCACTCACTCCACAGAACCAAGAGAGTTGTCAAACCTAATTTACAAAAAAGCGAAGGCAAAATTATTTGCACTCGATGCATCAGGTCTAAACATAAGGTCTAAGTATAAGCGTTAATTACAAAAAGAGAGCTTCCAAGGAAGCTTATCTCTTTTTGTAATAATTAATAATTAACTATTAATTTACGATTCAATATTGTCTGAATCGTTACCTGCAGTTTTTGACTTTGCGAAGCAATCAGCACAAAGGACATCGTTAGCATTTCTTGGTTCAAACGGTACCTGTCCTTCTTTTCCACAGCTTTTACAAATGATTGAATACATTTGTCGGTTAGCTTTTTTGTCTTTCTGATTCTTACGACAATCAGGGCAACGCCCTGGAGGATTTTGGAGGCCTTTATCCTGATAGAATTTTTGTTCACCAGCTGACCAAACAAATTCCTTAGAGCAATCCTTGCAAGTCATGTTTTTGTCTTGAAAATCCATTTAATTTAATTTTTCCATTAGTTAGATTGTTAGCTCGACCCATGCAATTATTATGCATACCACATACATCATATAAGAAAAACTTTCGTTTGTCAAGACTCTGTGGTAGTTTTAGAGTATGGATTCATCTGAAGATAAATTTTCTAATCTCATCAAATCTCAAACAAAAACGGATGATTTGGGCCACGCCTATATAGTTTTTGGTGATTTGGACTTGACGGTATTTCTTGAAACTTACGAAATAAAAACTCCCGATGTTTTAAAGTTAGATGAAAATCCTATTAAAATTGATCATGTTCGCGCTCTGATATCTTGGATGTATTTAAAACCCCATAGTTCGGCTTTAAAATTGGCGGTTTTATCCGGCGTGGAAAATATGACCACCCAAGCGGCAAATTCGCTCCTGAAAATTTTGGAAGAACCGCCAACTTACGCGGTTTTAATTTTGCAAAGCGCCAGAAAAGAAAAAATTTTGCCCACGATTCTTTCTCGTTGTCAGGTTATTCGTCAAGTAAATAATCAAAATAAAACAACTCCTTCAAATTTCCTTGAAAGCAGTAAAATTGCTCAACTTTCAATTAAAGAGCGTTTTGACTATGTGGCAAAAATCATCACTGATGAAAATTTAGGCGAAATTATTAATCTTTGGGAAGAAGAAATTCGCTCCCAGCTTCTTTCCGGCGAAGATACGAGAGAGAAATTAAAAAGTATTATTAAGACCAGACATTTACTTTTTACCAATACTTCTGTAAAATTACTATTAGAAAATCTATTATTAGAAATGTAGAATGAAAAAAATAAATTTACGAATTAATTCAACCGGAAAAATATATTCCTACGAGGCTCAAGATATTAAGCCAAACGAGGCGGTTTTAGTTGAAACCGATCAAATTGTTGAAGAGGCAAGAGTATTAGATAAACCCAGTTCCACTGCCGAGGCGGAGGAGGGGACTGGTAAAATTTTAAGAACCATTAATGCTGAAGATCGTCGTTGGTGTTGCACTCTTAAAAATCAAGCTCGCGAATATGTTGCTGAAGCGCAAAAGAAAGTCATCCGTCATGGTCTGGACATGAAAATTTTAGACGCTGATCTTTCTTTTGATCAAAAGAAATTAACCTTTTATTTTAGCGCCAAGGGTCGGGTGGATTTTCGGGGACTTGTCTTAGACATGGCAAAAACTTTTTATAAACTTATACGCCTTCAGCAAGTAAGTAGTCGCGATGAAGCAAAATATTTTGGCGGCATTGGCAAATGTGGCCGGGAGCTTTGTTGTAGTAAGTTTTTACAAGATACGGAGGCAATTGCAACAGAAATAGCTCAATCTCCAGAATTAACAACAGGCAATATGAACAAATCAACTGGTTGTTGTGGCAAACCAATGTGCTGTCTTTCGTTTGAGGAAGGAAAAAGCGCCTGTCCTAAACGAGTTGAAAGGAAAAAATGATTTGGAATTTATTAATTATTGCCGCCGTGGTGGTAGTTTTGGTCATTATTGCTCGCCGACTACCTGATGCCAGAAAAATTAAAAAAAAAGTTAGCAATACAACCGATGAAGAAATCAGTCTTTACGGTTTAATTGCGCAGGCAGATGACGCTTTTGAGTCAAAAAAATATGAAAAAGCAGAAAACTTATATATTAAAGCCGCCGCCTCTTCGCCGGACAATGCTAAAATCTATTCGCGACTGGGGGCAATTTATCTGGAACAAAAGAATTTTTACGATGCCAAAGACGCCTTTTCGCAAGCGGCCAAACTGGAGCCGGATTTAGCTTCCCGCTATATCAATTTAGGTTTGGCATATATGGGTCTTAAAGATTATTTTAAAGCAACAGAATCATTTAAAAAAGCTTTAAATATTGACAGTAAAAATAGCAAGTACAAAAAACTTTTAGATCGGTCCTCAAAATTATACGAAAAAGAAAAAGGTAAAAGTACCCCAAAATAGGGTTGAGAAATTTTAAAAAAGATGATAAGATTAATTTATGCCGGGATACGGGAAGTGGACAAACCCAGCGGTCTGTAAAACCGACGTCTTTAAGGCTTCGTAGGTTCGAATCCTACTCCCGGCACCACTTTTAGTGCCCAGGTAGCTCTCCGACGTTACCAGTCGGAGCTCCGACAGAATCGTCGGAGCAGTGGTTGTATGCCCAGGTAGCTCAGTGGTAGAGCAATTCCATGGTAAGGAATAGGCCGTCGGTTCAAATCCGATCCTGGGCTCCAGTGAGTTTTGCCCCCATAGCTTAGTGGCAGAGCAGTAGTTTTGTAAACTATAGACGCTGGTTCGATTCCTGCTGGGGGCTCCAAAATAGAAAGGACAAAATGGCCAAGACAAAATCAATTTTATTCCAATTAGAATGTACCGAGTGTAAAGAAAGAAATTACACTACTTCTAAAAATCCTCAAGAAAACAAAGAAAAAATGCAACTTTCCAAGTATTGCAAAGGTTGTCGCAAGCACACTGCTCACAAAGAAGTGAAAATTTCCAAAGCCAAGAAATAATATTATAAATCCAAAATCCAAATATCAAATAACAAATGAAAATTTAAATGTCAAAATTAAAATGATAAAATTATTTAGACATTAGAAATTTGGATTTAGAAATTGGTTGTGATGGGCCCTTAGTTAAGTGGCATAATAGCGGTCTCCAAAACCGCGGTCAGAGGTTCAACTCCTCTAGGGCCTGCCAAGATTAATGAATAATTAGGGTATAATACCCCGCAACGGCGGGGCAATTCCTACAGCTCCTGCCAAACCTGTTAAATTGAATACATATCAATTTTGGAGTATAATACAATCAAATGAGAAATAGTTACAAAAAAGGTAATATTACTGTGTTTGTGTATCCAGAAAATAGCAAATTTATTGGTGTCTGTTTGGAGTTAGATATTGTCGAAGAGGGTAATAATTTAGAACAAGTAAAAAACATTCTTTCTGATGCAGTGAAAACTCATGTCGAGATAGTTATCAAAAATAAATTATCAAAAAATCTTCTTAATAGACCAGCACCAAAAGAATACTGGGATAGATTTTTTAGTTATCTTGCAACCATTAAGCAAATGAAAAAGAATGTTATGCAACAGGAAGTTCAACCAACTTTAGTTTCTACTATACCTTTTGGATCATTAACCCCTTGTTAAAGATTTTATTTGATGAGTAAAAAGTTACTTCCACATAAAAATAAAGAAATTGTTGCTAAATTAAAAAAGAATGGCTTTTTGCTTAAAATGGGTGCTAAAAATTGTAAGCACTTTTTTTGTTGGAAAAAGGACAAAAATGGTCAGGAATGGTCGGCTCTTGTTTCCAAAAATCCTTCTGCTTTAATGCCCAATGGAACGCTTGGAAATATTATAAGAACATCTGGTAAACCGAAGGAAGAATTTTGCAGAAGAAAAATTTGAAAGGAAATTACTCTTATTCTTTATAATTTTAACTACAATAATACTTATGGTAACAGATAAACTGACTTTATTAATGTAGCCGTGATTACATATTTTAGTACAACTTCAAAATTCTGATATACTTTAAAATAGACAGGAAATAGGTTCTAACAACCTTCACGGTGTCCTGCCAAATTGACAAAAAAACCATTATTGATATATTAAAAACAGGTAAAAAAATGACTTTAGATAAAAATGATTTAAAACAAATTAGAGAAATTGTTCGCGAAGAAGTAAGAGAGGTTGTTCGTGAAGAAGTTCATGATCAAATAATTACTGAAGTTCCTCCAATTATTGAAGCAAAGATTTTACCGCTAAAACAAAAAATTGATCAAATTTGGGACAGTCTAAATGAAGATTTGATCAGTAATTTGACGATGATTGAAAAGTTATCAAAGAAAGTTAAAGAAATGGATTCAAGAATTAAAAAACTAGAACTATCTAAATAAAAAACACTTGACAATCAAAAATACTTTCTGCATAATTAATACAGAGTATTAATTTTATATGGAGGTAAAAATGTCCAGAACTACAGAGGTGTTAAGTATTTCACTTTCACCAAAAGAATTTAATCTAATTTCAAAGTTAGCTCAAAAAGAAGGCAGGTCTCGAAGTCAATTAATTAGGGAAGCTCTGCGGCAATATCAAATCAGTTGTGATTGGCATTATCTTCAAGGAATAGGCGAGCGGGTCGCGATCCGTTTAGGAATTGAAACGGAGGAAGATGTTGAAAGAATTGCCGGCTAAAAATGTTCTCAAAATTGTTTTTGACACCAATATCTACATTTCAGCTTTTTTAAAAAGTGGTTTTTCTAGAGAACTTTTCAATTTAGCCATTGAAAAGAAAATTGAATTATTTAGTTCTGCCGATATTCTTTTAGAACTAGAAAATAAACTGCAAAAGAAATTTAAAGTTAAAGATAGTGATATTCAAGTTTTTACATCCACAATTTCTCAAGTTGCCAAGATTGTCAAATCAGAAGAAAAATTAAAAATTATCAAAACTGATCCAAAAGATAATATTATTTTAGAATGCGCAGTTGCATCCGGGGCGTATTTGATTATTACTTTTGATAACCATCTTCTGAAATTAAAAAAATATCAAAAAATCGGAATTATTCATCCAAAAACTCTTCGTTGGATTATTCCGGGTATATTGGAAAAATGATAAATTAATTTTATACTGGTCTCAACTTTGGTTTTTTGATATAATTAATCTAAATAAACAGAAAGTTTAAATGATCGGGCTTTTAGCAAAAATTATTCCTTTGGATTTTGCCTCAACTTTAAATTGACACCGCTACTATTATTAATATATATTATAATAGGATTGCAATAACTAGTTTATATTAATTATTTAATGTCATCCTGAACCGTCAGGTGAAGGATCTGTCGCGAATGCGACATCCGACATTCGTCGGAGATTCCTCACTGCGTTCGGAATGACAATCTTAAAAATTAGATATTGTTTCGGATTTAGAACTTAGAATTTCGGATTTCCCCGCCTACGGCGGGATAGGGAGGGAGTTTTGGCAGTAGCCGTTAAAAAACAACTAATTGATGTTCTGCTTCAGCAAGGAAAGATAAAAAACGAAACCGCTCAAAGTTTTCGTCATCTTTCCAATTTTGAGGTAGAAAATAAATTAATAACCGAAAATATGCTGGAGCCAACCGATATTGCTCGCGCTTATGCCGGACTTTACAATTTACCTTTTGTTAGTTTAGCTAATCGTCAAATTTCCAAAGAAACTTTAGAGTTAATTCCCGAAGGTCTTACTCGGCAGTACAATATTATTGCTTACGAGATTCAAAAAGAGCCGGTAAAAACTGTCCGGATTGCCATTGCCAAGCCAGCCAAATTAGCTGGTAATTTACAAGAGACAATCGCCACCTTAGAAAAAGGAAAAGGTTTCAAAATTGAATTAGCAATCACAACACTGGCCGATTTTTTGACGGCTGTTTCTCAATATCAGGCATCAACTCCTCCAGTTGAAAAAGTTAATTTTAAAACTTTAAATTTAGATCAAATCACTATTCCTTATGAAGTTATAACCAAATTTCCGGAAAATATTGCTTTAAAATATCAAATGGTTGTCTTTTCAGCACCTCATTCGTCTTTTATCAAAGTAGCTGTTGCTGATCCAGATAGCAAAAAAGTCCGTGAAATTTTAGATTTTGTCAAAACTAAAAACAATATTGCCATTGAAGAATATCGGGTTACACCGGCAGAAATTGAGCGGGCAATCCGTTTTTATCATCCGGAAAAATTACCTCCAAAACCGGTAACTGTTTCACCACCTCCACCTCCCCAGAAACAAGAAGAGCATAAAGTGGAAGAAAAGAAAGAAGAAAAGAAAGAAGAGCCAACGGCTCCTCTGCCACCAGAAAAAGAAAAAGAAAAAGAAAAAGTGACTGAAGCGGTGCCGGAAATTAGTGGATCAATGAGCGCTCAACTGGTTATACCGGTTGAAAATGATCTGGACAAATTTGTCGGCAAACCAATTAAAGAAGTTTCCGACTTGCAAGCAGTGGTGGAAACCGGCAATGTCCCCAAAATTGTCGCCGCCTCGGTTATTTTAGCTGTCTCTAAAAAAGCTTCCGACATTCACATTGAAGCGGCTGAAAAAAATGTTAGAATTCGTTTTCGGGTTGATGGCCTTTTAAAAGATATTGTCAGACTGCCTCTGGAAGTCCAACCGGCAGTTGTTTCTCGGGTTAAAATTTTATCTAAATTAAAAATTGACGAAAGTCGTATTCCCCAAGACGGTCGGTTTGATTGTATTGCCATGGGCCATGCGGTGGACCTTCGTATTTCCACTTTGCCCACTGTTCACGGCGAAAAAATTGCTATGCGGCTTTTGGACAAATCAGCCCATCTTTATACTTTGGAAGAATTAGGTCTGGTGGACCGAAATTTAAAAGTTCTGTTAGAAAATATGAACAAACCTTATGGATTAATTCTTTCAACCGGGCCAACCGGTTCTGGTAAAACTACTACTTTATATGCAGTTTTAACTAGAATTTCCAATGCTTCAGTCAATATTGTTACTTTGGAGGATCCGGTTGAATACGAAATGGCGGGTGTTAACCAATGCCAAATTCGGCCAAAAATTGGTTTTACTTTTGCCAATGGTCTTCGGTCAATTCTACGTCAAGACCCTAATATTATTATGGTAGGGGAGATTCGAGACTCAGAAACTGCTTCCTTAGCCACTCAAGCCGCTTTAACTGGTCATTTGGTCCTTTCAACTCTCCACACCAACGATGCTTCCGGCACTTTGCCCAGATTGGCTGATATGGGGGTTGAACCATTTTTTATTACTTCGCTTATCAATGCCATTATTGGTCAAAGATTGGTCAGAAAACTTTGTCCCAAATGTAAAAGGCAAGCCCATATTCCGGCGCCGATTGCTAAAGAAATTGAAGCCGAGCTTGAAAAGTTTAATTTACCCAAACCTTATCAATTTTTTGAAGGCGCGGGTTGCGATGAGTGCGAATTGGGTTATAAGGGCAGAATTGGTATTTTTGAAGTTTTGACTATGTCGCATGAGCTTGAAAATTTAATTTTAGAGCGAAAACCGGCATCAGATATTAAAAGAGCGGCAATTAAAGAGGGGATGATCACCATGAAACAAGATGGTTTAGTAAAGGCTTTAAAGGGTTTAACTACTGTTAATGAAGTGATGAGAGTGATAACGGTATAAAATAATGCAAAATTAAGGAGGTATTATGCAACAAACTTTAGATCCTGGGATGAAGAAACTTTTAGATGTGGCAATTGAACACAAAGCGTCCGATCTCCATTTGACCATCGGTGTTCCGCCAATTCTACGAATTGACGGCCGGCTTTCACCAGTGCCGGGCGAAGGTCCTTTAACAGCTGAAAGTGTTACACGGCTCATTCAATCTTTTATGACCCCGGAACAACTGGAGCACATAAAAACTCAAAAAGAACTTGATTTTTCCTTTGGCTATCACGATACTCGTTTTAGAACCAATGTCTATTTTCAAAAAGGCAATTACGCCGCTTCCTTACGTTTCATTCCTAAATTGATTAAAAGTCTGACCGAATTAAATTTGCCTCCAATTTTGGAAAAATTCACTGTCCCAAGCCAGGGATTTTTAATTATCACCGGTCCAACTGGGCACGGCAAGTCAACCACACTGGCGGCAATGGTTGATTCTATCAACGAGTCAAGAAGCGAACATATTGTTACCATTGAAGACCCGATTGAATATGTTTTTGAACATAAAAAATCAATTATTTCTCAAAGAGAAGTTGGTTCGGACACGAATTCTTTTTCGCATGCTCTTCGCTCTGCCCTTCGTGAGGACCCCAATGTTATTCTGATCGGCGAAATGCGCGATCTGGAAACTATTGACGCCGCTTTGACTTTGGCGGAAACGGGGCATTTAGTTTTTACCACTTTGCATACCAATTCAGCGGCGCAAACGGCCGATAGAATTATTAATGTTTTTCCGCCTCATCAACAACAGCAAGTCAGAATGCAATTAGCCAATGTCTTGTTGGGGGTTGTTTCTCAAAGACTTCTTCCTAAAACTTCCGGTGGCAGAACCGTTGCTTGCGAAATTATGATTGCCAATTCGGCTGTCAGATCGGTAATTAGAGAAGGAAAAACCCACCAACTGCCGAACATTATCCAAACTTCGGCATCAGAAGGGATGATTTCCATGGATAAAGTTTTAGCCGAATTAGTTTCTAAAGGTGAAATTACGATTGACAATGCTTTAGCTTGGGCCATGGATCCTAAAGCGTTTAAAATGATGGTGTATTAAAAAATGACCAATTTCTAATTAACCTAATTTCTAAATAAATTCTAATTCATAAAATCCCAAATTTTTAGTCATTAGGTAATTAGACATTATTTAGGTTAATTAGTATAATTAGAATAATTAGAAATTTATTTTATATTGTGTTATTATTAAACTAAGCAATAATTTAAGGAGGATTTATGACAAAAACTATTCGCAGGGGTTTTACTCTTATTGAACTTTTGGTCGTCATCGCCATCATTGGTATTTTAGCGGCAATGATCTTGGTTGCCTTAGGTAGCGCTCGTCAAAAGGCAAGGGCGGCTTCCGGCAAAGCTTCACTTTCCAGCGTCGCCGGCGCTTTAACTTTGTGCTTAAACGATGGGGGATTAGTCCAAATTCCTACTGGAGCAACAAGCTTTCCTCAATTGGGAACAGAAGGTGGCTCTATCTGTAGAAAAAATCTGGTGGATGGGACTGAAAGATATCCTAAATTACCTATTGGTAATCCTGGTTGGGTTTGGACCGGGTTAGAAGGTGCAAATAATAGTGATTCCGTTGTTATTACGGCTTCGTGTTCAGATACATTCTGCGGGTCAAATATTTTTTCCTCTACTAAAGTTAGTGGTTCTACTTTTTCGTCTACTCAATCGTCTGCGCTATCTATGAATTATTTTTCACCAAATCGAAACATAAATAATGCTCCCGGTGGTAATGTTTCTCCAGTAACTTTTATTCTTAAGTTTAATACTACTCCTAATACACCACCGACCTGTCCAGCTAGTATTGGTAGTACTCCATTACCCACGGTTACATTTTCTAAAGATCCTATGACGCCTACTTATACTTGTAGCTACGCTGCTGATTTTACTACTGTTCCTGATGGTGACTATACTGTTACAATGTCTGGCTCAACTGCTTCTTCAACTGCTTCCTATTCGTGGAATTTACATATTCAATAAAACTAATCAAATCACAAGGAGAGGGATTGAAAAATATTAACATTACAATTTTTACAAAGGTTAAAAATAAAGAAAAAGTTTTCTTTACTCGTCAACTAGCCGTCATGATCTCGGCTGGGCTGGCTTTAGACAACTGTATCCGTTTGCTACGAATGCAGACCAAAAATCCGGTTTTTCAGAAAATTTTAGACAAAATTTATCAAGACATCTTGGCTGGCAAAACTCTCTCGGAATCTTTGGCGCAATTTCCAAAAACTTTTGACAACTTTTTTGTTGCCGTTGTTCGCTCCGGTGAAACTTTAGGCAAACTTGATATGGTCCTAAACCATTTAGCCGAACAAATGGAGCTTTTTCAAAGTTTTTCCAGCAAAATAAAATCCGCTTTAGCTTATCCAATCTTTATTATTGTGGCGATGGTGGCAACGGTAGTGGTGATGATGGTCAAAGTTGTCCCGACTCTGAAGACTGTTTTTGCCGATGCCGGCGCCGAATTGCCATTTGCTACCCGGGTAGTAATGGCTTCTTCTGACTTTCTGGTTCTCTATTGGTGGTTGCTTTTAATTATTTTGGTAGTTTTAAGTATGGGTATTTACTTATTTTTTCGTTATGTTGAGAAAGGTCGTCTTTGGTGGGACACCATTAGACTTAAAACTCCTCTTGTTAATTTTGTTTCCTACGATGTCTATATGGCTCGTTTTTCCCGCACCATGGGCATGCTCATTCAATCCGGCGTGCCGGTTATTGAGTCCATCAGAATTACCATGGCGGTAATGAACAACCGTATTTACACAAAAATCTTGAAAAATGTTATACTGCAAGTAGAGCGGGGAATTCCCATGTCTGTGCCTCTGGAAAAGGAAAAAGATTTTACCATCTTGACCACTCAGATGATTATGATTGGCGAGCAAACCGGCAAACTGGAAATGCTTCTTAACAAAGTCGCCGAGTATTATGAACAAGAAACCGATATTAAAATTAAAACCATCGCCAGCCTTATAGAGCCTGTCACAATCGTCATAATCGGTATCGGCGTTGGCTTTATTCTGTATTCCATTCTGTATCCAATCTACAGTTTGACGAGTGTTATTAAATAGCAAAGCTATTTGAAAATTTCTAATTATACTAATTAACCTAATTTCTAATTAAGCACCAATTAAGAAAAATCCTAAAAATTAGTCATTAGAAGTTTAGACATTATTTAGATCAATTAGAGTAATTAGGATAATTAGGTTAATTTAAAAAATTACTTCGTAATTTTGATAGGATTAGTCTTTCTTCCGTTCACGCGGAAGCGGTCGATCTAATCTAGAAATAATTATTTAAAAAAGGAGATTTTTATGCGAAATGAAATGAAGTCCACCGTAGCTTTACGCGAAGGTGGAAGAATGAAAAAAGGTTTCACCCTTATTGAGCTTTTGGTCGTCATCGCCATCATCGGTATTTTGGCAGCAATGATTTTGGTAGCCTTAGGTAGCGCGAGAATAAAAGCTCGTGACGCAGCTTTTAAGGGGTCAGTATCATCTGTCTCAGCGGGGTTTGCGATGTGTCTAGACGAAGATACCCCTTCAGTAAGCGTTCCAACGGCGGCAATTGGAGGCACTGCGATTTGTTCTACCCAAACCACTCTTTACCCAACATCAACATCAGCATCTATATGGTCATGGGCAACAACAGTTTGGGGTACTGCTGGTAATCCTGGGTCAGCCACTAATCCAAAAGTTATCGCAACCTGTCAAACAGGTCAGTGTGTTTCGGGGACCACACGGGTTGCAACTTGTGATTCGTCTGGATGTACCTTCCTGTAATTTCAAGCAGATCACCTCTCGTGGAATTTTCAGTTCTGTATGTTTGGATGGTTGACAAAGTGGCTGTGGCGTACGCCCCGCTTTGTCTAAGGTATCTCTGGTATCTCTAATTATCCATTCATCTATTCTTCTATTCATCAGATTCCGAGGGGTGATTCCTTGAGGAAAATTGATTAAATTATCAAAATGAGGTATAATTAAGATATGAATACATTACCCGTATCATTAAAACCAATGTTTTGGTCTTATGATTTTACTAAATTGAATTCCGATAAGGACAAGCAAAGAATTATTATAAATATTATAAATTATGGCAAGTGGAAAGATTGGCAATGGCTGGTTGATTGTTATGGAAAAGATGAAGTCAAGAAAAACATAGAAACAATCCAAGCTACCGAATTCCGGCCGGAAGCATTAAAACTAATTTCCCTTTTGCTTGACATTAGGAAATTTAATTATGCACTTAGAGGTTCTGGGCGATAAAGCCAAAGAAATTTTTAAAAAACTGAAACATTTTCCGAATTTCTATTTAGTTGGAGGTACTGCTTTAGCGCTACAAATAGGTCATCGTATTTCAGTTGATTTTGATTTATTTAATAGTGAAAATATTCCAAGGAGTTTGTATCTCAAAGTAGAGAAAATTTTTAAAGAAAATAAAATTGATATTATTGTTAATAATGCTGAAAATTTAACAATTTTAGTTGATGGTGTACAATTAACTTTTTTCAATTATCCATTTGAGGTAATTTCACCATTTATTATTTTCCAAGATGTGAAAATTTTACCGGTTGTGGAGCTTGGAGCTTTAAAAGTGTACGCTTTAGGTCGCCGGGCAACTTTTAAAGACTATGTTGATTTGTATTATATTTTAAATAAAAAACTAGTTTCTTTAGTTGAAATCACTGACTTAGCAGAAAGGAAATATAAAGATAAATTTGATAAGCGTCTTTTTTTAGAGCAACTAATTTATTTAGAAGATATTAAAGACACTGAAATTAAATTTTTAGGAAGTACAATCACTAAAAAAGAAATGATAGAATTTTTTACTGGGTTGGTAAAAGAAGTAAAGTTGTACTAAAATTAAAAAATTTCAAAAAGAAAACTTCAAGCAATCTGACACGAATGTCATTGCGAGCTCCGCCAGCTGGCGGAGAAGCAATCTTTCGTCCTGTAGACGGAAAACTTCAAGCAGATCACCTCTCTACACTAATGGCATATGCCTAGAGGGGTGATCCCTTGATTATTTTTCTCTTATTTACTTGTCATTGCGAGTGTCAGCGAAGCAATCTTTCTAATAGATTGCCACGGCTACCCAGCCTCGCAATGACAAACCCCTCTAACCATCTACATCCCACTTCCAAGGTGGGCTTTTCTGCAGGTTAATTTCTTAAGAGTTCTATGAGTTCTTGATTGGTAATTCCCACCTTTTTTAAAATATTATTTAAAGTTCCGGGACGAATAATTTTATGGTTTGGAATAATAATAGTTTGTTTTATGGGTGATAATTTCCTTAGTTTAATATGGCTACCTTTTTGACTAATAAAAATAAATCCTCGTTTATTAAGGAATTTAATGAGGTCTTTAGCTGATACGCGAGGTATTTTAGTCATTAAAATCTTTCATTTTCTTACTTCCATAGGAACAAAAAATTCTTTTACTGATTCATTAGGTAAATCCTCGTCTTCTAAATACAATTCAACGGCTTCATGAATGTTTTTTGAAGCTTCTTCAAAATTATCACCTTGAGAGAAACAACCGGGAAGAGATGGCACAGAAACTGAATATCCGCCATCTTGCTCTTGTTCAAAGAGAACCGCTAAATTTTTGACTTTCATATTTTTCTCCAATCTATCTCTATTATATTCCAAAATTAATAAATGTCAAAACTCAGTCTGAGGCCGTTGAATAATAAGGCATTTTATTTGTCCTGATGACAAGGTATAA
>CAYZMA010000002.1:0-58129 GCA_964479405.1 uncultured Candidatus Saccharibacteria bacterium
AAAGAGGATATTTCTACTTTGCTTACAATAGGATATTACTACTTTGCTTTAACATGGGGTTGTTTTAAGGTTGACATATCTGTGTATTTTATGCTATATTAATAAGCTCTTCTTGAAAAAAGAGTTACTTTGAAAATCTAATCAAAATCATAATTGATAAACAGGGGGACGGATAAATGCCAAGACCGATGCTGGCGTTGCCGATGGGAAGGAAAGATTGGATAAGAGGTATAAGATGGAATTTTCTAAAATCCTGCGCGCCGATTCTTGATAAATTGGGCTGGTGTATTGGTGTTGAAGTCAAGGGTTTGGTTTTAGAAGGTTGGGCGGAAGATTGTTTTAACAAGATTAAAGCTTTAGGCGGTCGTGTGACTTGGCATCCGCCGACTGATGCGATTGAAAATATGGATAAAATGGAATTTGTTGCCAGCCAAGCCAACAATCTTATAGATTTTGGTTTGGAGGCAGTTACGATTCATTTACCGCCTCTGTTTCTAACAAGTCAACCATTGATAGAAACGAGTCTAAAGCGCTATAATTCATCGGTAGATGCGGGCATTATGCTTGAGCATATTAAATCGCAGGTTAAGATACTGGTTAAATTAAATAAAAAGATGGGTGGTATTCTCCAAATAGAGAATGTGTCGTTGATAAGTTGGAGCAAGGACGAAAATCATCGGCTGACATATCTTGCTTTGCGCGCCGGTAGTTGGCTGGACATTGCTTGGATTAGTAAAGAAGTTGGGGTAAAAACTACCTTTGACAGCGAGCATTATAATTCTGCTCGGAATTTATTAATGGGTATGATGGAAGACGATCTTTGTCGTTTGTCCCGTTGGCGAGTGCCAAGTTCAGCCAAGGTTGGCGAAGATGCTTATAAATTGCATTCAATCACTGGTTATTGGCTGAAAAAAGGACTGCCACCAGTTGCCTATCGGCAGATTGGTTTGATTGATTATATTGAATTAACTCAACCGACTCTTTTTCATTTGGGTGGAGGGACCCATGATGTGAACGAAAAGGGTGAATATACTAGTCATTTGCCAATTGATTTGTGTGATCCATATCAGATCAATACTTTAGATCTGATTTTGAGAAAAATTCGTGAAACTAACGCCATCGGGGCAGTGGTAGAAGTTTGCGGTCGTTCCGAGGAGGAATGGTTTGGTTATTGGTCGCCACGGATAGAAAACGATGAAGTGGCTAAAATGCACACATATTTGACAGTTATGAATGAAATAAGCAGGGTAGGCTAAAATAGTCTGCCCTTTTTTAATATCCTATCAATTGTCATTGCGAGGCCGGATGGCCGTGGCAATCTTTAAAATAGATTGCTTCGCTATCGCTCGCAATGACAAATAAGAGAAGCAAAAGCATTGGTGTCGGCTCTTGACAAAAGTTGACGAATGGGTAAAATTTGCTAAATTGAAAATAGATAAAAAATAGATAAATTTAAAGCAAAACAAGGCGGAGGAAAAATATGAACGCAGGTGTTATTGGTGTAGGCAATATGGGGCGACATCATACTAGAAACTATGCTGAAATTTCCGGTGTTAATCTGGTAGCTATTTCAGATATTAATCCTAAAATCGGCAAAGAAATTGCCGAAAAATTTAAATGTCAATACTATGAAAACTATAAAGATCTCTTAAAAAATGAAAAACTTGATTTAGTCACCATTGCCGTGCCAACCAAATTACACAAAAAGATTGCTCTAGATTGTATTACCGCTGGCGTTCATATTTTAATTGAAAAACCGATTGCTCTAAATGTTAAGGATGCAAAAGAAGTGGTTGAAAAAGCTCGGCAAAAAGGGGTTAAATTTACAGTTGGTCATATTGAAAGATTTAATCCGGCTGTTTTAAAGCTTAAGGAAATGATTGATTCGGGCAAGTTGGGTGAAATTATTTCGGTGGCGACTTTTCGTTTGGGACCACTACCTCCTCAAATTAAAGATGTCAATGTTGTGGTTGATATTGGCGTTCACGATATTGATATTATGAATTGGTTTTTCTCTCGCCTACCCCGTAAAATTGTCGCTCAAGGCGGCAAAGCACTGCTGAAAAATCATGAAGATCATGTGGAGGCTTTTTTGGATTATGGTAATGGTTCAGGTATTATGATGGCAAATTGGATTACACCTTTAAAAGTCAGAAAACTGACAGTTTCCGGCAAAAAGGCTTATGTTGAACTCAACTATATTACTCAAGAGCTGAATTTTTACGAAAGCAAGGTAATGGAGTCTTACGACGATTTTGGCGATTTTTTAATTAAATTCGGTGACGGTCAAGATAAAAAAACCATTGCCGTTAATAATATTGAACCTTTGAAAGCGGAAATTAAGTCGTTTATTAAAGCAATTAAAGAAAACGGCCGGCCGGCAGTAACAGCGAGAGAAGCGATTGACGCTTTGGACATTGCCTGCAGGATTGATAGAATGATCCGCCGAGCATAGCTCGACGGGGAATGACCAATTAATCTAATTATTCTAATTTCTAATAGTTATTGTCATTCTGAGCGAAGCGAAGAATCTCCGACAAATGTCGGATGTTGCATTCGCGACAGATCCTTCACTGCGTTCAGGATGACATTAGGTTAATTAGAATAATTAGAAATTAAACAATGCCTAAAATAAAAAAACAACAAAAGAAGGATTATTTCATCCATCCCACCGCTATTATTGAAGATGATGTTCAAATTGGCACTGGCACTAAAGTTTGGCATTATTCGCATATTCGCCAAAATACTAAAATCGGTCAAAACTGTATTGTTGGTAGCGGGGTTTTTATTGATGTTGAGTCAAAGATTGGCGACAATGTTAAAATTCAAAACAGGGCAATTATTTATCACGAGGCGATTATTGAAAATGGAGTTTTTATTGGTCCCAATGTTTGTTTTACCAACGACAAAATTCCTCGGGCGGTTAATCCTGACGGTTCTTTAAAATTGGCTGATGATTGGGAAGTTTCAACCATTAAAATTGGCGAGGGTTCGGCAATTGGAGCTCACTCGGTTATTACTCCCGGAGTAACAATCGGCAAATGGGCGTTGGTTGGTTCTGGTTCGGTGGTGACTAAAGATTTGCCCGATTTTGCCATGGCTTTTGGTAATCCGGCCAGAATTCGGGATTTTGTTTGTAAATGCGGACAGAAGCTGAAAGAGGAAATTAGTCGTGATGAAGAAAATATCAAATTTCGTTGTAATTGCGGTTTGGAAATTACTATTCCTAAAAAAGATTATAAATTAAAAAGTGAACCGCCAACTGAAGAGAAGTTAAAAGTTTGGTTAAGATAAAATATACAAAATCCAAATGACAAATGAAAATACATCCAGATTGGAAAATTAAAGAAGAAGTGATCAATGAAAATATCAAGACAATGTTTAAGAATCCGCCTTCTTATTTTCGAAAAAGACTTGAAAAAATTGGTTTTTTTGGCAAAGACAAAATTATGCTAGACGCTGGTTGCGGCGCTGGTTATTGGTCAATTGCCGGTACTTATTTGAATAAAAAAGTTTATGGTATTGATATCACGCCAAAATATTTGGCCTACGCTAAGATTTTGAAAAGTAGATTTAAAAAAAGAAATTTAGGATTAATTCTGGGTAAAATTGAAAAATTACCATATGAAAATAATTTTTTCGATTACATTATATCTTATAGCGTTTGGATGTTTACTGATAAAAATCAGTCATTGAAGGAATTTTATCGAGTTTTAAAACCTGGTGGTAAGCTATATCTTGGTAGTATTACTGGTCCTGCTTGGTATCCTGGTTTAATAATAAAAGGATTAAAACTTGGTCGTAGAGAACTTATTATTTCTGGGTTTATATCAATATTTCGCGGATTGCCACTTTCGACAAAAAAAACGGGTCAAATTTTAGAAAGAAATAATTTCCAAGTTTTAGAAATTGCTGGCGATGGTGAAATCGGGGAGCAAAAAATTAAGGTCAAACCGATTTTGCCTGCCAAATTTTTAGGTTTTTGGAATATTTATGAAATATTAGCAATAAAAAAATTAGATAATTAGATAAATAGATGAATAGATGAATAGATGAATAGAAAAATAGGGATACTGGTTACCCCTATTTATCCATTAGTCTATTAATCTAAAAACTGGAGGTTTTTATGCGTGTGAACATTGCTTCTCCTCAAATTGGGAAAGAGGAAATCAAGGCTGTTACGGATGTGATGAAGTCGGGAATGTTGGCTCAAGGGCCAAAAGTCAAGGAATTTGAAGAAAAATTTGCCAAGTTCATCGGCACAAAGTATGCCGTCGCCACTTCTTCAGGGACAACGGCATTAGAGGTTGCTCTTCGCGCCCACGGCATCGGGACAGATGACGAGGTCATCACTACATCCTTTACATTCATAGCCAGCGCTAATTCTATTCTTTACACGGGCGCACGACCGGTTTTTACCGATATTAATGAGACAACTTTTAATCTTGATCCGGAAAAAATAGAAAAAGCCATCACCAAGAAAACAAAGGCAATTCTGCCGGTTCATCTTTATGGACAAGCTTGCGATATGACTAAAATTATGGCGATTGCGCGAAAGCATAAATTAATAGTGATTGAAGATGCTTGCCAATCTCACGGTGCGGAATATAGAAATAAAAAAGTTGGTTCTTTTGGTACGAGCGCTTTTTCTCTTTATCCGACTAAAAATATGACTACTGGCGAAGGCGGCATGATAACCACGAATTCTAAAGAAATTTACGATCAAGCTAACTTAATTCGAGCCCATGGTTCAAAAATTAAGTATTATCACGATATTTTGGGTTATAATTACAGAATGACCGATATTGAGGGAGCAATTGGTATTGAGCAACTTAAAAAGCTGAATAAATTTAACTCTTTAAGAATTAAAAATGCTAAATTTTTAAATAAAAATTTAGGTAAAATTGCGGGGATTATTGTGCCGGAGGAGGCTATGGGTGCAAAGCACGTTTATCATCAATACACTATTAGGGTGATTGGGGATTTTGGAGGAAGCCGCGATAATGTCTTAAAAAAATTAACCGAAGCAGGTATTGGCACGGCCGTTTTTTATCCTTTGCCTTTGAACGAGCAGAAAGTTTATCAAGATTTGGGATACAAATCAAACACGCCGATTGCCAAGAAAGTTTCTGAAGAAGTCTTGTCTTTACCGGTCCATCCGGAATTAAAAACAAGCGACTTAAATTACATTGTTAAAGCATTTCAAAAGATGGCACAGCGCTCATGAAGGAAGTCATGGACACTAAAAATTATTGGCAAAAACGGCATTCACGGACGGATATTAGCACAGTTGGATTTATCGGTTTTGGAATAACGTATAATTTTTGGATGTATAAAATCAAATCGATAGTTTTTAAATCAACTATAAAAATTCAAAAAGTTTTTTTTGCTATTCCCTTAATGCTTACAAAAATGTTTTTTTGGCGACTTAAGGAAAAATATATTATTCGCGACTTTCATCCTTTGGTTTTATTTTATTTTTTTGGGATTTTGATGGGTTTAATTTCTATTTTTTTGTTTGTTCGGATAATCTATCTTTGGCCTATTTATGGTTTTGTGCCCAGCACCAGTTTTTTAGCTTGGATGTTGAGTATTATCACTTCTTTGCAATTTACGATGTTTGCCATGTGGTTTGATATGGATTATAACAAAGACTTGAAAGGAAAATAAATGGGAAAATATATTGTTACCGGCGGCGCCGGTTTTATCGGTTCAAATATTGTCAAAGAATTAGTTCGCCGCCATCAAAAAGTAAAGGTTATTGATAATTTATTAACTGGTAAAAAGCAAAATATCAAGGATATTATCAAAGAGATAGATTTTGTTAAAGGAGACATTTGCAATCTCAAATTACTCCAAAAAGAATTTCAGGGATATGATTATGTTTTGCATCAAGCCGCTTTAGTTTCTGTGCCCCGCTCTATTGCCGAGCCTGAAAGAAGTAATAAAAATAACATAGATGGTACCTTAAACGTTCTGATTGCCAGCCGGGATCAAAAAATTAAAAGAGTGGTTTGCGCTTCTTCCAGTTCGGTTTATGGAGATATCAAAAGCGATTTTAAAATAGAAGGCAAAACCGGCCAGTTACTTTCTCCTTATGCTTTAACCAAATATGCCAGCGAAGTTTATTGTCGGCTTTTTTATCAAATTTATGGTTTAGAGACGATTTGTTTAAGATATTTTAATGTTTTTGGCCCCAATCAGAATCCGGAAAGCCAATATGCGGCTGTTATCCCAAAATTCATTACCGGCATTTTTAAGGGTATAAGACCAGTCATTTTTGGTGATGGTCGCCAATCACGAGATTTTACTTTTGTCAAAAATAATGTTGAAGCCAATATCTTAGCCGCTCATTCAACAAGAGGGGCTGGAGAAGTTTTTAATATCGCTTGTGGTCAAAGCTATAGCTTGAATGATTTAGTGAGCTTAATTAATCAAGAGTTAGGAACTAAAATCAAACCAGTTTATCAAAAACCGAGGCATGGCGACATTAAAGACTCCAAAGCTGATATTAATAAAGCTAAAAAAATACTTGGTTATAAACCTGTAATAAATTTTGAAGAAGGTTTAAAGAAAACACTTAAATGGTACCAAGAAAAATTGAAATACTAATACAATACTAATACGAACTAACTCAAATTATGATTGCACATTTTAAACGTTTAACAGGTCAAATATTTTATTATGGTTTAGGTGATATAGCGACAAAACTTATTACTGTTTTAATTTTACCTATTTTTGCTCGTTATTTAACACCGGCTGATTTTGGTGTGGCTTCTATTTTAATAGTGAGTACTATTTTAGTTTCTGGTTTAGCTGATTTAGGTCTTTCGGTTAGCACTTACCGTTTTTATTATGAAGGAAAAGATCAAAATAAATTTCGCTTAATTTCAACTGTTCAAATTTTTTCAACTTTAATAACAATTATTATTGCTTTTGTAGTAATATTTTTCTCTCAATCTTTGTCGCAAATATTCTTTAAAACTTCTGATTATAATTATATTATTATTTTGGCATTTTTAAGCATTCCTCTTAACAATCTGACTGTTGCTCAAATCAATCGTTTGAAATTGGAAAATAAGGCCAAAGTTTGTGCCAATATCCAAATTACAAAAGCCTTAACGGATATTATTTTTAAGGTTATTTTAATTATTTTTTTAAAACATGGCATAAATGGGTTATTTGAAGGTCAAATAATCAATGCTACTATCTATGCGATTATTTTTATAATTTATTCATTGAGGATTACTGGATTCGGATTTTCCTATACACTTTTAAAAAAAATGCTTAGATTTGGTTTGCCTTTTGCCTTTAGTCCTATTTTTTTTTGGATTTTAAATTGGGCTGATCGACTAATTTTAGGTAGAATGACTAATATGACCGAGGTTGGACTCTATACACTTGGCTATACTGTTGGGATGGCGGTGATGCTACCCGTAGGTGCTTTTACGACGGCATGGCCAACTTTTTATATGTCGGTTATTAAAGAGCCAAAGGCTAAAAAATTTTTCTCTCTTGTGTTGACTTATTTTTCTCTTATTATTGGCTATTTTGCCTTATTGATTATTATTTTGTCACCCGATTATTTTTATTTTTTGACTCCGGTCCAATTTCATAGCGCTTATACAATTGTTCCAATGGTTGCTTTTTCTTATATTTTCTTAGGTCATTATTCTATTATGATTACCGGTACTTATTTAAAACGTAAAACATTTTATATTTTTATAACTGAAGTTTTGGCTATAATCATTAACTTAGGGCTATTATTTCTTCTTGTTCCTCGCTTCGGTAGAATAGGTGCGGCTTGGGCGACCCTTGGGTCTTATTTTGCCTTACCGGTTATAATCTATGCCTTGACTTTTAAAGTCTTCCCGATAAAATATGAATACAAAAGGTTAATTCAAATTTTAATAGCCATACTAATTGTTTTGTGGATTAATCAGTTTTTATATGCACCTAATATTTGGAATTTGTTTTTAAGATTGCTCATTTCCTTATTTTATCCTCTCATTTTATTATTAATGGGATTTTTTGAAAAAACAGAAATTAAATTATTAAAATTAAATTTTGCTAAATATTCATCAAAAATTATTAAAAAATAAAAAAAACAGCTCTAAACTTAGAAAAACATGAAAATAACCATAATTTGTAAAAAAATAAAAAAAATTATTTCATCTCTAAATAAACCCTTGAGTCGTCTTGAGCAAAGAATTGCTAACAAGGGAGAGAGATTGGTGCCAAAGTCGCCTAGCGATCCGGAAGTTATTCGTCACCAGAGTTCTTATAATTTTTTTAAAAAAATTATTCTCAAAGATCAAAAATATCTAAAATTTAAAAAGATAGGTATTATTGATTTGGGTTGTGGTGTTGGATATGGATGTAAAATATTGTCAGAACTTAAAAATGTCAAGATAACTGGTGTGGATATATCGGCTGAAGCTATTGAATATTCTAAAAAAAATTACAAAGCGTCAAATATTAATTATTGTCAAACTGATTTGAAAAAATTTATCCCTAACATGCCAAAATATGACTATGTAGTATCTCGGGGGGTATTTGAGCATATGCAGAAGGGGTTAGAATTAGCTCATAAAAGCGCATGGCACTATCGGCTAATCTTTGATGTCCCTTATAATGAACCGCCCAAGATCAACCAGTTCCATTTAATTACTAGAATAACTGAAAAAAATTTTTTAAAATTCTCCAATGTAGAATTATTTTATCAAGATTTAGATGGTGTAATTTATGATCAAGATACCAAACCGACTCGACCCAATATGATTATTTGTGTTGCTAGTTCTTCTAAAATGAAGAAGATTAAACAAAATAAAATAAAATTTCCTTTATCGTCTTGGCAAGGAAAAAAACTTATATGAATATTTATTGGATGCCTAGAAAAAAGTTAGATTTAATTATTAAGCAGAAAATAAAACCGTCGGCTATTGTCTTAGATATTGGGTGTGGTATCCGACCGCAAAAATTTCAAAAACCTCTTATTCATATTTGTTGTGAACCATTTGGCCAATATGTTGAAGAATTACAAAAAATCATTTATCGGAAAAAATGGACCGACAGGTTTGTGGTTATTCAAGCTGATTGGTCTATGGCTGTCAAAATATTTCCTCCTTTTTCGGTAGATGTAATTTTTTTAATTGATGTGATTGAGCATCTTCCTAAGACAGAAGCGCTGGCCTTACTTAAAAAAACAGAAAAAATTGCTCGTAAGCAAATAATTATTTTTACTCCTTTAGGATTTTTAGTGCAAAAACATCCTGATGGCAAAGATGCATGGGGGATGGAAGGTGGTAAGATGCAAGAGCATCGATCTGGTTGGGAATTATCGGATTTTGATGACACATGGGAAATTTATGCCACCGATAAATATCATACGACTGACAATCTTGGTCATTTCTATCATAAACCCCATGGTGCTTTCTATGCTGTTAAAGATATAATTTTGCCCAAAAAAAAGATTAGTATTTGGGAAAGCAATTTTTTTCAGGACTTAACTGAATTCGGCCAAAAATATTTTAGGAAAATAAAAAGGATAATCCATCTAAAAAATATTAAGGAACGCAATGAATAATAACGGCCAAGAAAAAATTACCTACGAAATAAAACCGCCCAGAGGTTTGATTAAAATTGATTTTAAAGAAATTTGGCAATATCGCGATCTCCTATATATTCTCATTTGGCGTAATATTAAAATCCGCTATAAGCAGACGGTTGTTGGTGTTGGTTGGGCAATCTTCCAGCCATTGGTGACAATGGCAATTTTTACTGTTTTCTTTGGTCGACTAGCCAAAATTCCATCAGATGGTATCCCTTATCCTATCTTTGTTTATGCCGGTCTTTTGTATTGGAATTATTTTTCTTCTGCCTTAACAACGGCGAGTGATTCTTTGATTGAAGATGAAAGTATTATTAAAAAGGTCTATTTTCCAAGAATTATTGTGCCTATTTCAACAGCGGCGACTCCTATTATTGATTTTTTCTTTTCAATGTTAGTGCTTTTTATCTTAATGTTAGTTTTCCATTTTACACCCAATTTCTGGGGGATTCTTTTAATTCCAGTTTTAATCTTGATTACCTTTGTAGCTGCTAGTGGCTTAGGTTTGTTCTTGGCTTCTTTAAATGTTAAATATAGAGACGTTCGTTATATTTTAGGATTTTTTATCCAAATTTTATTTTTTGTTTCACCAATTATTTATCCAGCTAGCATTGTTCCGGCTAAATTCAAATTAATTTTTTATTTAAATCCAATGTCTGGAGTTATTACTTTAGCTAGAGACACATTATTGCATCATTTTTCACCCAATTGGCTTTTGTTGCTGATAAGTTTTGGTACTAGTCTAATTTTTATTATTGGTGGTACTATTTATTTTAGAAAAACCGAAAGATTCATAGCGGATATTTTGTGAGGTTTAGATGACTAAAAGTGTGATTAAAGTTCAAAATTTAGGTAAAAAGTACAAAATTGGTTTAAGAGAACCTTATTATTCTCTCCGTGATTCGGTTGCTAATTTATTTAAAAAGAAAAAGCCTAGAGATGAATTCTGCGCGCTTCAAGGTATTAATTTTGAAGTTAAAGAAGGGGAAGTGTTGGGGATAATCGGACCAAACGGTGCTGGGAAAAGTACTTTGCTAAAAGTAATTTCACGCATTACTCCTCCTACCACTGGTCGTGTGTTGATTCAAGGAAAAATCGCCTCGCTTTTAGAGGTAGGGACTGGTTTTCATCCGGAATTAACAGGAAGAGAGAATATTTATTTAAGTGGAGCAGTTTTAGGTATGAGTCGAGCTGAAATTAGCAAAAAATTTAATCAAATTGTTGAGTTCTCGGGAATAAGCCAGTTTATAGATACACCAGTGAAGCGTTATTCAAGTGGGATGTATGTTCGTTTAGCATTTTCAGTTGCGGCTCACCTTGAACCAGATATTTTAATCATTGATGAGGTTTTGGCTGTAGGAGATGCTAATTTTCAAAAAAAATGTCTTGGGAAAATGGGAGAAGTAAGTCAAGGTGGTCGAACGGTCTTATTAGTTAGTCATAACATGCATTCAATTTTAAGTTTAAGTTCACGTTGCTTATTTCTTTCTAAAGGAAAGCTTATCCAGAGTGGAGAACCCGAGAAGGTAGTTAAGGCCTATCGGGAAAGTGCCAGTGGCAATTCTCAAGGGAAAACTAATTTAACTAAAGCAGCTCATTATGGTGATGGTTCAGCTTGCTTTACTCATATTAGTCTTCGTGATCCGGAAGGAAATCCGATTTTTGTGACCGGTTGTAATATTGAGGTAGAATTAACGATTAAGGCCTACGAGAATATCAGTAATGCTAATGTGGCTATTGTTATTTCTGACGAACAAGAAAACCGCCTAATTGATGTTAATACCTTAATTAAAGGTTATAGTTTAGATTTAAAAAAGAAACAGCAGGCCAAAGTGATTTTTTTATTAAAAAATGTTCGTTTGCAACCCGGCGTTTATACTGTTGCTGTTTGGATGGGTGCTTTTGCTAGTCATGAAATTGATGCAGCAAAATATGCGAGTTCTTTTGAAATGGAGGCACGACGAGAAGATGTTTTGTATACAAGTCCTTTTCCCGGTGTCTATGCTTGCGAATTTGATTACAAAATAAAAAAAGATAGAGGCAAAGGAATTTAATGGCGATTTTTACTTTTCTTAAATTAATGATCAAAAAATTTATTTATCTCTTTTCTCTTCCTGGGAAAGTGCAAAAATTAGAATATCACAATTTTAACCGGCGTTATTACACGATTGAGCAGGTGGCAGCCTATTTAGTTGGCGCGAAAATTCATGGCGATTATTTAGAGTTTGGCGTCTATCAAGGAGCAATTTTTATCCATGCTTATAAATGGTTAACTTCTCAATTTGACAAGATGCGTTTTTTTGCTTTTGACTCATTTGAGGGTCTGCCGGAACCAAAAGGTATAGACAATCTGAATGATTATTCCAGTAATTATCATTTCCATGAATTTGCTTGTTCAAAGGAGAGTTTTTTAAGAAATTTAAAAAAGGCCAAGCTTAATTTGGAGCGGGTAAAAGTGGTTAAAGGCTGGTTTAACAAAACTTTAAAATCAAATAAATTAAAAAATTATGGAATTAAGAAAATTTCTGTTGCTTGGATTGATTGCGATTTATACGAATCTACTGTGCCTGTGCTAAAATTTATTACGCCATATTTAGAACGTGGGTCAGTGATTGTTTTTGATGATTGGCATGCCTTCAGAAATAATCCTAATTATGGTGAGCAGAGAGCTTGTCGAGAATGGTTAAAACAGAATCCAAAGATTAAATTAGCTGAATTATTTACTTATGGATATGGAGGCATTGTTTTCACGGTAACCTCTTGTTAAAAATATGAAAAAAAAGAATTTAAAAAATAAACAACAATATTTCAACAGCTTTGATTATTTGAAAGTTTTTTTTGCTATTTCTATTGTGGCTTGGCATACCAAAGCATTAGGTCCGACAAGTTTGGTTAATAGTCAATTAAATCTCAATCTTAAAGAGATTATTTATGGTAATCTTTTTTTGGTCGCAGTTCCTATTTTTGCTCAAATCTCCTTGTTTTTATATATTTACAATCGAGAAATTAAAAAAAATTATTTTTGGGGAAGAATATTTTATCTTATCATATTGTATTTATTTTGGATGGCCTTGCTAATTATTTTATTTTATGCTGGTAATCGGGCTAAGCTTCAAACTCTGGAGTTTTGGCTTTCTGGTGGAGCATCACCCTTATATTTTCTTTTGGTGCTTGTAGTAACAACAATTGTGATGGAAGTATTTTTTCTACTTAAAAAACTTTTAAATGAACGAATTTTTATATCTATCTCTGTATTATTACTGCTGATTTCAACTTTAGTTTTGGTATTTAAAGTTAATTTGGTAAATTTCATGATTCCTAAATATTTGCCACTCCTTATGTCTCATTGGAGCCCAATTAATTTTTTACCATATGTTTTTTCTGCTCTTCTTTTTTTCTATTTATATCAAAAGAATTATTTTAGAAATAAAAATATACAGGTTATGGCTCTTATAACCTGTTTTATAATTATTTTAATTGCCTATTTTGAATATAGATTTATACCAAATCCGATTTATTTGCAGTATGACGGTATGATTATCCCCCCATATAGTCGTTTATCAATTATTTTAAGCACGATGTTAATTTTATATATTTTTTTAAATCGGGAAGACCGGCCGTCAATAATTGTCAAAAAAATGTCCGAGCTAACACTGGGAATTTATATTTTACATGTTTTTGTAATGAACCTTCTTGCCGGTTTTTCGTCAGCTTATTATCAAATAATTAAAAACAGTGTTGTCTACTTTGGATTAGTTTTGTTAATTTCTTTAATCTTAACTTATTTAATTAAACAGAAAAAAATAATTTAAAAAATGACACCTAAAAAAAAGAAAATTCTAATTATTGCTTTAGCTCAAAGCACACATACTCATGCTTGGATTGATCTAATTTCTAAGGAAAAGTTTGAGGTGCGCCTTTTTGGGGTCAAAAATACTAGTCCCAGCATTAAGATCAGCTCATTTTACTATTGTTTGCAAGAAAATTACCCGTTTATTAACCAGAAACCAAGTAACAATCGTTTGTTGAAAATGCTAAGAAAATTATTATTTGTTTTTGACTATTTTAAAGGGTATCGTTTAGAAAAGAAGTGGTTGAGTCGGATTATTCAAAATTGGCAACCCGATATTATCCATACGCTTGGTATTGATCCGGCCGCATTGCACTTTATGGATGTTCGGTCTAAATTTAAACTTGGACCAAATTATCGTTGGGTTGTGACTATTAGAGGCGGTTCGGACATAGAGTTAGAAAGATTTAGTCTGACTAACAAAAAAATATTCAAAAAAATCTTTCAAGAATGTGATCTTGTCATTGCTGATAATAAAATTACTTATTCATACGCTTTTGAGTTAGGTCTTAATAAAAACAAAAAACCGAGCCTAGAATTTATTCCCGGTACTGGCGGAATGGATATCGAAAAATTATCTAGTTTAAGGAAACAAAAAACATCCCAGAGCCGAATTATCCTTTGGCCAAAAGCTTGCGAAGCAACTTACTCAAGAGGTTTGCCGGTTTTAGAGGCCGTAAAAATCGCTTGGCCCAAAATTGTTCCCTGTAAATTTATTATGACTGCTTGTGATCAAGATTTTATTAAATGGCTTAATACTTTGGACGAAGAAATTCGTCAAAATATTCAAACTTATAATCGAATTCCTCGAGCAGATTTACTAAGGATTATGGCCAAATCAAGAGTAATACTATTACCATCATTAATTGACGGTGTACCTAACAGTTTGTATGAAGCGATGGCTTGCAGGACTTTACCCATAGTTTCTCCTCTTAAAACAATTAAAACCGTTGTTAACCAAAAGAATGTTTTATTCGCCAGGAATTTATATCCAAATGAAATTGCCAACGCTTTAATTAAGGCAATGAATAACGATCAAATGCTTGAAAAAATAGTGGAAAATAATTTAATTTTAGTCGAAAAAATCGCTAATCGTAAAAAAATCGCTGCAGAAGTTAATGATTTTTATTGGAAATTATCTGAAGATAAAAAGATTATAAAAAATAAATGAACCGAAAAAAACTAATTAATTTTTATTTAAAAATCCGTCGTGGATTATTTTTAATTATCAATTTTTTCTTTTTGAATCCCGTAAACCTAGAGGTTTTTAAAAGAGTGGCGATGTATGGGTATGGGAGTGACAAATGTCTTAAAAAAGGTTTTTTACCTCTGCCAGTCCATTTTTATTCACCTATACCAGATATTGAAGATCTTGAAAAAAGAAAAATTTGGGATAAAAAAAGTGAACTTAAGGGAATTGATTTTAATCAAAAAAAACAATTGATTCTTCTAAAAATATTAGGTCGTAAATATTATCAAGAGTGTCGTTGGCCACTTAATCCAACTAAAAATCCGGCCGATTTTTTTATTGACAATTCTGGTTTTAGCTTTGGTTGCGCCGCAATTTTATATACGATGATTCGGGAATTTAAACCTCATCGTATTTTTGAAATTGGTTCGGGTAATTCGTCACAAGTGATTTTTCAAGCCATTAGAACTAATCAAAAAGAAAACCAAATTAATAAAACATCCTATACTATTATTGATCCATATCCAGGCAGATATGTAATTAATAGAGAAGTTAAATATAATAGATTAATTAAGAAAAGGGTTGAATTAATGAACCCTGTAATATTTAATGAACTAGGTAAAAATGATATTTTATTTATTGATTCCAGTCACACCTCGAAAATTGGCAGTGATGTTAATTTTCTCTATCTTGACATTTTGCCAAGATTGAGACCGGGTGTAATTATCCATATTCATGATATAAATTTACCTTATGAGTATTCCAAAAATTATGCTACAAGCGAATGTTTTCGTCAATTTTGGAATGAACAATATTTACTCCAAAGTTTCCTGACTTATAACCATAACTTTGAAATTTTATTAGCCATGGGATATATTATGGTCGATCACCTAAAAGATTTTAAATTAGCTTTTCCGACTTATGATAGTAAAATTCATGAATTATCTAGTGGTAGTTTTTGGATGAGAAAAAGTAGGTAAGTAATGAAAATATTGTTTATTGTAAAATCTGAAAGTATTCAAACAGCGCGTTGGATTTCTCAAATCAATGATCAGGGTTGGGAAATTCATCTTTTTCTCAGCACATACGAAAGTGATAGTATCCTAGAGATAAAAAACGTGACTATTCATCGTTCAGTTTTTCCTCGGGTAGGGGAAATTGATCAGTTAATTATATTTAAAAGCGGACGGCTCCAACTCAATAGGATAATAACATTTTTTAAAAAAATCCGTGATAAAATCAATCCAAATTTCCGCGCTACTCAACTCAAAAAAATAATCGAAAAAATAAAACCTGATATTATCCATTCCTTAGGATTTCAATCTTCGGGATATTTGACCTTGCAAGCAAAACAAATTTTTCAAGGTAAATTTCCTATTTGGATTGCATCAAATTGGAACAATGATATCTATCAATTTAGCAGTTCTCAAACAGAAAAATTTGAAATAAAAAAACAAGTAAAAGAATGCGATTATTATTCTTGCGAATGCAAAAGAGATTTTTCTTTGGCAAAAGAAATTGGTTTTGAAGGTAAAATTTTGCCAATTTTTCTAAATTCTGACGGATTTAACTTAAAGGAAATATCTTCTTGGCGTAAACCTTTGTCACAGAGAGATATAATTATGATAAAAGGAGAATTTGATCTTTATGATCGTATTATGGTGCCATTTGATGCTTTAAATTTTTGCATGCCTGATATAAAAAAATATAAAGTTGTGATATATTCAATCTCTGATCATTCTCTTATTGCCAAGGAAGCGGAAAAATTTCAGAAGAATACAGGTGTCAGGGTTAAGGTGTTGAGTCAAGATATTTCGCCTCAACAAATTTTGAAACTACACGGCAAAGCTCGTATTTCAATTGATTTAAGTTTAAATGATGCAATGAGTCAATCATTTTTGGAAGCGTTGACGATGGGTTCTTTCCCAATTCAATCGAGTGCGACTTGCGCTCATGAATGGATTAAAAATGGCGAGACTGGGATAATTGTGCCACCGGAAGATTCCAGAGCCATTGCTAAAGCAATTAAAAGAGCAATCCAAGAAGACAAAATGATCAAAGAAGCAATTAAACTCAATTGGCAAACCGCCCAAAAAAAATTGGACTGTCAATTAATAAAACAAAAAACTTTGGATTTTTATCAAATGGTTTTTAAAAATTGTTCTACTCCAAAATTAAAGATTAATTGGTTTAAACGAGGTCAAAATATTGTGATTGAAATGTTTTTGATAATTTGGATTATTTTTTTTATGTTAGCATCATTGGTGAAATTTGGTATCCAAGGGTTTCAAGTGTTGAGGCCGACTGGCAAGATTTCTTCCAAAATTGAAATCATTGTTTGGCAAGCAAATCAATGGCTAGAACAACATATCTGGAGAACATTTTGAATATAACTTTTTTAGCATCATTAATTTATACTTTATTTTATGTTCTTGCTAATCTTTTATTGGGTTTAATTTTGTTAAAAGTGCTATTTCGGCGCCAATGGGGGCAATATTCATTCTTAGTCATTTTAACAACCAGTTTTCTTCTTGGACAAGGTATTCTTGCCGCTATTTGGCAGTTATTGGGTTTGGTAGGGCAATTTAAAGTTGGCATTATTTGGGGAATTTTAGCATTGGTTAGTGTGGTGAGCATTTTCATCTGGTATGATTTATTTCAGCTTATTAAAAGAACAATCAAAAATACATGGGTAGCCTTTATTAACATATCATTTTTATGGAAATTGCTTTTATCAATGATATTTTTATTAATGTTCTTTTTTGCCGCTGGTTCAATTATTTTACCTCCATCAGGTGATGCCGAAGCTTTTTATATGGTTTTGCCAAAAATCATGGCCCACACTGGTATTTTAAAACCTCAACCCAATTACTATGAATTTTCTAAAATTGGTTTATTGGGAGAGATGCATTTCGCAGCTTTAATGGCCATTGCTAATTTAGTCGCGACTAAATTTTTTGTTTGGTTTACAATGCTGGCAGTAGCTAGTTTTTTAATATCAATTGGAACAAAAACTAATCTTAAAACCAAAGGTCAAATTATTGCTTTGGCAATTTTATTTACTTCTACGACTTTTACTAGTTACATTACTGATGGAAAAACAGATATTTTTAGCGCGGCTTTTGGTTTGGCTACTTATTATTGGGTGCTGGAAACAAGAAGAAAAGGCTGGCTACCTCTTGTTTTAACAGGGTTATTTATGGGCTTTGCGATTGTGGCTAAATTATCTAACGCCATAGTAATCGTCCCGGGTGTTTTATTAATACTTGGCTGGAATCGTTATAATGATTTTAAGGATGATCGGCAAGCAATAAAAATCTTTTTTAAGCAATTAATAATATCATTATTAATCTTAGGCCTGTTTGTAGGTGTAGCTTTGATACCCCATTTTATTAAAAATAAAGTTCTTTTTAATGATCCATTAGGTGTTTCTGAAAAATATGAGAATTTTCAATGGATTTATCCAATTTGGGCTTCAACTCGAATTTTATATTCTTTTTCTTTGTCAACTCCTAGACCGACATCTACCCCAACTCCTACCCCTATCCCAACTCCTGCACTAACTCCTGCACTAACATTAACACCTATACCAATTACCGAGCCGACCGTCATACCATCTTCCCCAGCTGTTATCAATAAAAAACGTAACATAATTTTTACTTTTTTAACCTATCCTTTAGCTTTTGTTTTTGGTAATCGTCCAGGACAGGGAGGCAGTCTATCAGTCTTAATTATTGCATTTTTACCGTTCTTATTATTTTTACGACCAATTAAACTCGTCCAGAAACAGATTTTAGCGATGGCCTTGCTGGGCTTGGCAATTTGGCTAGTTGTCCGTGCTTCAGCCACGACCCCTCGTTATATCCTGCCAACTTTATTGCTTTTTATACCAGCTGTTGCCGCTGGCACAGAATATATTTTTCAAAAAATGAATTATTTTTTATTAAAATTGACCATTATTGGCAGTATGTTTCTCATTCTCTTGGTTTTTTTGACAATTCATTTTAATATATTTATGCGGTTTGGCTTGATTGCTCTGGGTCGATCAGATCCGACAGTGCTTTATGGACCACATTATCCGGCATTACAATTTATTAATCAAAAAGCGTCTGACGGGGACAGAGTCTTCTTGGTCGGCTATTATGGCTTTTTTCTTAGACCAGATCTTTTAGCCAAGATGGATGACAATCAAGAAAAACTAGATATAATTCTAACCATACAAGCAACCCCTTGGGAATATATGTATAATCATAATTTTAAATATGTCGTTGTGCAAAAAGCTCCCCATCTTCAGGCCGAGGACAGTTTAAATCTTAGTCCCAGACCAGATTGGCTAAATATTCAAAAAATATATTCAGACACAATGACAGATATATATTCATTGGAGAAAAAATGAAAAAAAAAGTTTTAATTGTTGGTGCGACTGGTATGTTAGGCAATGGGATACTTTACGAACTTTTAAAATACAAAGACCTTGAGGTTTTTGGTACAACTCGGTTTGACGAGGCAAAGAAATATTTTAATTTTAAAACCGTCCAGAAAATTATTAGTTTTGTTGACATTGAAAATACAGAGTGTTTAATAAAAGTATTTAAAGAAGTTAAACCCGATGTTGTTTTAAACTGTGTTGGATTAATTAAACAAGTGATGAGTGATAATGATAAAGCTTTAGCCATCTCGATGAATGCTTTGTTCCCACATCGCTTAGCTGCTCTTTGTGGTCTTTCTGGAGCACGATTAATTCATTTTAGCACTGATTGTGTCTTCAGTGGCAAAAAAGGCTTCTACCAAGAATCTGATGTCTCTGACGCTGAAGATATTTATGGTAGGACCAAGTATTTAGGTGAAGTTATTTACGATCATTGCGTAACGGTACGGACTTCGATTATTGGTCATGGTTTAGAAAGTCACGTTTCTCTTATTGATTGGTTCTTGACTCAAAAGGGAAAAATCAGGGGTTATAATCAAGTGATTTACTCTGGATTACCCACGATTGAGCATGCCCGCATTATTGCCAAGTATATTTTGCCAAATGAAAAACTTAAAGGTTTATATCATATTTCTGGCCGGCCGATTGCCAAATACGACTTACTTAAAATTATTGCGGAAGTATATGGCAAAAAAATTACTATTGATCCTTATGATGGTGTTAAACATGATTTGTCATTGGACTCAACCCGTTTTATGCGAGCGACCCAATACAATCAGCCAAGCTGGTTAAATTTAATCAAAAAGATGTATCGGTATTATCAGTCAAATTCTAATTTTATCAAGTATTAAGGAGCAAAATGGGTCTTTTTTCACGTAAGAGAATTTTAATTACCGGGGGGACAGGATCGCTCGGTAAGATATTAGTCAAACGTTTGCTTTCGGGCGAAGAAGGGTGTCCCGAAAAAATTATTATTTTTTCAAGGGACGAAGCTAAGCAACATGAGATGCGTTTGACATATCAGCATAAAAAAAATCCGACTGATGAGGTGATTTACAATAACTTTCAGCAAATGGTTGAATTTCGAATCGGCGATGTTAGAAACTATGATTCAATTTGCCCAGTTCTTAAAAATGTGGATATAGTGATCAATACGGCGGCATTAAAACAAGTTCCATCGTGCGAATATTTTCCCTTTGAAGCCGTTCGCACCAATATTATCGGGGCGGAAAATATCATTCGAGCGCTTCGTGAGAATGATTTTCCAGTGTCAACGGTCGTTGGTGTTTCAACCGATAAGGCTTGCAAGCCGGTCAATGTAATGGGAATGACCAAAGCACTCCAAGAACGACTATTTATTTCGGCCAATATTTTTGTGCCTAAAACAAGGTTTATCTGTGTCCGTTACGGCAATGTTTTGGCTTCTCGTGGTTCGGTCATACCGATGTTTCATGAGCAGATTAAAAATAATCTGCCGTTGACGGTAACTACTCAAGATATGACACGTTTTCTTTTGCCTTTAAATCAAGCAGTAGATACGGTTTTTGTCGCCATTGCTAATGCCGGTGCTGGCGAAACCTATATTCCCAAGGTTAGATCTTCTTCTGTAATGAATCTAGCCGAGGCCTTGATTGAAAAACGTTCCTTAGAAATTAAAATTACTGGTATCAGACCAGGTGAAAAAATTCACGAAATCTTAATTTCCGAGGAAGAAGTTTGGCATACGGTTGAACGTGGTAATTATTATGTGATCAAACCAATTCTACCTGAATTAATGGAGATTGATCACGAGCCATTTGTGGTTAAAATCGGAGAATACAGTTCGGCGCAAAATCCGATGGATTTAAAGGAAACCAGCGCCATGCTAGAACAACATCATCTTTTTTACAGTAATAAGCAAGAAGAAGGAGAATTACTTAAATGAAAATAATGACTATATTAGGTACGCGGCCGGAAATTATTCGTCTATCCAGAGTCATTCCTTTACTTGATCAGTATTCTGAACACATTGTGGTTCATACCGATCAAAATTATGACAAACGGTTGAAAGATATATTTTTTCAAGAATTAAATTTACGGCAACCAAATATCGGCTTTGTTTCAAAATCATCAACTGCAATGGAGCAAATCGGGAAAATTATTGTCGGTTCGGAAAAGATCCTTAATCAATTTAAACCTGATCGCCTTCTAATTTTAGGCGATACCAATAGCGCTATCTCGGCTTTTGTTGCTAAAAGAATGGGTATCAAAGTTTTTCATATGGAAGCAGGTAATCGTTGCTTTGATAATCGCGTGCCCGAAGAGGTGAACAGGCGGGTTATTGACCATGCGACAGATATTGCGATGCCTTACACCGAAAGAAGTCGAGCAAATTTGCTACGAGAAGGCATTGCTTCCGATAATATCTTTGTGACGGGCAATCCTATTAAAGAAGTGCTTGATTTCTATGAGTCCCAAATTAGCGCCAGCCCAATTTTAAAAAAGTTTAAATTGGAGTCAAAAAAATATTTTTTAGTCACCTTACATCGTGAAGAAAACGTGGATATTGAGAGCCGATTGATTAGTTTTGTTCAGGCCTTTAATTTATTGGTAAAAGAATATAAATTGTCGCTTATTTGGAGTGTTCATCCTCGAACGGCTCGAAGGCTTGAGGGGTTAAAAATTAAAATTGATTCGCGAATTCAATTATCTAAACCATTTGGACTCTTTGATTTTGTTCGTTTAGAAAAAAATGCTTTTGGTGTTTTATCAGACAGCGGTACGGTTCAAGAAGAATGTTGTATTTTTAAAGTGCCAACAGTTACCTTGCGTGATGTTACCGAACGGCCGGAAACAATTGAAGTTGGTAGTAATTTTCTAGCCGGCTGCGATCCTAAAATGATTTTAAATGGCGTTAAACTTGTTACTCAAAGACAATTATGGCAACCGCCATCAGAATATCTGGTCAAAAATGTCAGTCAAACAATCGCAAATATTGTCCTAGGGTATTATTGTGAACAAAAAAAATGAAAACGAATCCCAAAGTCTCAATTATTGTTCCAGTCTATAATGGCTCTAATTATCTAAAAGAAGCGATTGAGTCTGCTTTGACCCAGACTTACAAAAATGTTGAAATTATTGTGATCAATGATGGCTCAAATGATCAAGGAGCAACTGAAAAAATTGCTTTAAACTTTGGTCGTAAAGTCCGTTACTATAAAAAGAAAAATGGTGGTGTCGCTTCAGCGCTTAATTTTGGTATTCGAAAAATGACTGGGAAGTATTTTTCTTGGCTAAGCCATGACGATATTTATTTTCCACAAAAATTAGAAAAACAGATTGCTTTTTTACAAAAGAAGTCAAAAGATACCATTATTTATAGTAATTTTGTTATTATTGATCAATTTGGTCATTTAGGTAAAACAATCAAGATTCATCCTCCAATTAAATCCAGATTAATCCATACTATTATAACTAATCGTTTCATTCACGGGTGCACTCTTTTAATTCATAAATCGGCTTTTGATAAAGCTGGTTTTTTCAACGAAAATTTGCGAAATACTCAAGACTATGAACTTTGGTTTCGCTTTATTGCTTTAGACTTTAATTTCGTTCATCAAAATGAAGTTTTAGTGAAAGCTCGACATCATGCTAAACAAACTTCATTATTGACTAATGACGTTCAGATTAATGAAGAAGATAATTTATATTATTGGGCTATAAATAGATTTCTGCCTAAACAAATTTTTCCAAAAACAAAAAATTTATCTTTAGATTACTTAAATTTATCCTTATTTTTGAAAATTCATGGTTGTACCAAAGCATCTCAATTAGCTAAACATTTGAGCTTCCGTCGTATGACTTATCAGAATTTCTTTTTTAATTTTTTATTTTATCTTTACTACCTTTTATGGCCGAAAAATTTGATCAATACTTTACAGTTTATAAATTGTGCTTTACGTAGATTAAAAAGAAGAACTTGCAAAATATCTTATTCTAATGTGAAGGAGGGACAACCGCTTAAAATTTGTATTATAGGTAATATTACTTCTATACACAATCAAAAATTGATTGATTTTTTAAAGAAACAAAATTATGATATTCATTTTATCTCTACTCATAAAGGCAGGGTGTCGGGCATCAATAACTATGATCTTTCCAGACGACATTTTGAGCCGAAATTTTGGTGGTTTTTGAGATCAATTTTTTTGAGTCGGAAACTAATCCGAAAAATTAACCCTCATCTTGTCCAAGGGCAATATTTAGCACTTGGTGGCATCTTTGCCTATCTTTCAGGTTTTCGTCCTTATGTTGCTGGTGTTTGGGGGACCGAAGTTTTAGAGTTTGAGCAATTCGGGATTTTAAAATATTTGATAAAAAAAACTCTTTTAAATGCTGATTTAATGATCGGTAGCTCTTACGTTTTAAAGGAAGCGGCAGTTTCTATCGGTGCTGATCCGACAAAATTTCATTTAGTGCGTTTTGGTGTTGACTTAGACATTTTTAAACCTGTTTCTACTAAATATTTGCGGCAAAAGATAGGGTTAAAAGACGAAAAAGTGATTTTTTCGCCAAGGACAATAGATACTATTTACAATACTAAAACTTTAGTGAAAGCTTTTGAACTTATAGTTCAAAAAGGCAGATTCAAATTAGCGCTTTTAAATCAACCGTTTAATCAATCTTATTCCAAAGAAATTAAAGATTATATTATCAATTATCAACTTGAGAATAAAGTAATCTTTCTGCCCTCAGTTGAAAATTCAAAAATGGCTGATTATTACAATTTGGCCGAAGTAGTGGTTTCAATCCCTAAGTCTGATAGCGCCGCCGTATCATTTTTAGAAGCAATGGCCTGTGAAAAAAAAATTGTAGTTTCTGATTTACCTTATCTTAAAGAATGGCAACATGGTCAAAATTTTTGGCGGAGTGAAATTAGAGTAGATAAATTAAGTAAAGTTTTACTTATGGCATTAAATAAACCAGTTACAGAGTTTGCGTCGACAGGTCGTCTTAATAGACAATTGGTGCGACAGAAAGCAGACTTGAAAACTTGTTTTGACGAACTTGATAGTCTTTACCGACAAATTGTCAAGGCTGTTTAATTAAATATTAACCTTTTTATCAAAATTTAGACTAATAGTTTTTTATAAAAATCAATTAATTTAGCTTCTTCAAGATTCCAATTATACTTTTTACGAATCCAAAATAGACCGTTTTTTTTCTTTTGTAAAATATTTTTTGGTTTTTTTATAATTTCTTTGATAATATTTTTAATTGACTGCTGACTTGAAAACTCATCTAATAAGTAACCAGCCTTAGTTTCATTAATAATTTGACCAATGGCTGGATAATTTGGGGCTATCACCGCTACACCAGAAATCATATAATCAAATAATTTATTAGGTAGGGAATAATAATTATTAAGACAACGGCGATCCGTGGCCACAATCCCCAGATCGAATTTAGACAATTCTTTAAAAAATTTCGTTTGGTCTATAATTATTTGACGGATGGTCACTTGAGGGTTATTTAACAAAACCGGATTTCGTTCCAGTTCTTCAATATTACACAGAATATCTAAGTGCCAAAGCTTAGAATTGTATTGATTTAATTCTTTGACGATTGTTTCAATAATTTCATTCCGACCTTTTTTCAAACTGCCTTGATAAATAAACCGTAAAGGATAGTGGATTTTAGGTTGTACCAAAGTATATGAATTGAAAGGAACATTTTTTAATATTAAAGGCATTTTCTTGAATCGGGGATATTGTTTTAATAAAAAAATTTCCGCGAACTTGTTAATCGTAATAAAACCATCAACCCAAAAAGAAGCAAATTTTTCAGTCAGTAAAATAAAAGGACGAAAGGGTTTAAAACTAGCCATTTCGGTGGCTATCTCATGAGAATCGTAAATTAATTTAACGCGACCAAATTTTAGCATTTTAATCAATAATCCGGCGATCAGAGTGTCAACATCGTGACAGTGAATTATTTTGAAATTAAGATTATTAGCCACACGAACAATATTGATCAAATTGCTGATTAAACCCCAAATTATTCTGGGCATTGCGGAAGAGATTTTTTTATCCTTAAACCCAGGTAAATAAACCCGATCTTTAAGAGATAATAATTGAATTTGATCAAATTTGGTAATTTTGCTTTGATTATTAATGAGGTAGATAATAGTTACTTCAAAACCGATGCTTATAAGGGTTTTTGCTTCCTTGTAAACTCTTGGATCAATTTTGGGAATCAAGAAATCATGCCCCAAAAGCATCAAGACTGGAAATTGTTTTAACTTCAGCTTTGACATAGATTTGATTTTATGCTAATTATTTGTTTAATTCAAGGTAAGGGAAAAATGTATAAAGAAAAAAAAGTCGGTGTGGTTGTGCCGGCACACAATGAAGAAAAAATGATTACCAATGTCATTAAAACGATGCCTGATTTTGTTGATCAAATTATCATTATTGATGATTTTAGTCAGGATCGGATGGTAACAATGATTCAAGCTGCGGTTAAAATATATCACAAGAAAGTCAAAATTATCAGACATGCTCGAAATGAAGGTGTAGGGGCGAGTATCGTGTCTGGATATGCTTATGCCCTTACACAAAAACTTGATGTTATTGCGGTGATGGCCGGTGATGCCCAGATGGATCCAAAAGAGTTAAAAGATATTATAAATCCTATTATTAATGGACGGGCTGATTATGTTAAAGGCAATCGTTTGATTTATGGCCAAGCTTGGAAAAAGATACCAAAAGTTCGTTATTTAGGTAATTCTGTTTTATCACTTTTGACAAAAATTGCTTCGGGTTACTGGCATGTGTCTGATTCTCAAACTGGTTATACCGCTATTTCTCTGCAAATGCTTAGAAAGATACCGATCAATAATCTTTATAAGCGATATGGTTTTCCTAACGATCTTTTAGTGCATCTTAATATTTTTCATGGTCGAATCAAAGAAATTCCGATTAAACCAATTTATAATATGGGTGGTAAATCAGGTATTAGATTATGGAAAGTTATTCCGACAATATCTTGGTTGCTTTATCGAAGGTTTTTCTGGCGGCTTAAGATCAAATATATTATAGAAGATTTTCATCCTTTAGTTTTTTTCTATTTTTTTTCTATTCTATTAGGATTGGCCAGTTTAATTTTATTGATACGATTGATTTATATTTTAATACAAGTTGGGAGAATCCCGCCAATCAACGCTCTTGCTTTATTCTTTTGCGCAATTATGGCCAGTCAATTTTTATTTTTTGCGATGTGGTTTGATATGGATAACAATAAGGATTTGAGAGTTAAATAGAAATGTAATGAACATATTTTTTATTCCTTCATGGTATCCTTCGCGGGAAAATCCAACAGCTGGCAATTTTATTAGAAACCAGGCGGTTGCCCTTGGGAAGTATTATCAGAATGTCCAAGTTATTATCAGTCTTTGGGGCAATGAAGGGACTAAATTAAATTTTGAGCATCCTTTAAAAGTATTGCCTTATTTAATAAATAATATTTTAGATAAACCATATATTTGTGAAATCTCGTCGCGCGTTTTTGAATTCAATCAGCCGGCGCTGGAATGGTCTGCGAGATTATTTCGGGGAAATATTAATTCTATTTTAAAAGCTAACGAAAAGAATTTCCAAAAAACCCAAAAAAAGTTTGGTCAAATCGATCTCATTCACGCCCATGTCAGTTTCCCGGCGGGCTTTGTGGCAATGAAATTAGCAAAGCAGTATAATCTGCCATATATTATTACCGAACATATGGGCCCTTTTCCGTTACTGCCTTTTTTAGGAAACTCCCGTTTAATGCCGTTGGTTTTAGAACCTCTTAAAAAAGCCAATCTTGTCATTGCTGTCAGTTCTAAATTACAAGCGGAACTATGGAAATTTAAGATCAAATCAACGGTGGTGCCAAATCTTATTAACGAAAATTATTTTAAATATTTCCCTCAAAAAATTGGTTCAAACTTTAACTTTTTTTCTTTGGGCGAGATTTCGAAGGAAAAAGGTTTTGAGGATTTAGTTTATGCTATTGCTATCGCCGTTAAAAAAGACAAAAATTTAATATTTCGAATCGGTGGAAATGGCAAATGCTTAAAAAAATATCAAAAACTGGCCCAAATTTTAAAAATAGACTCCGAAGGAGTCCCCTTTGGGGATCAAAATGTTAAATGGCTCGGAGCTTTAAATCATCAAGAAGTTCTTAAAGAATTTCAACATTGTAATGCTTTTATCTTGCCCTCGCATCACGAATCATTCGGGATGGTTTATTTGGAAGCGCTGGCCTGTGGTCGCGCAGTAATTGCCACGTGCTGTGGCGGTCCAGAAGACTTTGTAAGAAAAGAAAACGGTCTTTTAGTAGAGAAGGGAGACATCCAAGCAATTGCTTCAGCTATGGTCAAAATAAAGGAAAATATCAAAGATTATCCACCGGCAAAAATTCGCTCGAATATTCTCCAAGAATACTCTACCAAAGTAGTATCAAAAAAGATTATCGATCTCTATAAAAAGATTGCTTCGCTTCGCTCGCAATGACAAGGGCGTTGCTCAAGTTTAATTTTTATGGTAAAAAAGAAAACTAGAAGGTAATTTATGTGCGGGATTTGCGGCACAATTAATTTAGATAAAAAACCGGTTGAAAAAAAAGTTTTACAAAAGATGGCTGATGCACTTATTCATCGCGGACCGGACGACGAGGGTTTTTTTGTGGAAAAAAACATTGGTTTGGGTCATAGGCGACTTTCCATTATTGATTTATCAAAAGCGGGTCATCAACCGATGTTTTATAATAATCAAAATTTGGTCATTGTTTTTAATGGCGAAATTTATAATTATATTGAAATCCATAAAGAACTAGTTAAAAAAGGTTATAAATTTAAATCTAAAACTGATACCGAAGTTATTTTGGCCTCATATCATGAATGGGGGGAAAGGTGTCTTCAAAAATTTAACGGAATGTGGGCCTTTGTTATCTATGATAAAAAGAAAAAATTAATTTTTGCTGCTCGCGACAGGTTAGGCGTTAAGCCATTCTATTATTATTTTGATCAAGACAAATTTCTTTTTGCTTCGGAGATTAAGGCAATTTTAGTCCATCCGGAAATTAAAGCTCAAGAGAACGAACAAATTGTTTGGGATTATTTAATTTGTGGTCTGGTGGATCATGGCGAAGAAACTTTTTTTAAAGGAATTAAAGAGTTGAGGGCAGGACATTATTTAGTTTTAAGAAAAAAGAAAATAGAAATAAGAAAGTATTGGGATTTGGACCCAGAAGCCAAAACGACATTTAAAAAAGATTCCGAATACGCAGAGAAATTTCGCGAGCTTTTTGCTGATTCGGTAAAACTGCGGCTTCGCAGCGATGTGCCGATTGGTACTTGTTTATCTGGTGGGCTTGATTCATCGGCAATCGTTTGCGTAGTTAATAATTTTTTAAAGAACCAAAATAAAATTGAACAAATAGGTTTATGGCAAAAAACTTTTTCTTCTGTTTATGACAAGAAAAAATATTCGGGTTGTGATGAACGGCAATTTATCAATGAAGTCATCAGAAAAACTAAAGTTAAATCTCATCTTGTTTTTCCTGATGGTAAAAAATTAGTTAGAGAAATAGAAAAAGTGATTTATCACCAAGATTATCCTTTTTCTTCAACTAGTATTTATGCTCAATGGAATGTTTTTCGTTTAGCTAAACAAAACAGTGTTAAGGTTATACTTGATGGTCAGGGAGCGGATGAGCAATTGGCCGGTTATCATCCATTTTTTGGAATCTATTTTTGCCAGTTATTGCGGGATTATCGCTTAGGTCGTTTGTTTTACGAAACTTACAAATATTCCAAAAATCACAATAACTCAGTTTTTAAAGTTTTAAAAGATCTTTTTGTCAATTTGGGGCAAAAAGGCGTTTTTGGCGGATTCTTTTCCCGTTTTATTAAAAATCAATGGTCGGAATACGATCTCTTTTTGCCAGAGTGGCGAAATAAATATCAGCCACCAGCGATGATTCAGCCAACCGATAATGTATTTAAAAATGCGCTCCATAGCGGTTTCAAAATGGGTTTGGTTTCCCTCCTGCGATACGAAGATCGGGATTCAATGGCATTTTCGATCGAATCGCGCGTACCGTTTTTGGATTATCGTTTGATTGAATTTATTTATTCGCTTCCTGATAATCAAAAAATTAATCAGGGACAAACCAAATGGGTGATGCGTCAGGCTTTAAAGGGAATTTTACCAGAAAAAATCCGTAATCGCCAAGATAAAATTGGTTTTGCTACTCCGGAACAAATTTGGATGAAAAACGAATTAGGTGAAGAGATGAAAAAAGTTTTTGCTTCAAAAAGATTTAACAATCGCGGTTATTTTGAGCCAGGAAAAACTTTGGAATATTTTGAAAATTATTTAAAGGGCGACAACACGAACTATCCACTATTTTGGCGCTTGTATTGTCTGGAAATATGGTTTAGAGTGTTTATAGATTGAAATGAAATGTGATTTTTCCGTTAAACATTACCAGGAAATTTTAGAAAAAGCATTAAAAGATGATTTTAAAATTATTAATTTCCAAAAACTCAAAAAAGCTCAAAAAAGCTCAAAAATAATTTTATTGCGTCATGATATTGATTGCTCTCCTAGGAGAGCTTTGGAAATTGCTAAAATTGAAAATAATTTAAAAATTAAATCAACTTTCTTTGTCAGGGTTCATGGTGAATTTTATCATCCTTTTGATCGGATTACTTTTCCGGTTCTTAAGGAAATTATTAAAATGGGTCACGAGATTGGTCTGCATACTGAAGCTAGGAATCTTGCTTTGGAATTTAAGATGAATATGATTGATCTTTTTAAAATAGAAAAGAAAATACTGGAAACAATGCTGTCTATTAAGATTGAGTCTGCTTCCGAACATGCGGATTTTGGACGAACAAAAGATTACTGGACGAATCACTTTTTTACAAAAGTAAAAAAAGAAAAAGTCGGGATTAAAAATTTTCCTCAAGAGAAAAGATTTCAAGAATTTCATTATCTTTCCGATAGTCTAGGTCATTGGCGCGAAGGTTGTTTGTGCCAAAACTTTCAAAAATACCAATATATTCAAGCATTGATTCATCCTGATCATTGGGGTAAAAATGCTTGTTTGGAATTAAAGAAGTTAAGAGCTTGTAATAATCTTGGTAATATTTTATGATTAAAAAACTTAGAGGAGACTAATGAATATTAAAGGCAAGAAGATTTTAATTACCGGTGGCGCCGGCTTTATTGGCTCTCATATTGTTGACGAACTACTTGAGGAGAAAGTTGGGCAAGTTATTGTTTTTGATAATTTTATTAGAGGAACTCGTAGCAATTTAAGTCAAGCTCTTAAGTCTAAAAAAGTAAAAATTATTAAGGGCGATATTACAAATTTTAGTCAAATTAACCGAGCAATGAAAGGCGTTAATTGTGTTTTTCACGAAGTTGCTTTGTGGCTATTGGATTGCGAGAAAAGACCACGGGATGCTTTTGAGATCAATGTTGATGGCACTTTCAATGTTCTAGAAGCTTGTGTTAAAAATAGAGTGAAAAAAATTGTAGCTGCCTCTTCTGCAAGTGTTTATGGTGATGGTTTGTATTTTCCGACTGACGAAAACCATCCTTTCAACAATTATTTATTTTATGGTGCCAGTAAAGTGGCTGATGAACAACTTTTTAAAGTTTTTTGGAAAAAACATGGTTTAGATTATGTGGCGTTACGTTACTTTAATGTCTATGGCAAGCGTCAAGAATATAGTGCTGCTTACACATCAGTAATTATGAAGTTTATTAATAAGTTGTCGGCTCGTGAGCGTCCGGAAATATTTGGTGACGGTTCGGCAACAATGGATTTAATTTATGTTGGAGATATTGCTAAGGCCAATATCTTGTCAATGAAATCAGATGTTACTAACGAAGTTTTTAATGTTGCTACTGGTGTTGAAACCTCTTTAAAACAGTTATTAGACATTTTAATGAATTTAATGAAAGCAAAGGTTGAGCCAATTTATAAACCTTATGATCAACAGTTAGTCAGTCGACGATGCGGTTCAACGAAAAAAGCAAAAAAAATGCTTGGTTTTAAGGCAGAAAAATCTGTCAAAGACGGAATTAAACTAGTGCTTGATTGGATGATTGAGCAAAATATTGTTCCTGAATCTCCTAAAAAATAATGAAAATTAATATTACCAATCCTCAATTTAGTAAAGAAGAATTGCAAGCGGTTAAAGAAGTTTTGGACTCAGGCTGGGTGGTTCAAGGTCCAAAGGTAGCGGCATTTGAACAAAAAATTTGCCAATACACAAAGGCACCTTTTGCTATTGCTACCTCTTCTTGTACAACTGGGCTTCATATAGCTTTGCGAGCTTTAGATATTAAATCGTCCGATGAAGTAATCGTACCGGCTTTCACCTTTGTGGCAAGCGCCAATGCTTGTGAGTATGTTGGTGCCAAACCAGTTTTTGTTGATATCTCGCTTAAAACTTTTAATATCGCTATTGAGCAAATTGAAAAAAAAATTACTAAAAAAACCAAAGCCATTATGCCGGTTCATCTGTTTGGTTTGGCGGTTGAAATGACAGAAATTTGTAAAATAGCGCGGAAATATCAATTAAAAATTATTGAAGATGGCGCTTGCGCTTTAGGCACAAATTATGAAAATAAGCATGTTGGGCTCTGGGGTGACTTTGGGGTTTTTAGTTTTCATCCACGTAAGGCTATTACCACTGGGGAAGGTGGTATGATTATTACTCAAAAAAAGAATTTGGCTGAAAAATCTTTTTCTTTAAGAAATCACGGCGCAGCTATCTCAGATTTTGCTCGTCATGAAAAAGCCGGAGCTGGTATGTCAGAGGTAAATATTCTTGGTTATAACTACCGCATGACAGATATCCAAGCGGCCATCGGCGTGGTCCAAATGACTAAACTAAAAGAAATTTTAGGCAGGAGAGCGAATAAGGCAAATATATACAATCAAGCTTTTCAAAATCATCCGTTTTTAAGAACGCCAATTACACCGTCATATTCCAATCATGCTTATCAATCTTACGTTCTTTTGGTTAGAGAAAATTCGCCTTTAACTCGCGATGAAATTTCTCTTCATTTGGCTAAAGCTGGTATTGCGACTCGTCAGGGGACTCAAAATGTGCCACTTTTAGGTTTTTATTGTAAGAAATATGGCTATAAAAAACAGGATTTTCCTTGCGCTACATCAGCCGAGGCCAATACTTTAACTATTCCGCTTTATGCTCAAATGACTAAAAAAGAACAAGATTATGTGATTAGTGAAATCTTGAAATTATTTAATCAATAAAATGTCCAAAATATTAATTACAGGAGCGTCTGGTTTTATTGGCCAGCACCTTTTTAGAAGATTAAAAAAAGAAGGTTTCTCTGTTTTTGGTATTTCAAGAACAGGCGGTTATATTGATGATCAAAAAATATTTTCTTTAGATCTTCAAAATAAAGAAGAAGTTAATAATTTTTTAAAAAATAAAAAGATTGATTGTATTATTCATCTGGCGGCGCTTGTGCCCCAATCTTTTAATGATCAAACAGCTTACGAATCTTTGTACGAAAATTTTGTTAGCACTTTTAATCTTTTGGAGGTGCTAAAACAAGATCAAATTAAAAAATTTGTTTTTGCTTCCAGTATGTCGGTTATCGGTCAACCGCCTAAAAAATCTTTAGACGAAAATATTCCAGTTGAGCCGACAAACTTTTATTCTTTAAGCAAATATTTTGGCGAAAAAATGAGTCAATTATTTGGTTTAAAATTTAAAAAGAAAGTAATAATACTTAGAATTTCAGCGCCATATGGACAGGGTCAAAAAGAAGGCTCGGTTATTCCTCTTTTTATTAACCAAGCCTTAAAATCGGAAAATTTAATTGTTTTAGGTCAAGGTAAAAGACTGCAGGATTTTATTTATATTAGTGATATTGTTGAAGCTTTTGTATGTGCAATTAAATATCCGGCTTGTGGTATCTATAATCTTGCTAGTGGTCAGTCTACAAACACTTATAAATTAGCAAAAATAATTTTAAAATTAATTCCGGAAAGTCATTCAAAAATTATTTTAAAAGGCATTGATACTCAGGAAAAATATCAACTTCGGGTTAATATCTCTAAAGCAAAAAAAGATTTAAAATATATTCCTAAAGTCTTAATTAAAGATGGTATTGGAAATTATATTAATTATTTAAAAAGGCAAAAATGAAAATTGCACTTATTTCCGATATTCATGGTAATTATTCTGCTTTTAGAGCAGTTTGGGCTGAAATTAAAGATTATTCCTTAATTATGAATGTTGGTGATATTACTGGTTATTATCCGGACATTAACGAATCTTTAAAATTACTTAAAAATAAAAAAGTAATTAATATTTTTGGGAATCATGATCATTATTTGCTTGATGGTAAGTTGCCATTTGGTAAAGCGGAGTTTTTGAAAAAACCTTTTCTGAACAATTTATCAACCATCACGCAAGATAATTTAGCTTTTTTACAGTTGTTGGAAAGTTCTCTAATTTTAAGTATTAACAATTTAACAATTGGTCTTTTTCATGGCAGTTTAGATAATTTTGAAGAATATACTTATGCCGATAACAATTTTGAGGCATTTAAAAATTCCGGTTTAGATGTGGTTGTTTTAGGACACACTCACCAACCAATGCTGAAAAAAATCAATCAAACTTTAGTCGTAAATCCTGGTTCTGTTGGTCAACCAAGAGGTCTTGAAAAAAAATCCTGCTATGCTATCTTTGATACTCAGGCTAAAAAAGTGGAATTTAAAAAAGTTTATTATAATCAAACTGAAATTTGCCAAAAAATTGAGTTGCTAGGTTATGATCGTCAGGTAATTGATATTTTAAAGGAAAAATAAAATAATGAGTAAAAAAATAAGAGTTTTAATTACTGGTGCCGGGGGTGGAAATGTTGGTATTCAGGTAATGGATGCTTTAAAATTGGCGAAAAATTCTTATTACATAGTTACTACCAATGTTGAGGCTCAAAAAACTGGTTTGTACGAAGGAGATATTGGTTATCTTGTGCCCCCGGCCAGTCATATAGACTATATTCCAAAATTATTAAAGATTGCCAAGAAAGAGGGAATTCAAGTTATTATTTCTGGATCCGAACCGGAAATGATGGTTATGTCAAAAAATAGAACCGCTTTTGAAAAAAAAGATATACTAGTTTTAATTAACTCAGAAATAGTTATTGATACTTGTCAAGATAAATACCAAACAATGCAGTTTCTTGAAGAAAATAAATTTTTATATCCTAAATTCACAGTTTTGAAAAAAAATACTTTACCTTTGGGATTTTCTTTTCCGGTTGTAGTTAAGCCTTCAAAAGGTGGTGGTGGTTCTAAAAATGTTTTCATTGCTAGAAATACCAAAGAACTGATTTTTTATCGTCAATTATTTGCCCAACAAAATTTAATTATGCTAATTCAAGAATATATTGGGACAGCTGATGAGGAATATACAGTTGGTGTTTTGACTGATTTTAAAGGAAATTTAATTGAATCAATTGCTTTAAAAAGAATTGTTTCAGGCACTCTTTCAAAATTAATTGAACTTAAAGATTTACCTCCTCGTCAAAATCAATCACTGGTTTTGTCATCAGGGATTTCACAAGGTTTTGTTGACGACTACTACGATGTTAGAAAATATTGTGAAAAAATTGCTCAACAACTCCATTCAACTGGTCCACTTAATATTCAGTGCCGGAAGACTAAACAGGGAATTTATACAATGGAAATAAATCCTCGGTTTTCCGGGACTACCTCTATTCGGGCTTTACTCGGTTTCAATGAGCCAGATATTTTAATTAGAAAAAATTTATTGGGCGAAAAAATAAATCAAGTTAAATATAAAAAGGGATTGGTTTTAAGAGAATTTCGTATGAAATATATTGATTTTAATCAACTGAAAAAGATAAATAAACAAAAGTATTTAATTAACTAAATTTATGGCACTCATTAAAAGACTTATTTTACCTCTTCAATATCTTACTATTGGCATTTTTTTTATTTTATTGCCTTTATTATTTTTGTATTGCCGTATAAGATATTTTTTAAAAAGAGTTTTTAAGAAAAAACCCAATATTTTATTTTCTTTCTTAGGAATTCAAATTAATTTTTTGACGGCGAAAGCGGTCAAAACCCAAGGGTTTTCAGCAAATGTCTACATGCTTTCTTGCGCACCCTTTGTGGAAAATATTTGCTGGGGTTTTAATCTTAAAAAACATTTTATTTTAAGATATCTGGTTTATCTTACTGACTATACTTTAATTTTTATCTGGGCGTGTATTTTTTATGATATTTTTGAGTTTAATTTCCGGGGTGGACTGTTAATGCATTCACATTTACAAAAAATCGAACCCCAATTATTAAAAATATTAGCCAAAAAAGTGGTTATTTATGGTTATGGGTCAGATTGTAAAATTTTATCTGATGTTAAAAAGCAGGCAAAATACAATAATGCCATGGATCGTGACGGTTCGAGTGAAAATATTAACGACAATATTACAAGAAAAAATGTAGAACGGGCTAAGCGCTATGCCAATGTTTTGATTGCTGGTGGTGATCTGATTCATTTTGGATCAAAAGGAATTTTTATGCCTTTGGCTTTTGATTTAAAACCTTGGAAATTTAAAGCGCTGAAAAAGAAAAAAATAATTACAATTATTCACTCAACTAATCACAGGAGTCATAAAGGTAGTCGATTTATTATTGAAGCAATGGAGAAATTACAAAAAAATGGTTTGCCAATTAACTTTAATTTAATTGAAGGTAAGAGTTATAAAAATTGTAGAAAATTATATTATCAAGGTGACATTTTTATCACCGATGTTATTACTGGCTGGCATGGTTTGACTGCTTGTGAAGCAATGGCATTAGGTAGACCGGTAATTGCTTATTTAAGACCCGATATTAAACCGTTTCATAATTATTATGCTAAAGATATTCCAGTTGTTAGTGCTAACCCTGATAATCTAGAAAAGCAAGTAAAAAAGTTAGTTAGCGATTTTAAATTAAGACGGGAACTTGGTCAGAGGGGAAGACAATATGTAATTAAATATCACTTCCTTGATTTTGTTGGAGCTTTAAGAGCTGTGGTTTATGATTTTATTTGGCAAAATAAAAAAATCAATCAAAAGATTTTTGAACAAGAAATAAAAAGAAGAAAAGTGATTGTATGAAAAAAATATCTTTAGAAAAATATTTTGTCGGACTTTCCAAAGACAGTTTAATTTATGGAATGGGAAATGTAGTTTTAAGAGTTTTAACTATTTTTACCGCCCCAATTTTTACTAGAATTTTTGCGCCACAAGAATACGGTGTTATTAGTTTGATTGCATCTATTATTTCATTCTTGAGTCTGTTTTTAATTTTTGGCATGGATAGCGCTATTTTTATTAGTTTTTATGAATACAAAAAAGAAAGAAAATTAATTATTTCCTCGGCATTTTGGTTTTTATTTAGCTGGGGCTTAATCTTAATGTCTTTAGTAAGTATTTGGTCTGGAAGTATTTCAAATCTTATTTTTAAAACTCCAGTTTATCAACCGTTGTTCTTAATAACATTTTCAACCACTTACTTAACCTTGTTAATTAATTTAGCCAAAATTGTTTTTCGATTAGAATTTAAGGCTAAAACTTTTGCTATTGTGACTGCCGTTAATGCTTTTGTGGCTACTGGTTTAATGATATTTTTTGTTGCGTATCTTAAAAAAGGGTTGATGGGTTATTTTGAAGGTCAGCTCATTGGTATTTTTGTCACAATGCTACTGGCACTGTATCTTATTAGGAAAAATTTACAATTTAAAGTTAATTTAAAGCGACTTAAAGAAATGGTTCTTTTTGGTGCTATGATTGTGCCGACATCTTTGTCTTTTTTTGTGTTTGATCTTTCCGACAGATTTTTTATTAATCACTACCGGAATTTAACAGAGCTAGGTCTTTACTCTATTGGCATTAACATTGCTAGTTTGATTGTTTTTTTCTCGTATTCGCTTGGGCAAGCTTGGTCGCCACAAGTGTTAAAAATGTATTTTGAAACCAAAAAAGTATTTTATCAATTTGTGCCTCGCTTTTTTGTTTATTATTTGATTTTCTTTTTTGGTTTGGCTGCGATCATTTCTCTTTTTGGTCAGGAAATTTTAATAGTTATGACAACGGAAAAATTTTATGCCGCTTCTTTGGTAATTGCTCCCCTAACATTAGCGATGGTTTTTGCGGCGACAAATCAGATAACATCTTTAGGAATAAATATTTCTCGGCATACAAAGTATTTTGCTTTTTATACAGGGTTAGCGGCGCTTTTAAATATCGGATTAAACTTTCTTTTAATTCCAAAATTTGGGATGGTTGGTGCTGCTTGGTCAACAGTGATTTCGTATTTATTTTTAACAATTGCTTACTTTATTAATAGTCAAAAATTTATTTATCTTAAAATTGATTGGCAAAAAATTATTAAATTGGTAATATTAAGCCTTGCTGTGATACTACTTGGGTCAAAATTATGGCAATTTGGTTTTTGGAGTAATTTGGCGATTAAATTTTCAGAACTTGGTTTTCTTGTAGTCATGTTGTATTTATTAGGGGTGATTGAAAAACAAGAAATTGATTATTTAAAAATAATATTGAAAAGATTCTTAAGAAGGAGTGTTTAATGACAATTGATGAGATTTATCCAAAATTTAGTAAAATGTATCGCAAAGCTCTTGTAACTGGTGGCGCGGGTTTTATTGGTTCGCATATTTGTGAAGAATTAGTAACACGCGGATTTCTGGTTATTTCAATTGATGATTATTCGGCGGGTAAAAAAGAAAATCTTAAACACTTAAAAAAATACCAGAATTTTCAAGAAGTAAATTGTGATATTACCGACAAGAAAAAGTTATCACGATATTTTAAAGACGTGGATATTGTTTTCCATAATGCGGCAAGTAAAAAAAGCGTTTGTTTAATTAATCCTTTGAGAGATTTGGAAGTTAATGGCGGAGGGACTTTTAGCTTGTTAGAACTAGCAAAAGAAAATAAAATAAAAAAATTTGTTCAAGCTTCTACTGGTTCGGTCTATGGCGAAGCCCTTTATTTTCCCCAAGATGAAAATCATTTGACTAATCCCGTTTCTTATTATGGGGTGAGTAAATTAGCTGGTGAAAAATATGTTCAAGTTTTTCATCATCTTTACGGGCTTAATACCACGGTTCTACGATATTTTCATGTTTATGGATCCCGTCAAGAATCAAATGAATTTGGCGGAGTGGTAGCCATTTTTATTTGGAATATATTAGAAAATAAAAGATCGGTAATTTTTGGCACCGGTCGGCAAGAAAGATCTTTTACTTATGTTGACGATATTATAAAAGTAAATCTTTTAGTGGCAATTAAAAAAGAATCTAATGGGCAAATTTATAATTGCGCTTCGGCCATTAAAGTGACTATTAATGAACTTTATAAGTTTGTTAGCGATGGCTTTGGCTATAGCTCAAAACCTATTTATAAGAATTGGGTCTTGGGTGATATTAAAAAATTTGAAATTGATAATTCTAAACTTTTAAAGCTTGGGATGACTTTTGATAAAAATTTCAAACAAAAATTAAATTCAATTATTAAGGAAGCGAAATTACAAATTAAAAATGTCAAAAAAGGACCCCCTAAAAAGTAGACGAATTTTTGTTGGCTTCAATAGCGCTGGCGCCGCTGGCATCTGGAGTTTTACAAGAGTTCTTAGAAGGAGGGGATACCAAATTGATTTTTACGGCATGGGAGAAATTAGTTTTAATATGCCGGTAGATTTTTTGTTAAAATTTTCTGATTATCCGTTACGATCATTTATTCAAAGATTTATTTATTTTTTCAAAATATTACCAAAGTATAATGTTTGGCACTTTAATTATATGGAAGTGTTTTTCTTTTATCCTCTTAATCTTTTAATCCTTAGGATTCTGGGTAAAAAAATTGTATGTACTTTTCGTGGTTCGGAAGTGCGCTCAAAGCTTCGTATGAAAATATTTTGTTTTTTAGCAGATGAGGTTGTGCTTACTGGTCCGTTTTTAGTAAAGTCTGTTGATCGATATGACATTATTATCCCATATGCCCGTAATGTCCAAAATTTAATAACACAAACAAATAAATCAAATAATCAAAAATTGACTGTTTTACACGCGCCAAGCAACTCAAAGGTGAAAGGAACACTTTATGTTGAAAAAGTTTTTAAACATTTGAATAAATTATATCCCCAAGTAGAATTTAAAATTGTTGAAGGGTTAAATCATGACGCTTTATTGAACGAGATGATTAAAGCCGATATTGTTATTGATCAACTTTTAATTGGTTGGTATGGTGGCTTAGCAGTAGAAGCAATGGCAATGGGTAAAGTAGTGATGGCTTTTTTAGATACAGACTATTTTCAATTTGTTGATTTCGGTTCAGATTTACCTATAATAAACACAAATATTTGGACTCTTAAAAGAGATTTAGAAATGCTTATCAATCACACTGAAGATTTCAAACGATTTAGGATTGAAGGAATGAAATTTGCGCGTAAATATCATGACTCTAAAAAAATTGCCGAAAAATACTTAACCATATATCGAGGCTCTGATGAATAAAAAAGTTCTTTTTATTTCATATTTTTTTCCGCCAGTTGGCGGGATCGGAAGTCTTAGAATTAGTAAATTTGTAAAATTCCTACCGCAATTTGACTGGCAAACATATGTTTTAACGGTTAAAAAAGCATTTTATCCAATTGTTGATGAGGATTTGCTTAAAGAAATACCTCCAAGCGTTAAAGTTGTGAAAATAAATTATTTTGAACCGGCGTTTTGGTCTAGAAATCGGCTTTGGAGATCTTTTTTAGCTTATGCTTTGTACCCATTAATATTATTTCCTGATCGACAATTTTTATGGTTTTTACCAGCTTTAATATCTTCTTACAAAATAGTTAAAGCCAATCATATAAAAGTTATTTTTACCTCTTCCTCTCCAATTTCTAATCATTTAATTGGATTTTGTCTTAAAAAAATAACAAAAGTTAAATGGGTCGCCGATTTTAGGGACGAATGGACACAAAGTTCTTATCTAAAATTTTTAACTCCAGTTCATCGGTATTTGGCAGGAATATTAGAAAAACTTATTTTAAAAAATGCCGATCAAATTACTACTGTTTCGGATGGGTTAACAGATTCTTACCAAACAATGCTTAATAAAAATTCCGAAAAATTTACGACCATTACTAATGGTTTTGACGGCCAAGATTTTTTGAACTTAAATAAAAAATTATCCAAAAATAAATTGGTTTTAGCTCATGCTGGCTCTCTCTATGGTTCAAGGAAAGCCGATATATTTTTAATAGCTTTTAAAGAATTAAATTTTAAAGATGTTGATTTAAAATTTATAGGACTTAAAAAAAGATTATCACATAAGGAGTCACTAGAAGAATTAGCTAAGGCGAATGTCTTATTATTGATTCTCTCGCCGATGGATAATTCTTCGGTAATGACAGGTAAAATATTTGAGTATCTTGCTTTGCGTCGGCCGATTTTAGCCCTCGCTCCCGAAAAATCAGGTGCAACCAAACTTATTAAAAAATTAAAAGTTGGTGAAGTTGTAAATCCAGAAAATAAATTGGAAATTAAAAAAACATTATTAAAAATGTATCAAAAATGGCTCAAAAATGATTTAACAATCCCTAGGGTAAATATAGAACAATATGAGAGAAAAAAATTGACAGGAAATTTAGCTGAATTATTCAATAAATTAATAGAAAAAAATTCAAAAATTAAATTATGTTTGATCGGTAATATTCAGTCTTCGCAAAACCAGAGTCTTTGCAATTATTTTGTTAAAAAAGATTATGAGGTTCATTTTATCACTATTAAGCCAGGAAATACTAAAGGAACAAAAACTTATTTACTTACAGATAGCAGTTTTACGCCGTGGTATTTTATAAAATCGCTTTATAAAATTAAAAAGATTATTCAAAAAATTAAACCAAATATTGTTCATGGTCAGGATCTGGTTTTTGCTGGCATTTGGGCATATCTTTCAGGATTTAGACCTTATGTGGTGACGACTTGGGGATCGGATGTTATGAACTATGATAAATTTATTAAGACGGAGAAATATTTGATCAGAAAAACTTTACAAAAAGCCGATTTGGTAACAGTTTCGTCAGAAGCTTTACAAAAACAAGCTGAAAAGATTGGCTTGATTAAAAATAAAGCTCGAATGATTCATTTTGGCATTGATTTAGATATTTTTCGAAAAAAATTTTTGAAATCACCCCGCCAGCCGATGGATAAAATTATTTTTTGTCCTCGCACAATTGGGCCAATTTATAACATTGATATTTTAATTTTAGCTTTTGCTACGATAGCCGAAAAAGATAAAAACATTCGTTTAGCGCTCTTAGAAAATATTGCTGACGAGAATTATCTATTAGAAATTGAAAAATTAATTATCAAATATAATTTGGTTGATAAAGTTATTTTTTGGACAAAGGTTGATAATCGAAGAATGGTTGATTACTATAATCAAGCAGAGGTAATAGTATCTATTTCTTCTTCAGATGGTTGCAGTGTCTCTTTTTTGGAAGCGATGGCGTGCGAGAAAAAAATTGTTGCCACCGATTTGCCGTATATTCAAGAATGGAAAAATGGCAAAAATTTATGGCAAGTACCCGTCAGAAATGTAGAAGCGACAATTATAGCAATATCAGGCGCTTTAAGATATCCTTTATCAAAGTGGCAGAAACTTGGCGAAGCCAATCGTCGAATGGTTGCCGAAAAAGCCGAAATAAATAATAATTTTGAAAAACTAAATAAATTTTATCAATCATTAATTTAATTTTTTAGAAAAATTATTAGGAGAAAGATGGAAAAAATTAATCAAAAACAAACTTTTGCTATTGTTGGTTTAGGTTATGTTGGATTACCTTTGGCAATCGAGTTTGCTAAAGTGGGTCTGAATGTCATTGGTTTTGATGTTGATACCCAAAGGATTACCAAACTTAAAGCTTTTCGTGATTTTAGACAAGAATTTACTGCAAAAGAATTAAAATCTGTGTCCATCCATTACACTAATCGGGCTGATGAACTGCGAAAGGCATCAGTCATAATTGTTGCTGTGCCCACACCAGTTAACGTGGCCAACCAGCCGGATCTGCAACCTCTCAAGGAAGCAAGTTCTTTGGTGGGAAAAAATTTAGCTAAAAATACCCTTGTTATTTTTGAATCTACCGTTTATCCAGGTGTAACGGAAGAAATTTGTCAACCGATTATTGAAAAAGAAAGCGGTCTGAAATGTTCTGATGATTGGCAAATTGGCTATTCGCCGGAACGGATAAATCCTGGCGACAAAGAACATATGCTTGTTAACACGACTAAAATCGTTTCTGGCAAGGATAAAAAAACTTTAAATAAAATGGTTGAAATTTATTCCCTGATTTGTAAAAATGGACTTCACGAAGCGCCTAATATCAAAACAGCTGAAGCGGCGAAAGTGATTGAAAATATTCAGCGCGATCTTAACATTGCCTTAATGAATGAATTGTCGCTTTTATTTCATCGAATGGATATTGATACCAATAAAGTTCTAGCCGCCGCGGGGACAAAATGGAATTTTTTGCCTTTCCGCCCTGGTTTAGTAGGTGGTCATTGTATTGGTGTTGATCCTTACTATTTGACTTATAAAGCCGAAGAATTGGGTTACCATACTCAAGTTATCTCTGCCGGACGCCGAATTAATGATTATATGGCGGAATTTGTCGCCGACTTATTAATTACTGGCTTAATTGAGGCGGGTAAAAATATTCAAAAGGCCAAAGTCCTGGTGATGGGTTTAACTTTCAAAGAGAATCTAGGCGATACTCGTAATTCTAAAATTGCCGCGACAATTAATAAATTACAAAAATTTGGTCTAAAAGTTTTTGGGATTGATCCATATCTTTCCAAAAGTCGCATTAAAAAAGAATTTCATCTTCAGGCAATTTCTCACCTTTCTGGTCAATATGAAGCCGTAATTTTGGCGACTCCTCATCGAGAGTTTCTAGATCAAGAAAAAAAGATTTTGGAAATAATTTTGCCAAAAAAGATTTTGATTGATGTTAAAAATGTTTTTCCTAAACTTAAAACAAAACCAGACCTTATTTATAAAAGTTTGTAATTGATATCAAATGATAAAAAAAATTTGCATGCTCACAACCAGCGAGATTTTTCATGACTCACGAATTCTAAATGAAGCAGAGACCTTAAATAAGAAATATCAAGTAACAATATTGGCTCGTAAATATTCTGGGCAAAAAAACCAAAATTATAAATTTAAGATTAAACTTATAGATTATTTTAAACTACCATTCTTTCAATTAAACATTTTTTCATCATTTTTTTCTTTAGCTAAAGCGGCTTTTAAAGAAAACCCCGATATTTATCATGCACATGATCTTGACGGGCTTTTATGTACTATGCCCGCAGCTTTGGTTAAATGCAAGACATTAATTTATGATTCTCACGAGTTATGGTCTGATACATACCCTTTTGCTAATCTAAGGGGTATTCAGTGGCTTTTGCCAGTTTTGGAAAAAATATTAATGACAAAAGTCAGAAGTGGTATTACGGTTAATGACTCTCTGGCAAAAATACTTCACTTAAAATATGGCAAAGATTTTATTTCTCTTTACAATACTCCTACCTTAAAAAAGTTAACTAAAACCCAATTGAATCTTAAAAAGGAATTTCCTGATAAAAAAATTATTCTTCATCTTGGTGCGGCCGACGAAGGCCGGGGAATGGAGGAGATGATTGAAGCGGTTAAGTTTCTGCCAAAAAACAATATTATGGTTTTTATTGGTGGTGGAAAAACAGAAAACGAACTGAAAGAACTTATTAAAAAAGAAAATTTGGCAAAAAAAGTTCACTTTTCTCTAGCAGTACCGCCAGAGCAAATAATTTCAATTGTTAAACAAGCTGATCTGGCTTTGGCGTTGACTCAACCAATTTCTAAAAGTTATTACTATTCGTTGCCGAATAAAATTTTTCAATATATTGCGGCTGAGACACCGATTTTAGGCAGTAATTTTCCAGAATACAAAAAAATTATACTTCAAAATAATATTGGCGAAGTGGTAAATCCAGCTAGATCGAAATTAATTGCTCAAAAAATTATCAGTATGACTAAGCCAATTGTCCAGAAGAAATACCGTCGTAACCTTGTGGGATTGGCTAAAACAAAATATAATTGGTCCATTGAAGAAAAAAAACTTGTCAAGTTCTATCAAAATTTGGTAGATTGAATCTAATGAAAAAAATTATCACCATTATCGGCGCCAGGCCTCAATTTATTAAAACACCTTTAGTTTCTAAAGAAATTAGAAAATTTGCCAAAGAAATTTTGGTTCATACAGGTCAACATTATGATGCTAATATGTCGGCGGTCTTTTTTAATGAACTTAAAATTCCCAAAGCTGATTATAATTTAAATGTTGGCTCTGGAAATCAAGGACAACAAACTGGCGAAATGTTGGAAAAAATTGAACAAGTTTTACTTAAAGAAAAACCAGATTTAGTAATTATTTACGGTGATACAAACTCAACTGTTTCTGGAGCATTGGCAGCAGTTAAATTACATATTCCAGTGGCTCATATTGAATCAGGTATGCGTTCTTATAACAGACAAATGCCGGAAGAAATAAATCGTATAATTTCAGATCATATATCCGAACTTTTGTTTTGTTCAACCATGTCTTCAGCAAAAATATTAAAAGAAGAAGGAATTGCAAAAGGGGTTTATTTTGTGGGGGATGTGATGGCAGATATACAGAAAAAAATCCGAAATCCGAAATCCGAAATCCGAAACAAATTATTTAAAACTCTAAATATCAAACCAAAAGAATATATTTTGGCGACGGTCCATAGGCAAGAAAACACCGATATTAAAGAAAATTTAGAAAATATTTTTAAGGCGATGGGGCAGATTGGAGAGACAATAATTTTACCTTTGCATCCTAGAACTAAGAAGGCGATTAAAACTCATAAACTTCAAACATTAGTTGATAAAAACTCAAATTTGCGACTAATAGAACCAATTGGTTATCTTGAGATGCTTGCTTTAGGATCAAGTGCAAAAATGATTTTAACTGATTCTGGCGGAGTTCAAAAAGAAGCTTATTTAAATAAAGTGCCTTGCATTACTTTGCGTAAAGAAACTGAATGGATTGAAACAATTCAATCTGGCTGGAATCAATTAGCAAATACCAATGTGAATAAAATAGTTCGTTTAGTCAAAAACTTTCCTAAACCAAAAAACCATCCTAATTTTTTAGGTAATGGGAAGGCCTATCTAGAAATAGCTCAAAAGATTAAAGAATTTTTAATAAGAACTAAAATTTAATATTTATAGTCACTTAGTTTAATGTAATTGTATTGACCGATTCTTACAGGTCCATTAGGGGCGATTTTTAGCATTGTTTTATCTCTTAAGTCAATAACACTAACCTTAACTTTTAGATTGCTCATATGTTCGCGGGCTTTTGAATTTTTTTCATCAGTTGCCGTTAAAAAGAATACTTGGCTGTTGGCATGTTTGCCGGCTACTTGTTCTTCAATTGATTGGTCAAGCCAAATATTAGTGGTTGGGTCCAAAACTTGCCAGCGGTCATTAAGTTTTATCTCTATAATTCCATGACCTGGATAAATTGCTAAAGTTCTAAATTCGTATCCAGATTTATCCAGTAACATGGCAAGCAATGCGGTATAATTTCCGCAGTGCAAATAATCACCACCCCATATTAATTCTTTGATTGATAATTCTTTAAGACTTCTTTCGTTGTAATAAGCCGACATATGAACAAAATTCATGTAGAACAGGGCCTTTAATTTTCTCTCGTCAGTTGTACCGGCCATTTTGGCGAAAGTCTTATGATATTTGACTAATCGTTTATCTAATTTTTGATCTACGATGGTTGCATTGTCTTCATTACCGTCTAGTATTTCATCTTTGTTAAATATTTTATAGTAAGCTTTGGATGAATTAGGGTCTAGGTAAATAAATTGGCGCCAACAAAAATATCCGATTAGAGCAAGGATTAAAATTGAGATAAAAATTAGTATTGCCAGACGGATTTTTGAGGAAAATATTTTATTTAGCATTGTATTTTGAATATACTACTCTAAATGATATATTTAAAGTATGAATTTGTTTTTTCACAAGAAACAGACATTTTATGTTTATTTTTCTTGTTTTTTAGTTCTCAATTTTATTTTACTAATAAATAACTTTTTCCCGTCAAGACCGGTAATGATATTTTCAACTTTTTTAAGTGCAATATTTATTCCGGGGTATGTTTTAAGTCGCGTTATAAAAATTCAATACGAAGGTTTTGTTGGTCAGCTAATTCTGTGGCTAACTCTAGGCTTAAGCTTTAATCTTTTACTTTGTTTCTTGGCTGTTGTTGGTGGTTTAACAATTTCAGTTTTTTTACAATTTTACTTTGTCGCTATGGCATTATTGTTGATTGTGGCTTTTGTTTTGGAATTGCTAAAACCTGCTGATCAAGAAATAAAAATCAGTTTAAATTACCGAGAAATTTTTAAGGCTCAGAATCTAATCTATTTTTTCTTGTTTATCTTAATAGTTTTAGTTTTGGTGACAGTTGATCAATTGGGAACAAATTTTACCGGTGATCCGTTTTATCATCTCTCTTTTATGCGCAAGGCTATTGAAGGTCAACCAATGACGATTAATAATTTGAGCTATCTTAAGAATGATTTTCCAATTGCCTATGTAATTCCACTAAGTCATGTTTTCTTAACATTGTTTGTGAAATTGACCAACAGTAATATTTTTACTCTCTACCGTGAGCTTTCTACCGTTTTAACGCTTATTTCTTTTTTGGTCTGGTATTGGTTATTTGTTAAAGTTTTACCTAATCGTCAAGTAGCTTTTTTAGCGCTTTTTTTATTGATACTTTATTATTTTGATAAAAACGCTTATTTATATACCCGTTTAGCAATTCCGGATACCTTTGGTAATTTAATTTTGTTGCCGTTGTCATTTGGTTTGGTAATTAACTATGTTTTTGACAAATCTTCAACTTACAAACATCTGATTATTGTTTCGTTAATGATTGCTTTGATGGGTTTGTATCATTTTACTCAATATTTTTATTTTCTTTTAGCAATGGGACTGTGGGTTGTGCTATATGCAATATTTAACTATAAAAAAGAAGATTTTTGGTTGATTTTGAAAAAAATATTTCAATGTATTTTTGTCAACATGATTTTAATTGTACCAATTTTGCTTTTCTGGTTATTAAAGAACAATACTTTTAGTAAAAGTCTTCAGGTTTTTTCGGCAGTGACTAGAACTTCTAATAATGATCGGTTTGAAAAATTTTCGCCTTACATGCAGTTGTCTTATGTCTTTTTGCCATTTATAATTCTTTTCTTCAAAAAATACCGGTCGCTTATTTTTCTTTTGAGTGTTTTTCTGGTTGGTCCTTTAATTTACAATATTCCTGGTTTAGAAAATTTGATGCGTCATTATTTTAGTCATATTTTTGTAAATCGTCTTTATGGCAATTTAGGAGAATGGCCTTATGCTATTTGGGCTTTAGTATTGTTTTTTCTTTTTATTTTGGTTGACAGGTTAATGATAAAATTAAATGCCTTTTCAAAATATCTTAAATACTTAATTAATAGTGTTCTTGTAGTTATTTTGGGATGGATGTTTTATTTACAAAGTAAGGAAGGTAAAATCTTATCTTATTACAATCAAATTTTTCGTTCAGAAGGACTACACAATTGGCTAAGTGGCAGTTATCATTGGCTGATCCCGCTTACGATGGCAGTTGCTCTAGCGCTCTACATTGGTCAAAAATATTCGCTTAAAATAAATAATTTTTTTGAGTTTAAAAATATTCAAAATCAATCAACAGTATTAATTTTAATGTTGATTGTAGTCTTTTTTATATTGTCACCTGCTTATAATCATTTAAGTGTTTATGCTAATAAGGTGTTAGTCAATAACCACTTTTTTTCTGTTGCCACAGACCCAACATTGGACATTATTAATCCAACTCAATTTGGTGGAATGGAAACCATTGAGTTTATTAAAAACAATATTCCGTCTAAATCTGTTTTTGATACCAATTCTAGGGCAAATTATTCTTTGCCAACATTGGTTGATGTTCATATGGCTTCTTGGACGAATAATGATGATGTTGATCCGACAAAATTATATCAAGGTTTGTATGAAAAAATTCCGCTTAACGACAAACTTAATTTACTTAAAAAAGGCGACATTGACTATATTATTTATGTCTATAATAAAAACAAAGAGTTGGCACCATTTGAGGCCTATCCGAAATACTTTAAAAAAATATATACTAATACCAATGCAGTGATTTTTCAAATAGATAAAATAGCAGTTAAAAATAGTTTATACTAATATTATGGTCAAACATCTTGTTTGTTTAGTATTTGGGTTATTAATTTTTGTTCTTGGAATAATTTTTCCCGGAATTTTTAGTAATCCGTTATCGTTCACTATATATTTTTTGTATATTATTTTTCTACCAGGTTGGCTTATAGGACAAATTTTAAAATTACCAACCAATGAATTAATCAATAGTATTTTAATTTATTTTGTTTTAGGAATAGGTTTTTATTTGGTAATTAATTTCTTGGCTATTGTGGCTGGAATTAAAATATCTGTTCTTTTAGTAATCATCTTCACTCTTTTAGGAATATTATTTGTGATCTCTTTTGTTTTGAATGGTAGAAAATTAGAGAATATAAATTTAGATTTTCAGAAATTGTTTAAAATTGTTTTTAGCCGTCCAAATGTGTTTTTCTTGATTCCAATAGCAATTGGTGGATTTATAATTTGGCTTTTGGCTTTACAAGGACCTAATTTAAATGGTGATCCTTATTTTCATTTAGCAATCATTCGTAAGGCATTGGAAGGGAGCTCTCTTTCCAGTCGAGCATTGGCTTTAACAGAAACTCAACTAATTAATATTGCTTATGCTTTTCCTGCTTGGCATATTTTCTTGGTAAGTGTGGGAAAATTTTTGTCATTAGATGTTTTTGCTATTTGGACAAACATCATCTTTGCTTTAACAATAATTTCTTTTTTTGTTTGGTATTATTTAGCAAAAATAATTTTTAAAAATGTCATTTGGGCTGTTGTAGGTCTAACTTTAATGCTGATTTTTACTGTCTACAGTGGTCCAGGGTATTTGTTTAGTCGCTTAGGCGTGCCAGATACATTAGCTCAACTTATTCTTTTGCCTCTTGGTTGGGGGTTAGCGCTGGATTATATTTTAAATTCAAAAACAAAAATTTTAATTCCAGCATTGGTAATAGCTTTTGCTTTACTGGCTGTTCATGCACCACATTATTTTTATTTACTAATATCTATGATATTGTTTGGAATTATTTACGCCATAACTAATTTTAAAAGCGATGATTACAGATTAGTTTTACGACGGTTTGCAAATTTTGTGTTGATTAAGGTAGTAATATTGGTGATTTTAGGAATAACTATTGAGATAAAATCAGGTAGTTTAATTTTTTCTTTAAGTCAATTTATGCAAATTACCGATGGAACATTTTTTTCAGTCACTTGGCAAAAATTTGGGTTACTTTATAAATACGGGTATTTGTTATTACCACTTTTTATTTTATTTTGGCGGTTTAAAAATCTGCAATTTATTTTTACTCTTATGATTCTGGCACCTTTAATTTATTGGACTCCATTGAAGAATGTTTTAAATCAATTACTAAGTGGAGTTTTTATTGACAGGTTACTAGCTAACACAGCTTTGTATTTCTTTGTCTTTGCTTTTATTTTGGAACTAGGATTTCTTTTGGTTGATAGTTGGGTGCAAAAACAATCAAAAGTAAGTCTTACACTTATAAATTTAGTTTTGGTTGTAATTTTTACTGGATTAGTAATTTTAGAAATTAGAACCCAAGTAGTTTCGGATTTTACTTATCAGCTTTTTTATGATAAAATGACCAATGCTTGGGTTAATAATTATTCATTATGCCTATTAGGTTTAGTATTGCTTCTTGTGTTGATATTGTCTTTAGCAAAAGTTTCTAAAAAAATTGATCTTGAAAAAAATTTTACTCAACCTATATCAGTTTTTATTTTGTTTTTAATAATTTCTTTTATTTTGGTTTCGCCTTCATTTGTTAATGCTAAAAATATAACCCAAAATTCAGTAAAAAAAGGACAAGAATATTTTTTGGCAGGTATCAATAATGACAGTAACGCACTAAATTTTGTTCAATCTAGGATTCCTGTAAAATCAACTATTCTAACAGACGGAGGCACATCTAAAAGCTTGGTGGTTTTAACTAACCAATATGTGGCATACAATATTGGCTCGGCTTATGAGAAAAAATTTCAATGGGTTTTTGATTCTACCACTTCAGATGAAGCCAAAGCAGAAATTGTGACTGATCCAAAATGGGCGATCGATTATATTTATTTGGCAAAGCCTTCTTTGGAAGATACTCACTTTAAAGCACACACTGAAATTTATCAGTTAATTTATAATAATGGCCAAACGGAGATATATAAAATAATAAAATAGCAAAGCTAACTTTGCGCGGAATTTTTTAGCAAGGAAAATATGAAGATTAGAGTCGTTTATCTATATTTGGGATATATTGTTTGGCTAGTCTCTTTAGTATTTTTAATTAAAATTTTGCATTTAAACAATACTGTGTTAGGAATTACATTGGTTTTTTTGACTTTAATTCTTACTCCTGGCGTTTTACTTTTCCGGTTGATTCCTTTTGGAGCTGAAAATAATGCCGCTAAAATACTGTTAATTATTGGTCTCAGTTTTGGTTATTATTTTTTGCTTAATTTTTTAGCAATTGTAACTAGCTTAAGTCTTTATTATCTGAGTTTGGTTACTTTTTTCTTAATTCTAATTTTGTTTATTATTGCTTTAATCAAAGATTGCAATAATGTATCTGAAGTAAATACTTCCTGGTTTAAAAAACAGTCAATAACCGATTATCTTATTTTATTAATTTTAGTTATTAGCTCAATTTTTGTTTTTCTAATGATGAGTGCCCAGTCAGAAAAATTAATTGGCGATGGTTGGTTTCATTCGGCGATTTTGCAAAAAATTATTTCAAGTGACAATTTAAATCCATATAATCTTTGGGTAACAAAAACGACATCTTTGAATTTAGTTTATTCCTTTCCGATTTGGCATATTTTGGTGGGAGAAATATCAAAGTTGATTAATGCCTCAATCTTTACGACTTTAAAGCAGGTCTTACTACCTTTATCTATTTTTACTTTAATTACATGGTATTGTTTAATAAGTGTTATTTTCAAAAACAAATATCTTGTAACTGTTGTGTATCTGTCTTTCTTTCTAGTTTTTCTTAAAGATAATAATTTTTATTATCTTGTGGCTGTTACTTCACCAGATTCTTTTAATCGATTATTTTTATTACCATTAATAATGGGAATTGTTGTCAATTTAATATTTTTTAAGAAATCAAAAAATATTCCTACCATTATCCTGATTAGTTTATTGGCAATATTTTTGGGATTAGTCCACTTTATTCAATTTATTTATTTAATAATTATTCTTGTTGTTTTTGTAATTCTTCTTTTTATTTTCTTTAGAAAAAAAGATTCTCTAGTTAAGTCGGTGTACTTGTTAGGTGGTTTGGTATTATTTGTTTTACCATACCTTTTAATTCATTATCAGTCTGTAATAAAATTTTTGAATGAAAATTCTATTTATTTTGTTAATAACAAAATTGATTATCGTCCCTATCCAGGAATGAATATCATTTATCGTTATGCAATTTTGATTTTAGTGCCGATATTACTTTTTTTAAAGAAATATCCTCGTCTTATTCTTTTATACGCTATTGGCTGTGTCTCTTTGATTATTTATTGGCCATATTTTGGTTTAAAAGGTTCATTTTATGAATATCTTGGAAAGATTTTTGTTGATCGATCTTTAGCGAATTTACCCCATTTTATTTTTTTCGGATTTGCTCTATTCATGGTTTTAATTGGTATTAATTATTTGACAGTTAAATTATTTAAGAAATTTATTTGGGTTGCGAATATTTTGATAGCAATACTTGTTTTAACTTTACCGCTTTATAAGAATACTGTTATATATTTTGTTAAAAATATTCTTTATTCAGAAACTTTATTTTTTAATGGTCTGTCATTTTGGTTAGCATTATTTGTTGTAATTATTCTTACAATTACAATTTATGTTTTAACTTACAAAAAAAGTGTCACAATCCCTTCGCCATTTAATAACTTAAACTTTGTTTTATGGATGCTTTTAATGGTTATAGCTTTAACTTTGCCTTATTTTGAAAGTGCAAACAAAGTCTTGACTAATAATCCAAATGGGAGCTTAATTACTGACAGGACATCAAAATATGCGATTGAAACAGAAAATTATGGAGGTGAAAAAACAGTTGATTTTTGGAAATCTCAGACTAGAAAAGTATTTTTAACCGATAATGTAACAATGTCTCAGCTAATTTTGCTTTATTCCGATAATTATGTTGCCGAATACCCTTATGGTATTTCAAAATTTAATTTTAGTCTTGATTTTTACCAACCAGATCAACCAGACGATATTAAATTTACTCTCTTAAACAATCGAGAGATAAATTTTATAGTAACAAGAGATACATCTGAACAATCGTTTTTTAATCGCTACCTAGATCATTTTAAAAAAGTTTATGAAATACACTATATCAATAAGAATAAAAACAAGGAACTTTATATTTATCAATATTTAAAGTAAATTTTCTTCCAAAACTCTATAAAAATTGTCATCAGAGAATTGTCTGATTGCCAGTTGACGAGCATTTTGGGAGAATTTTTTTAATTTTTGAGGGTTCTGATAAAGTTCTAAAATTGCCTTGGCAAGCATTTGACTATCACCCGGAGCCACAACAATCCCAACTTGATTTTTTTCAATCAATTCTTTAAGATTTTTACCGGCGCAGGCGACAATTGGCTTACCGCAACCAAGGTATTCCGAAGTTTTGGTCGGTAAAGCATTGTCGGAAAAGAATTTGTTTTTGGAAAGCGAAATAATGCCTAAATCGGCCGCATTAATCAGTTCAACAATTTTTTCCGTTGGCTGGCTGTTGATAAAAGACATATTTTTTAGTTTGGCATTTTCGGCGGCAGTAATAAGGTTACCTTTGTCCTCACCCTCGCCAACCATTAATATCTTTATTTTTGGGTATTTTTTTAAAATTGATGCTGCTTCAATCACAGTTTTAAGATTTTGAACTTGAGTCAGAGAGCCAACATAAATAATGATAAAATCTTGGGGAAGAAGACCAAGTTTTTGCCGATTTATTTTTATAGGTTTAAAAATATTGGTATTAACCGTATTAAGGAGGGCCACAACTTTATTTTGGGGTGTACCCATTTCAATAATTGTTTGGCGGATTTCTTCGGTAGCGCAAAAGATTTTATTGGCGCGAAGATAATAGTATTTTTCTAAATTTTTAAGAATTTTTTTGATCAAACCATTACTTTTATAACCCAGTTCAAAAGCGGAATCTGGCCAAAGGTCGCGGACATCAAAAATAAATTTACCTCCGCCTATTCGCCGGGCAAAAAGACCGGCTAGTCCGGAGAAAAAATTGGGTGAAGAGACAATAACTAAGTCAAAAGTGGGCATAAAAAGAACAGCGACGCAACATGAAAAAACAAACATCAAATGATTAAAGGTTCTTTTAATAAAACCCATATTTGGGGTAGGAAAATCCCAAACGCGAAAAATTTTAACATTATTTTCAAAAGATTTGACCCACAATTGACCACGATATTCTTTAGGTAATATACCGGTGGGATACGAGGGTAGACTAGTTAAAACCGTGACATTATGTTTTTTAGCTAAAAATTCAGCCATTCTAACCATTCGTTTAACTGGCGATTTAATTGGCTGATACCAATGGCTAATGAGAAGTATTTTCATTTTCTTTTCTTAACATTCTTTAAGGCCAAAGCTCTTACAAGTCTGGTGATTTCTTTTTCTTGTTCATTACTTTTGACATAAAGACGATAAGTGGCGTAAAAAAGAGCAACAATACTTAAGAAAAACATGGCATCATTGCCCCTCTCCATGCCGAGCATTTTAGCTAAAAAGTTTGTTTTACCGGGGATAAAAACTAAAAGAATCATCAATGCCCAAACAAACGACCAAAAAATTAACTCTTTGTAATTTAAATCTTTACTTCTAAATCTAATTAAAACTCGCGACCAAGCAAAAATGGCAAATAGGGTAAAGATAATTTTTATTAGAGCTAAACCGCCAAAAATATGCATGAAATAAAATTTCCAATTATTCTAATTAATCTAATTGACCTAATAAACTTCTAATTTCTAAAATTATTTTTGGATATTTTAACATTAGATATTAGGATTTGATTAGAATAATTAGGTTAATTGGGATTTGGGAATTTATTGTTTACTTACTAAAAAATCTTCTATATTTCGGAATATTGAAATTCCGCGACGATTTTTTAAAATTCACTTTGAAAAAAATCGTCTATATATTAACTTAGATATTATTCTGAAACCATTAATGTTTTTTTGCCCTTTTCCCAAAGAGTATTTAGTATAAATGCTAGTGATGGGCACTTCAAGTAATTTTAAATTGTTTCGGTTAATTTCATAGAAAAATTCAGAAGAAACCTCCATTTTGTTTGACTGAAGGTCAATTAGGTCAATGGCTTTGCGATTGAACGCGCGGAGACCCGATTGCGAATCAGTCGTCCACACCCAAAAGAAAAAGAAGGTAATTAAGTTTAGACCCCAAATACCAATAATTCTGTACCAAGGCATGCCGTCGGTTTTTTTTAGGCGCGAGCCAATAACAACATCGGCTTTTTTTTGAGTTAGAGGTTTTAAAACCGGCCAAATATCTTCCTGATTGTGTTGACCGTCGGCATCAAAAGTTAGAAGCAAGTCAAAATTATTTCTTCTGATGTATTCAAAACCGGTCCCTAAGGCGCCACCTAAACCGCGATTAAGATCGTGCTCAATGACAATTACTTTTAATTTTTGGGCAATTTCAACTGTTTTGTCTTTTGAGCCGTCGGAAATAACAATAATTTGCGTTTGACTAATTTTAGGAAAGCGACGGGGGATTGATTTAATAACTTTTGCTAAAGTTTTTTCTTCATTGTAAGCCGGAATAAGAATTGCCAGTTTCATGGTGTTTTTAATATATGATATAAAAAAATAAAATGACAGTTTCGTCAAGGGTATGGATAGTGAGACTAAAATTTGCTAAAATGTGTTTGTATGGAAGGGTCGCATAGCGGACTAGTGCGCCTGTCTTGAAAACAGGTGATCATGCAAGTGATCCGTGAGTTCGAATCTCACCCCTTCCGTATATTTTGGGTATGTTTTATAAATAGTAATTTTTAGGCTTAGCAAGGGATAATTTCATAACTTGATATTCCAATTTGGAACATCAAGATGGAGAGGAACTAGAAAAAACCTAGGAGTTAAATTATGACAAATAATCAAGATTGGGAAAATTTAAACGAACAAGAACTTATTGAAATTCTCAAAAATGGTAAAATTAATGAAAAAAATATTGATGAATTTATGAAAGTCTTGGAGAAAAAAGGAATGAACGGTTCAATTATGCGTGTTGATAACTTAGCACCAGAAGAAGAAAAGGCATTGAAGGAATATCTTGATTATCATAAAAATATACCAAAGAATCCGCAAAGTCCAAAAGAAATTTCTCAGGCGATAAAAGTTTTATCAGATTCTGTGGCTAGTTTAGAAAGTCTTAAAAAGGCGATTATTACTTTAGCTCATACTGGTAAGCTTGATGCTTATGAAGCGCTTGAAAATTATGCTCAAAATCCTCGTAAGGAACTTTCAATCTGGCTTCAACAGGCTCTTCAGGAATGTAAAATGTTTTTAAAAAGCGATCTTTTGGATCGACCAGTAGTTGAAAAAGGAGACATAGAATCTGTTAGTTTGGGTAATGAAGTTTTAGCCAATGATTTTTTTCAGGATTTTTTGACTTTCTTAAAATCTTTGAAAGAACATCCTCTAGAGCTGACGGTAAATAATAACTTACAACTCAAAGAAATTGAAAAGTTGGGTAAGATTTTCAAGACTGATATTTACCACCGTTCAGAAAAAGGCGAGGTTCTTTTTCCTATAAGAAGCGAAGAGGAGGTATTTCATCTCCAATTTATTCGAGTTTTGGGAAAAATTATGAAACTCTCTACTCAACGTAAAAATAAGTTAAAAATTACTCGTTTTGGGCTCAAGTTTTTAGAATTTTCGCCATTTGAACAATTTGTTGATATTATACTTAATTATTTAGGGGAATACAATTGGGCTTATTTAAGGTCTTATGCTGGACACAATTCAAAGTCAATCCCCGAAGTTCTACAAAAAAATCAAGGGTTGATTTACTCAAGGTTAATGTTTGAAAAAGACTGGTTAGATTTTAAAAATTTTGCCAAGTTTTTAAAAAAAGAACTAGCTTTAACTTGGGATTATATTGATGGTGAAATTGAGACTTTGTTAGTTAAAGATTTAGCGCGCTTTGGGCTTATTGAATACGAAGAAAAGAAAAAATTAAAGGGTTATTTTGAAGAAGTTTCGAAATTTCGTTTGACAAAGTTGGGAAGATTAATTATCCCGATGTATTTAGAAACCTACAATCCGCCCGTTGCACTTCCTAAGGGCAAAAATATTAATGTGGTTTTGCCGACGATTAAACTAAAATATCTTGATAAAGGAAAGAATGTTCCTAAACGTCCAGATGCTCGCTGTCACTTTTGTGACAAAACTAATATTGTTATTGGTGCTTATTTAGATACTTATACTAATAGTCCAAAAGTTGTTTGTGAGGATTGTGCGATTGATAATTATCAAAAAGATTTTGGCTATAAAACGCGTGAAATTGCGATGGCTCGTCGCCGTCGGATGTTTGATGTGACTTATTTATTTTTTGAGATGGTTCTAGACCAATATTTAGCTCAAAATAAAATGCCTTTTATTGAAAATATAAATGAAGTAGAATATGATCGTTTAATGAACTTGTCTCGAGAAGTATTTAACGCATCTCTTAGCCGGCAAGAGAAAATTGAGCTTGAGGAAACTTACAATCAGTCGGAAATAGAAGAAAGACTTAGAGAATTGCTTAAAAATATCTAAGATGAAAGATTTAATTGTTCAAGAAATAATTGAGCAAAAGATTTATTTAATTCGGGGTCAAAAAGTGATGCTGGACCACGATTTAGCTGTGCTTTATGAAGTACCGACAAAACGATTAAATGAGCAGGTTAAAAGAAATAAGAAAAGATTTCCTAATGATTTTATGTTTTTGCTAACTTGGGATGAAACAATAGGTTTAAGGTCGCAATTTGCGACCTTAAAGGATAAAGAACATAAAAAATATCGTCCTTATGCTTTTACAGAACCGGGGGTGGCGATGCTCTCAAGTGTTCTTAATTCTGATAGAGCAATCCAAGTCAATATTCAAATTATTAGAACATTTATCAAACTAAGAAAACTTTTGGCAACCCACCAAGATTTACTAAAGAAAATTGAAGAAATGGAAAAAAGATATGACAAACAATTTAGAATTGTTTTCCAGATAATGCGAGGACTAACTGATTCGCCCAAAGAATCGGGCAAAAAAATTGGTTTCCAACCGTAACTTTACTGGTCAAAAAGGGAAAAAAGGGATATACTTAAAATACGGGGAGAGGTCGCATAGTTGGCTTAGTGCAGCTTCCTGCTAAGAAGCTGACCTCGCAAGGGGTCCGTGGGTTCGAATCCCACCCTCTCCGCCAATTTTCACTTTTTGTGAAATCGTAAGAAACAGCCTCGGCGCAAAGCGCCTCGGCATGGTATTTTTCCGCAATTTTGAAGGCATTTTTGAAATCGCACGCCAGCGTGCGGTCGGCAATGCGGAAGTTCGAACCAATCTTTTTGAGAAAATCCCGAATCCGTTCGG
>CAYZMA010000003.1:0-41977 GCA_964479405.1 uncultured Candidatus Saccharibacteria bacterium
TACCCAAAACGCATCTTAGTTTGAGTAAATTAAAGCTTTATTCAACGGCCTCAATTAGTTATTTAACTGAAATAATAGTTTTATCAACTTTGCGCCCGGAAAAACGACGGACGCGAGATTTTGTAAATATTAATGTTCCCTCTTTTTTGGCATATAAAGTATCGTCTTTGCCCATGGCTGTGCCTTCGCCGGTATAAAATTTAGAACCGCGCTGACGAATAATAATTTGACCCGCATTTATTTTTTGGCTACCAAAAACTTTAACGCCTAAGCGCTTTGAAATACTATCTCTGCCTAATTTACTTGTTCCCTTTGCTTTTGTATGAGCCATACATTTATTTAATCATAAAAATACTAAATTGTCAACAAAAATGTGTTAAGATATTTTTGAGTTAAAAATGTCAAAATTTGTCCACTTACATACCCACTCTCATTATTCATTGTTAGATGGTCTGGCAAAAATTCCAGATATTGTTTCTCGTGCCAAGCAGTTGGGAATGGATTCTTTAGCTTTAACTGATCATGGCGTCATGTATGGCGCGATTGAGTTTTACAAAGAATGCTTAAAACAAGAAATTAAGCCAATAATTGGGGTTGAGGCATACATTTCGCCCCGCGGAATGCAAGAAAAAGAAGGAAAAATTGATGCCAGTCCTTTCCATTTAATTCTCCTTTGCGAAAATGAAAAAGGTTATCAAAATCTTCTCAAAATAGTTTCTTTATCCCATCTTGAAGGCTTTTATTACAAACCGCGAATTGATAAAAAAACCTTGGCTAAATACGCTGAAGGTATTATCGCCTCATCAGCTTGTCTTAAGGGAGAAATTCCAAATTTGGCTGTCACAAAAAATGCTAAATCAGCCGAAAAAGCCCTTTTGGAATATTTAGAAATTTTTGGAAACCAAAATTTCTTTTTGGAAGTTCAATCCCACCCAGAGCTTGAAAAGCAAAAAATTGCCAACAAAATAATGGTTGATCTAGCCAAAAAACACAAAGTCGGACTAATTGCCACCAACGATATTCATTATTTAAATAAAGACGATGCCGAAGCTCAAGATGTTTTACTTTGCGTTCAAACGGGCAAATTTGTCTCTGATACCGATCGGATGAGTATGAAAGAAAATGGCAAATTTTTAGATATTTCCATGCGCTCCCCCGAAGAAATGGCTAAAGATTTTGACTATCTACCGGAGGCAATTGAAAATACGGTTAAGGTGGCAGAGCGATGCCAAATGAAAATTGAACTAGGCCGATTTATCTTTCCAAAGTTAGAAAGCCCTGACGGCTCCACCCCGGAAGAAAGATTAAAAAAGATTTGCGCTGATAATTTAGCCGATAAATATCCGGAATTGACCCCTGAAATAAAAGAACGTCTGGACTTTGAGCTTCGAACCATTGATAAAATGGGCTTTGCCAATTACATGTTGGTAGTCGCCGATTACACCAATTTTGCCAAAACTCAAGGCATTTCCACCAACACTAGAGGTTCGGCCGCTGGCAGTATTGTTTCCTACCTCACAGGTATCACTGATGTTGAGCCCCTTCAATACGGTCTTCTTTTTGAAAGATTTTTAAATCCGGAAAGAATTTCCTGGCCTGATGTTGATTTGGACATTTCCGACCGCCGACGCGCCGATTTAATTAGTTATGTCACGCAGAAATACGGCGCTGACAAAGTGGCGCAAATTATTACTTTTGGAACCATTGCCGCCCGAAACGGTATTCGCGATACCGGTCGGGTTTTGGGCATGAGCTATACTGATCTTGATAAAATTGCCAAATTAATTCCCATGGGTCTAACATTAAAAGAATCTCTGGACATGGTTGATGAATTAAAAACCAGCTACCAAAAAGATCCAGCGATTAAAAAACTTTTTGATTTAGCTCAAAAGATTGAAGGAGTCGCCCGCCACGCTTCGATTCACGCCGCCGGCGTTGTTATTACCGACAAACCTCTAACCGAATATATACCTTTACAAATCGCTTCCAAAGGTGAGAAAAGCATTGTTTCTCAATACGAAATGCACGCTTTGGAAGACTTGGGGTTAGTTAAAATGGACTTTTTGGGCTTGGCAAACCTGACTATTATTGACGATACTTTAAGAATCATCAGAAAAACTAAAAATGAAGAAGTTGATATTAACCATATTCCCTTGGACGATAAAGATACTTATAAATTGCTTTCTGCCGGAAAGTCGAGTGGCGTATTTCAGCTTGAGGGTGATGGAATGAAACGATACCTTAAAGAACTTCGACCAGGTAATATTAAAGATGTCATGGCGATGGTTTCCTTGTACCGTCCCGGACCGATGGAATTAATTCCCCAATATATTGCCGGAAAACACGGTCGTAGAGAAATTACCTACATTCACCCAAAACTAAAACCAATTTTGGAAGAAACTTTCGGCGTTGCTGTTTATCAGGAACAAATTTTGCGAATTGCTCAAGATATCTGCGGTTTTTCACTCGGTCAAGCGGATATTTTACGAAAAGCAATTGGTAAAAAAATCAAAAAACTTTTAATGGAACAAAAAGAAAAATGGGTTGAAGGGGCAATTAAAAACGGTACTTCCAGAAAAGTGGCTGAAAAACTCTTTGAATTTGTAGAGCCTTTTGCCCGATATGGTTTTAATAAAGCCCACGCCGCCAGTTACGCTTTGGTCGCTTACAAAACTGCCTATTTAAAAACTCATTATCCAAGCGAATTTATGGCCGCTTGGATGACCAGCGAGGAAGGTCGCGATATTGAAAAAATTACTTTTGCCCTCAATGAAGCCCAAAATATGGGTATTAAAGTCTTGCCACCCGATGTTAATGAATCTTTTGTTGATTTTGGGGTAATTGCCTCAACCGGCGACATTAGTTACGCTTTCGCTTCAATTAAAAATGTTGGCCGTGGGGCATCGGAAGCAATTGTTGAAGAACGTAAAGTTAATGGCAAGTTTCAAGATTTTGAATCATTCCTTACAAGATTAGGAAGCAAAGTTTTAAATAAAAAAATTATTGATGCCCTTGCCAAAACCGGTGCTTTGGATCAATTTGCCGAAAGAAATCAAATTATTTTAAATATTGAAAATATCTTAAAGTTTTTAACTGGCACTTCTAAAGAAATGTCCGCCAATCAAATGGGACTTTTTGGAACAAGCAAAGAAACCGCCCAAAAATTACAGTTGGCAACCGTTGCTCCAGCCACCAAAAAAGAGAAATTGGCTTGGGAAAAAGAACTTTTGGGAATGTATGTCAGCGAACATCCTTTAAAAGGAATGGAAAAAAGCCTTAAAACTTTTGCTAACCCAATCAACCAAATTGCGCCGACCGAAGGAAAACAAGTCAAAGTTGCCGGCATAATTACTGCTACCTCTAAAATTTTAACTCGCTCCAAAGAATCAATGCTTTTTGCCACTTTGGAAGATACTTCCGCCCGAACCGAAGTTTTAGTTTTTCCAAAAATTTTGCAAAAAGATTCAGCCGTTTGGGCGACAAACAATATTGTTTTAGTTGAAGGTCGCACCAACACTAAAGATGGCGCTTTAAAAATTATTGCCCAGTCTATTAAAGAAATTACTTTACTCCCACTGACACCGGACAAAGATCAACTAGAAATTACCCTGCCCCGACAAGCTAAAAAAGATATTTTACTAAAAATCAAAACAATTCTGGAGGGTTTCCCCGGACTTACCCCTGTCATTTTAAAAGCGCCTCAAAACGGCGGTTTTACTGAAATCAAAACCAAAACCAAGGTTGGAAAAACCGATGAACTGATAAAACAATTGGGAGAGCTTTTGGGGGAAGAAAATATTGAGTAAAATTTGACAAAACTCAATGGCTAAATTAAACTAAAAATAGTTACTAAAAATAAATGAATAAATCCGCCAGCTGGCGGAAAAAGGAGGTTTAAATGGCCGATCAAACACCATCAACGGGTGGCGGAACAGAGGGAATGGACCCAAAACTGGCAGGATTACTCTGCTATATTTGGATTGTGGGACTGGTTTTTCTAATTATTTCTAAAGACAAATTCGTCCGCTTCCATGCTCTTCAATCAGTAATTTTAGGAGTGGCTTTTGCCGTCATTTCCAGTGTTGTTATGTTCATCCCGATTGTCAACTTCTTCAGTTGGATTCTCTGGCCACTTTACATGGTCTTGATTATTATGATGATGATCAAAGCCTATGCCGGCGAAAAATACAAACTGCCAATAGTAGGCGACTTTGCCGAAAAAAGCAGCTAATAAAAAATTTCTAAATTATGAAGGTTATAATTTATTCTACTCCCACTTGCCCTTATTGTTTGCAAGTGAAAAATTATTTTGAAAGCAAAAATATTGATTATACCGATATTGATGTTTCTTCTGACCAAAAATCAGCCCAAGAAATGGTTGATCTTTCCGGTCAAATGGGAGTGCCAGTAATTAAAATTGACGATAAAATTATCATCGGTTTTGATAAAAATAAAATTGACGAGCTCTTAATAAAATCTAACGAATAACGGGTCTATTTAAATTATCCGAGTAATTTTTACAATACTTGATAATTTTTTGTTGGACTTCATAAGGATTATCAACATTATACATTACCATAACCGGATCAATGCCGGCAGTTCGGAGCGTTACATTGCCAAAATTTAGAAGAGTCCCAATCGCTCCCTTGACTTCAACGGTCATATTTTGAATTTTTTCCAACTCCGCCTCGGTAATTTTACGCCCAAAAAGACCTTTTTGCTCAATAATTATGATTCGCTGATTAGTCAAGACATACAAATAATTGTTATAGACAAACCATTGGTAAAAACCAAAAATTAAGAAAAATAAAACAATAGCAATAATAATAAAAGCGGTAATGTGCGAAAGTCCAAAAAATAAAATAAACAGAACCAGCACAATAACAAGAGCAATACTAATAAAACCAGCCGAAGCTAAAACCCAAGGATGGCGCTTAACCACAAAAATAACATCTTCGTCCGGTCTCTGTCCATCAAATTGATATTTTTCTTGCAAAATTATAACCTCTATTATAGTATAAACTACTGCACCTTTAAATTAAAGAAAGGGGGAAGAACCGAATGTCGCGGATACCTCATCCTCGGGAAATCACCAATAATACTTTGCCGAATTTAAAACAAATTCAACAAGTTGCTAATTTGTTTCTAGAGTCATTACATCGCCATTTTCCCGGAAGCCAGTTTGTCCTTTTTGGTTCACTGGTTAGGGGTGATGCCACCATTAGAAGCGATATTGATATTTGCGCCGTTTCTTTAACTGAAAGCGTCGCACAGTATGATATTAGAGATTGCTATCAAGAAATTGTTGATCAAACTGGCTGGTGGACTAAAACTACTTTTATTTTCTGCGCTTCAAGAAGAGTAGAAAAAGAAAAATTAAGATTCAAGGATGCTTATAACAATAAGGCAGATTTTTCACCAACTACCTTTGATCATTTTGGTTTCCTCTCTCGCAATTCCCAATTTCCTGCCGAAATTCGTCAACTTTATGAAAATATCCAGCAAGATGTTCGTAAGTATAGTAAAACTGACACTCGGGCACGGTTAAAAGATCTGACCGAATATGTTAATCATGCCTTTAAGCTGGCTAAATATCTCTTGGAAGACGACCGCACTTCCCGACGCAGGTGGTTTCGTGAAGATATTCTCTTACCGACCCTTAGTAATTTAGAGAATCTTCCTTATCATTGCTTGCGGAAGTTGGCTGGCATTGTTAAAACTTTTCAAGGAACAGATAGCAAAGCCAAAATAAGGCAATGTTTTGAAAATCCCCATATACCTTTTTTTGCGGAGCTTCTTAAACCTTTTGATATTGTCTATCAGTTTGGCCTTGAATGCACCACAATTTTGGAAGATTGTCTTAAAGAAAAAAAATCAATAAGATATGACAACTTTCTAAATATTAATTTGCCGATAATGGTCCATGCAGTCTATGATTTTCTTTTTTTACTCAAAGAGCGAATTGAAGATGAAACTCTACTTGAAGTAATTTCTGATTATGATCGATTGATAGAAAAAACAGCACTGATTGTTGATGAGAATGATTTTTTAAAACAATTGCATTACTGGCAGGAAAGAAAAGATGTCTGCGCAATTGCTTGGAGCTGTGTTGGCGATAAAGTTATTATTAACACACCCTTCATGGCATATGTTGAATATTTCAAGGAAGGACGGATTAAATTGTGGGTCAAACCAGAAGATATTGATGGACTTAAACATAAATTGAATCCACAATTAATTTCAGCCAGTGGCCGATTGGAAATTGATTTTTCAGTTGTGCCTCCTCAACTTTCAATTGTCAGTACCAAACCACTAAACAGCAAGTACGAGACCTACCGCAAGGTAGCAGCTCTAGCCCAAGAAATAGCTTTTAAAAAAGTAAGTGAAATATTATATCCGTGACAAAAACTACGGTCGTAGTTTTTTCGCACTATTTCCCCCGGCGCAATCCGGGGGCTTATTTTATTAACCAAAATCCAACCGGAGTTTATCCGCCTTTGGTGGAAGGTTGGATTTACAGGTTAGATTAATCCTCTAAACCTATTGTCCACCTCGTAGGTGGACATTGGGGTAAAAGATAAATAAATTCTAGAATTTAGAGCAACACCCTTGATTTTTAACCTATTACCTGCTACACTTTAGGCAGTTTGCATTCCGCCTCCACTAAATAACAGATTGCTGAAGCACTTAAACAAATCAAGGAGGAATATTGTATAATGTCAGAAACAAAGAAACGATTGGTTTTGGAATCTGGTCCTTCTGGAACCGGAAAGACGCCCAAGATTAAGGCGATAGTAAAAGAATATGGTCAGTCTTTCGGGAGGATTATACTTACTACTAGCCGTCTTAGAAGAGAAGGTGAAGTTGATAAGATAGACTACTATTTCAAAACAGCGGACGAGATTATGGGAATGCCCAATGATGAAATAGTAGCCCGTGGCAGTGTTCGCGGAGAAATGATACAGGCTATTTCTAAAGAAGCAGTTAATGATGCTTTCGAGAGAAATGATCTTGTCTATGTTGAGGCTTATCCCTCGCTTGGTGAAAATCTGCTTCGTTGGATAAAAACACAATCGGATTGCTCCTTTGAGATTAGAACAGTTGCCTTTATCCCAATAAGTTGGGAAGAAATTACTCAATGTTCAAAGTCAATGCGTCTTCCTCCAGAAGAAATCGTCTACCTTACAGTTAAAGGTAAACTGGAGCGACGTGGCAAGGATAAACCAGAAAACATTGAGAAACGTGCCCGCCTTGCTTACTACGAGATGACGTTAATGAGAGGATATCAGCACACAATCGTTTGTCATGTCGGAGAAGATGAAATTGAACAATGGGGCGAGAAACTTGGTTTTGAACCACTAAGGGCAAAAGAGGAGATGCTTCAAATCATGGATTTGACTTGAACTTTTCAAAAATTCCCCCGGCGCAATCCGGGGGATTTTATTTTATTGCCAAATTCCTGTTACAAATGGCGCGACCATGCCTAAAGCGACTAAAATAATAATGATGATTAAAACAATTTTTGTACAAGATTTTTTATCCATTTTGACGAGCCCTCTTTCTTAATTCTAATACTACCAGCGCCAAAGCTAAAACAATCATTAGACAAATTAAAACAATTAAAGCGGTGATTTTTTCTTGAGTTTTAGAAATAATCGCCACCGTACCAAAAATCATGGAAATAATATATAAAAGTATAACCGATTGTTTCTGGGTTAGACCCGCCGTCAACAGCCGGTGATGCAAATGCCTTTTATCAGCCAAAAATGGTGATTTTCCCTTAAAAATACGACGAAGAACCACCCAGCCGACATCTAAAACTGGGATTCCTAAAACCAAAAAAGAAGTCGCCAACTTTCCACCGGAAATCATTGCCAGAACACCAATCAAGTAACCTAAAGCCATACTGCCGGAATCACCTAAAAAGATTCGCGCCGGATTAAAATTCCAGGGCAAAAATCCTGCCGCCGTCCCGGCAATAATCACTGCCAAAAGAGCGCTGGCATCTTGACCCAGGCTAATGCTTAAAAAGAAAATCACAATCGCCGAAATTAAAGAAATGCCAGTGGCTAAACCATCTAAACCATCTAAAAAATTGAAAGTATTAATCAGTAAAAGAATCCAAAATATTGAAATTAAATCCGCTAAAACTTCAATATTAAAACCGTGACCAAATAAAGCAAAATGAATTTGCGGATTAGTCAAATCAAGGTGACTGCCAAAAGGAAGTCTTAAAAAACCAATTGAAACACCAAACGAAACCACAATCACACAAGCCACCAACTGCCAAAATAATTTCTTTAACGGTCCAACACCGCGAATATCATCTAAAATGCCTAGGACAATTAAAACAATCAGTCCCAAGATCACCCCAATCAATTTCTGATCGGCAAACCATAAATTTTCGCCAAAATTAAGCCGACGAGAGGCAAAAATGTAACCAATTGTCACAATTAAAAAAGTTGCAACAATCGCTACCCCTCCCAACCGCGGTAAAGGATAAGGGTGGATTTTTCGTGGTGAAGGTTGGTCAAATAATTTTAATTTTTGAGCCAGACGTCTGACATAATAAGTCAGCCCGCCACAAATTAAAGCACTGATGACAAAAGCCGGTAAATAAGCTCGGATCATTTTTTAATCTTTCCCCAATCCTTAGTATAAAAAACATTTTCCATCACTAAATCGTAATCCAAAATTTCTTCTTTCTTAAACCAAATGGCAATTTCTTTTTGCGCTTCTTCAGATGAACCAGAAGCATGAATTAAAGTATGAATTACTCGGCCCAAACCATCAGATAACTCATAGCTTTCCATAGAATAGTCGCCACGAATTGAACCGATATCAGCAATCAAAGGATTGGTAGCGCCGGCAGTTTTTCGTCCTAAAGTGCACGCATGAGGACCCTGCCAAACCATAAATATTACTGGACGATCCGTTAAATGTTCTATAAGTCGTTTGCGAGTGAGTTTTGCCAAATCAATTGGACCCATACCAGGATCAATGCCTTTTGACTTTTAGTTTTCATAAGTTTTAGTGCCATTAGAAACATACCATTCTTCATCATCAGGATAATGTTTACCAACTTGTTCTTTAGTTGGAGCAATCATTTTGCAAGCAACTAGCTTCAATCCCCGCTTTTCAAATTTAGAGATAAATTCGCCAATTAAATGACGTTGAATTGATTCCGGTTTGATGGCAATCAAAGTTTGTTCTTTAGACATTTAAAACCTTTCTAATATTTTTTCAAATTCATTTGTATTTTTAAAGGGACTAATCATAGCTAAATTTAAATTTTTTGGAACAAAATACTCCTTTGCGAATTTTTTAATATCGGAAGCGGTTACCTTTTCGTATTTTGAAATTATTTCTTCTGGATGTTCAATTTTACCCCAAAAAAGTTGCTGTTCGGCTAAAAATTCAGCCACCGCAAAAGATTCTTCCAAACCCAAATACATCCGTCCTTTTAAATTTTCTTTAGCTCTTTTTAATTCTTCAGCTGATATATCTTTAGTTTTTAATTTATTAAACTCCTCAAGAATCACTTTGACAGCTTCTTTGGCTCTTAAAATATCCACCCCGGCTGAAGCGCCAAAAATACCAGTATCCTGAAAATCAGCCATCTCGGATGAAACATAATAAGCCAAGCCCCGCTTTTCACGCACTTCGGTAAAAAGTCGTGAAGACATTGTCTCGCCAAAAAGATTATTTAAAACTTTTAAAACAGGACGACGTTTGTCGGAGCGCGCAGGGGTGCGAAAACCTAAAATTAAATGAGCTTGATCGGTTTTCTTAAAGTGCATTTTCAGTCCGGGCTTTGTTTGATTTTCTTTAATTTTTAAATACTCTTCTTTTCTTTTTGCCTCAACTTTTGCGAAAAACTCCTGAATTTTTTCTTGCCAAGAAACATTATTTTTGCCACCGGCAACAGCCACAATCATATTTTCCGGAGTATAAAATTTATCACGATAACTTACAAAATCTTCTCTTGAAAATTTTTGGACCGTTTCTTTCAGACCGGTTGTTTGCCAACCCAAAGGTTGATCACCATAAAAAAGTTGTTTTGCCACTTCCGAAATATAACTTTGAGGCAAATCTTGATACATATTAATTTCTTCCACAATCACACCTTTTTCCCGCTCAATTTCTTCGGACAAAAAAGCAGAATTATAAAGCATATCAAATAAAATATCCAAAGCCAGTTCAAAATGCTCGGACGCCGCTCGTACAAAAAAACCAGTGTGTTCTTCGGAAGTAAAAGCATTGTAACTAGCGCCAACGGCATCAAGGGCTTTAGCAATATCTAAAGTTTTCGGCCGTTTCTTGGTTCCTTTAAAAAACAGATGTTCTAAAAAATGAGAAATACCATTTAAATTTTTATTTTCGTATCTTGAACCCACACCAATTAAAAAGAGAACTGTCACCGCTTTAGTATTTTCCAAAGGAGCGGTAATCAACTTTAAACCGTTCGGCAAAGTGGTTAATTTATAATTTAGCATAAATTTCCGCGAATTAATTTATTAATTCTATGATTTAACATATTTAAAATATATCTTAAAATAAATCAAAAATCAAATCTTTAATACTACTAACCATTTTAACGACGACCGCATTCAAAATGATTAGTGACAAGAATTTGACAAATAATTTAAGTAATTATATGATTAAAATGACCATTAAATTGGCTTAAAAAAGTAAAATATTCCGACAAATCTTATACACGAATTAGCACGAATTGGTATTTACTATTTATTAGTGTTGATTTGTGAAAGTAGATTCGTCGGAAGTTATTTCATTTGAAAGGATATTATGGAAAATCCACTTAAAGTTTCACTGGAAAACATTATTCCGCTGACGGAAGCGCGCGATCATTTTTCTCAAATTGTCAACGAGGTTCAAAAAGACAAACTCTATGTTCTCACCAAAGGTGGCAAACCAGCCGTCGCGATTATTGATGTTAAGTATTTAGAACACATTACCGGCGGTGAAGCCAAAGTTGAAAATATTAAAGAAGAAATTAAAAAAGCGCCTGAAAAAGTTGGCTTACCGCCAATGATTGAACACGCAAAAACTCCACCAAATCCAATTCCCCCGACTCCATCCACTCCGCCACCTTTTGTGCCAAAACCGGCCGGTTTTGCGGCACCCCAGCCTAAACCAGAACCTCCTAAACCTCCAATTCAAAATCCTAATCCTGTAACTTTTACTCCTACAACCCCAAAACCAACTCCACCGCCTCCATCAAGTAATCCAGTGCCACCCGTTTCGCCGTCTGTTTCGCCAAATCAAGGCGAGCTCAAAACTCCGTCGCCAACGCCACCACCCCCAAATAATCCCACACCTTTAAAAACTCCTGACACTGCCGGCGAGAAAATTGATGTTCAGTTTTCCCAAGAACCAGTAGAAGAAAAAATTAAAAGTGCTAATAGCTTTCAAGCCCCAGATGACAAAACTCCTCCCGGCCAATATGGCGGCAAACAAGACGAACCAGAAGATATGTCCATTGACTAGTGCTTTTGATTTTGTTTCAGGTGTCTTCTGATCCACCAAACAATTCCAATTATTATTAGTCCTAAAATAAGCCAATCAAGTCCGTGAAAATAGCGACGAAGACTTTCCCAGTTTTCGCCTAATTTCTGACCCAAAAAAGCTAAAGCCAGCGACCATGGTAGCGATCCTAGAAAAGAATAAATAACAAATCGCCAAAAATTCATTCTGGCAATTCCCGCCGGAAAAGAAATAAATGTTCTAATAACCGGTAGTAACCGGCCAACAAAAACAGTCATTTCGCCGTGTTTTTTAAACCACCTGTCGGCTAAGTCTAAATCGTGGTGGGAAATAAAAATATATTTGCCGTAATTTTCAATCAAAGGTCGTCCTCCCCACGCTCCTAACCAATAAGAAGCAATAGAGCCAATCACACATCCAACCGCGCCGGCTAGCCCAACTAACCAAAGATTGAGTTCGCCTTTGGCTACCAAAAAACCCGAAAAAGGCATAATTATTTCTGACGGCAGTGGAATATTAGCCGATTCAATCGCCATTAAAAGAACTACCCCGCCATAACCAAGGGCGCTAATTACTCCCATAATCCAAGAGGCAACTGCAGATAAAATTTGTGTCGCCATAATTTTCCTTTCTATAGGTAGCCGAAAAACCAAAAAGTAGCCGCGGTTAAGACGAATGCAATTAAAGAGCCAGCCACCGCTTGCCAAATGGTATGCCGTTTTCTATGAATTCTTGACCATGCCAAAGGGATTAAAAATAAATACAGCCACCATAAGTGAATACCAAAAAGAATAACTGAAGTTGTCACAATCGCCGAATAAAGAGCGGTATGAATGCTTACCTTCCAAACTTGAGTAAGTAGTGCCACGGCAATAACATTTACCGCGTAAGCTACTCCAATCACAGTCACTGGTTTAGCTGCTCCCAAAATAAAAAGTAAAAAAGCCCCAATAACCGACGAAACACCAGCTAAAAGAAAAGGAATCTTGCGATCATTTTTGTCGGAAATATGAATATCGCGAATTTGCCTTGATTCCAGTAGCCACAAAACATAAAAACCGGGAATAATAATCGCAAAAAGTAAAAAAGTGACCATCCAAGGCAAAAATTGACTTAAATTACGCGAATAGTGATAGCTAATTAAGATAATAAAAACTAAAGCCGTCACATAGGGACTAAAAAGAGCAGAGATCATAAAAGCCACGCAATCAATAAATTTATAAACATTTTTGTTAATAAGACCGCCTTTTTAGGCTAAATGGACAACTTTTAAAATTCTTATAATAAAACTGTAAATAATATTTAACGGCTTGTCAAAAAGGTCAATTAAGTAAGCCGAAATAAGACCAATTACAAATCCGCCCAAAATATCGGTTGGAAAATGAATTGCCGTTGCCACTCTAAAGAAGGAGATGATGATAGCCATGACAAACATTACCCAAGCTAGTTTTTTATACCCGGAAAACCAAAAAGAAAAAGCAACCGCAAAAAGAGCGCTGGCGTGATCGGAAGGAAAAGAAAAATCGGGACGATGAAAAACTAACTCTTGAACCCCCGTCATTTCAAATGGACGAGGTCGATTAATTAGATTCCCAATTATATAGGCTAAAATCGGCCAAGCTAAAATAACTGAAAATAAGGCTCGTAGCGTCACTTTTTTTGAATCCCGGGACCAAAACCATAGAATAAGCAATATTACCGGCAAAAAATACATTAAATACTCGGCAAAAAATTTATCCACAACCAAGCTACTATGCTTGGTAAAAAAAGAGTTTAAACTTAAAACAATATTTTGATCAAAATTATTTATTTGATGAATCATTTTTACACCTCATTGTTCTCTTTTAACCTTATCAGAAATATTTCTTTTTGACAATAAAGAATATGCGTCGTAAAATTAAAATATAAGGAGGTATTTTTGACTATAAATTCTCTTATCACTGATTTTTTAGAATATATGGAGATTGAAAAAGGTCGCGCCATTGCGAGCACTAAAAATTACGACCATTACTTACGGACATTTAGCTCATTTGCAGAGAAAAACAACATTGATAACCCTGAAAAAATTGACCAGACATTAGTTAAAGATTATCGTTTGGCTCTTAATCGTGGCAAAATTAATTCAAATGCAATTTCCAAGTCAACTCAAAATTATTACTTAATCGCCCTACGATCTTTTTTGAAATTTCTAAGAAAAAAAGATATTTCAACCCTTTCACCAGAAAAAATTGAATTGGCAAAAGTTTCCGAACGGCAGATTACTTTTTTAGATGCCGATGAGCTTGACGAAATTCTAAAAACCCCTGACCTAAATACTGTTCATGGATTGCGAGATAAAGCTATTTTGGATTTACTTTTTTCTACCGGACTTCGCGTCTCGGAACTCTGTCGCTTAAAAATAAAAGATATTAATCTTGAAAAAAATGAGTTTTCTGTTCTAGGAAAAGGCGGTAAAGTCAGGGTGGTTTTTCTTGACCAAACTGCCAGAGAATCACTTCAAAAATACTTAAATTCACGCCCCGATAAATCGGAATTTTTATTTATAGGTTATGGACACACGTTAGATAAATCCGAAATCCGAAATCCGAAATCCGAAATTCAAGGTATAACTCCAAGGTCGGTTCAACGAATGATTGAAAAATATGCTAAAAAAGCCGGTATTACCAAGAAAGTGACGCCCCATGTTCTTCGTCACAGCTTTGCCACTGATTTACTTATGAACGGCGCCGATTTACGCTCGGTCCAAACCTTGCTTGGTCATTCGTCAATTACCACCACTCAAATTTATACTCATATTACCGATAAACACTTAAATGAAGTTCATCAAGCTTTTCATGGTTTAAGACAAAAAAACCAAAAAGAAGATAATTTAAAAACCGCCGAGTAAAACCCGGCGGTTGAGAACTAACGCCCGATAGCAATTTGAAAAACCATTCTACCACGATAATAGCAAAGACTACAACTAGCATGAATGCCATCTTTATTGTCAATATCTTTCATCAGTGCCTCAATGACTGCAAGTCCTCGACCATTATTGGCAAAACAATCATCGGGAAGTGAAATTTGACCTTGATAGCACCTATCACTTGGATTAGCAATCCTCAACTGTATATTAGATAAGGATTTTTCCCAAGTAATATCAACTGAATGTTGGTCAGATAAGCATTTACAAGCATTAGTTAAGGCCTCACCAAGAACGATTGCAAGAAAACTTTGCTGGTCTGGCTCAAGAAAGTCAACTGATTCAAAAGCGGCGCCAACTTCGTGCCTTAGATGATGAGCAATTTCACTCTTGTCATCATCTGCTATCCACCGTTTTATCTGCCCACGTTCATTAATGCCTTCTTCTTTAAACTTATACGAACTTCCAATGTCAAGAATATTCTGAACAGACATTTTTCCATCCTCCTTGATTTCAACATTCCAACATTAGAACCACTTTAATTATATCATTTATATTATCCCAACGCTTCACAAATGCAAGCGTTAAGATGTTCTGTAATATTTAATTTTTAAAGAACTTTCCTTATAGATCACAGGCTAATTTTACTACAAACCGCTCAAAAAGTCAATGAAGTTATTGAACAAGTTGCCAAAAAATATTATAATCAACAACAGAACTAAAAAAAGGGGTGATATTCTTGCGTAGCACAACATTGACAATAAAAGATCGGGTCAGAATTATTGAAGAAGCTTATAAATTTCTAGGAACACCTTATTGCCTCAAAGGCGATGGTAAAAACTATCAAAATTGCAGTCAATTTGTTGTCACTGTTATCAAAAATGCCTTAAATATAGACTTGCCGGCAAAAGTTGATTGGCTTTATATTGTTTCATTAATAATCAAACCTGAAAATCTTCAAATGGGCGATTTGGTTTTCTTTTGTCGCCAACCAAGACCAATAGGCAAAATCGCTACTCATGTCGCAATATTTGTCGGTGATAATCAAGTCATCCACGCCCGCCAACGGGCAGGTAAAGTTGTAATAGAACCGATAGCAGATTTTTCAGAAACAATTATTACATCCAAAGATTCTGCCGAGTTACACCAGTGGCTAGAAGAAACTATATCCTTAACAAGGTCATGAGCTTTCGTGGCCTTTTTAAAATATATACTTCTAAACCTGTTGTCCACCTACGAGGTGGACATTGGGATAGGCTTTGTCTGGTCAAATGAAATAATTTAAGATATAGTTAAATTTGTTAAAATAAATTTAACGCGGAAATTTGTAAAATCACAATTTTACAAATTATAATCTAAATATGAGTTTATCTATCGGGATAGTCGGAACTCAATACGATATGGGGTTCCTTTTGAACTCCGTATAAAGATACCACCGATGCAGAAAGCACGGCGAATTACCGAACGAGATCTCCAAGGAAAAATAGTAAGGGCTAAAGTATGATGCAATTCGTTGGTACAAACCAAGGAATCCAAATCCACTCTTTTTTATTGCCCATGGGAGCTCTGAATGTGAAATGAGCTAAATCGTATACAGTTATTGCTGGGAAAATATAAACAGATAACTTACTGCACAGTAATTTATTTATGACTATTTCTTTATTCTTTTTCTGATATAAATTAATAAGAAAGTAAAAATTAACCCAATTACTCCTATCATAATCCCTGTAGGAAGTGTTTCGTTATCATGCGTAGATAAACTAACGATGGTCATTATTATTCCTATAATCACTGAGATAGCTGTCATAACGATTAGAATATTCACCCAGATTATATCACTCGATTTCGCGATAACATTGTTTGACGTAGGATTTTTGAAATCAAGAGAAGGTTCGGTCGAAGATATTGATGGCTGTGGCTGATTTGAAGATTTTTTATCAAATGTTTTTTTAGCCTCAATATAATAAAATGCTATTCCAAGAAAGAAAAAAGCCCCTATTTGTAAAATTCCATCCTGTTTAATTATCGGAATTAATAAAAGAGCACCCCAAATTAGAAATGTTAAAATCCATGCAATTGTTTTTTTCATAGAGTCATTCCTCCTCTTTAAGTTATTAATATTATTTTCTCTTATTTATTATTTATAACATAATATACCACCCCCGGGGTGGGTTCTGGCTGGTCAAACGGAATTATTTAAGGTATAATTGTCTTATGAGCTACATTTTTCTAGATGAGAGTGGTGATTTAGGTTTTAATTTTACTAAAAAAAAGACCTCAAAATTTTTTATTATTACAATTTTATTCGCTAAAGATAAACGTCCTATTGAAAAGGTTGTTAAAAAAATTCATTCAGCGTTAAAAAAGAAACACAAACAAAAAAGCGGAGTGCTTCACTCTTATCACGAAAAACCAATCACACGAAAACGATTATTGCGCCTATTAGTTAACAAGGAAATTAAAATTTTAACAATATATTTAAATAAACAAAAAGTTTATACAAAACTCCAAAATCAAAAAGAAGTTTTATACAATTATGTAACCAATATTTTGCTGGATAGAATTTGTTCTAAAAAACTTATCCCATTAGATAAAAAAATAATACTAGTAGCGTCACAAAAAGAGACCAATAAATTTTTAAATTTAAATTTTAAAAGCTATTTAAAAGAACAGGTGAAGATAAATCACAGACTAGACATTGATATTGAGATCAAAACTCCTCACGAAGAAAAATCATTGCAGGCGGTTGATTTTGCCAGTTGGTCAATTTTTAGAAAATATGAGTATAATGACAACGTTTATTATAATATTTTTAAAAAATTAATTTTTGAAGAAAATGCTTTGTTCAATTAACAAAACCTTGTACGCTATTTACGAGCAACCATTCCGGAAGCCCACGCACAAGGATTTACTTGTCAACTATATTATATGTGATCATGTGTATTTGTCAATAGTTATAGGAGTTAAAATATGTCACTGAGTATAGGGATAGTCGGACTGCCAAATGTCGGAAAATCAACCCTTTTTAATGCTTTGGTTAAAAATGCTAAAGCCGAGGCTTCAAATTACCCTTTTTGCACCATTGATCCCAATGTCGGTGTGGTTGAGGTACCAGATAATCGTTTGGAAAAATTAACAGAAATTTCCCACAGCCAAAAAACCGTCCCCACCACGATTGAATTTATTGATATTGCAGGGCTTGTTAAAGGCGCCCACAAAGGTGAAGGTTTAGGCAACCAATTTCTTGCTCACATTAAAGAAACTGATGCTATTGCAATGGTAATTAGATTTTTTGAAAATCCCGACATTATTCATGTCGGCGGTCAAATTAATCCCGCCGAAGATATTAAAACCATTAATCTTGAATTAATTCTTTCCGATTTAAGTCTGGTTGAGAAATCTCTCGCGCGAATGAGCAAAGATTTAAAGCCAGGCGACAACGAAGGTAAAAAGAAAATTGTTATTTTAGAAAAAATAAAAGAAGGACTTGAACAAGAAATCCCTATTTGGGCCATTTTCCCAAACAAAGAAGATTTGGAACTAATCTGTGAAATTCAATTTCTGACTTCTAAACCGGTTTTATACATTGCTAATGTTTCGGAAAATATGGCAACAACCAAACCAGAAGATTTAATTGAAAAATATCATTTAGACGAACTAATTAAAAATCCTGACAGTTTAATTCCCATTTCGGCTCAAATTGAATCGGAACTCGGCGAACTAAGCGACACTGACCAAAAAGAATTTTTAGAATCTTTAAATTTAGAAGCAAGCGGACTCAACCGCTTAATACAAATCGCCTACGAAACTTTGGGACTTATTACTTTTTTTACCTCCGGTGAAAAAGAAACCCGGGCTTGGACAATTACCAAGGGTTCAACTGCGCCTCAAGCCGCCGGAAAAATCCATACCGATTTTGAACGCGGATTTATTGCTACCGATGTTATAAAATATGATAATTTTATTCAACACCAAGGTTGGATTCCTTGCAAAGAAAAAGGCCTTGTCAAAACCGAAGGCAAAACCTATATTGTTCAAGACGGCGATGTAATGTTATTTAAATTTAATGTCTAAACTCTTGCAAAAGAAACTTTTCTCTGGTATATTTAAAAAGCAATGAATAAACAATATGAAATTACCTTCCTAACAAAGGAAGATTTAAAAGAGAATTCAATCTCCAAAGAGATTGAATCGTTGGATGGAAAAATTATTTCCACTTCAACATTGGGTCAAAAACAGCTCTCTTATAAAATTAAAAAGGAGAAAGAAGCGTATTTTACAACCGTTATTTTTGAAATTGCGCCAGAAAAAGTTGCTGAATTAGACCGCAAACTCAATCTTAAAGATGAAATTTTAAGACATTTAATTGTTATTTTTAAAGCTAAAGAAACCCCGGTTAAAATAGTAAAAAAAGAAGAAACTGTAACTGAAGAAAAAGAAATTAGCAAGAAAACAGAAGAAGAAAAGCCAGAAGAAAAAATAGCAGAAGCAGAAATTAAAGTAGAAAAAGTAAAGAAAGAAACAAAAAAAACCAAAAAACCGGAAATTGAGCTGGGCGAAGAAGAACGGCTCAAGGCTTTAGACGAAAAATTAAACGAATTATTAAAAGAATAGTATTCAAAATATTTTAGTAATTAGGTCAATTAGAAATTTGGAGACAATATGTATTCTTTAAATCGAGCTCAACTTGTTGGCAATGTGACCCGAGACCCGGAAATCCGTTCCACCCCCAACGGTCAATCGGTTTGTTCTTTCTCGGTCGCAACTAACCGTCGTTGGCGCGACAAAGAAGGCAATAATCAGGAACAAACTGAATTTCACAATGTTGTTGCTTGGAGCAAATTAGCCGAAATTATTGCCCAATATGTTAAAAAAGGCAATAAAATTTATATTGAAGGCCGACTCCAGACCAGAACATGGGAGGGACAAGACGGTGGAAAAAGAAATCGGACTGAAATTGTGATGGAAGATTTTGTTTTCTTAACCCCCAAAGGTGCTAGCACCACAGAATCTTCAACTGATTTAGGCGAAGATATTAAAGAATTTTCTCCAAAAATTGAAAAAGAAGAAATAAAATCAGAAGAAAAAACCCAGCCAAAAAAGATCGCTAAAGAAAAAGAAACATCAACAGACGAAGGCGAAATTAATTTAGACGAAATACCATTTTAGGAGTTTTTTATGCAAAGAAGATTTAGTCCATCAAGAAAACAATGTAATTTTTGTCGCAAGAAAATTGACTTTATTGATTACAAAGAATCAGGTGTTTTAATAAAATACCTGACACCTTGGACAAAAATGAAATCGGCGCGCGACACCGGCACCTGCGCGAAACATCAACGAATGCTCTCTGAAGCAATTAAAAGAGCAAGATTTTTGGCGCTTTTACCTTATGTCAAAAAATAATTTCTAAACAATGTTTTCTATTAATGATCTAAAAATTGGCACCAAGATTATTTTTAATAATCAGCCCCATCAAGTAATTTTTGTTGAGCACTCTAAACTCGGTCGTGGTGGCAGTATTTTACGAACAAAATTAAAAAGTTTAATTTCTAGCACTACGGTTGAAAAAACTTTTGCCGGCGCCGAAAAAATTCAAGAAGCAGAACTTGTTACTAAAAAAGCGCAATATCTTTACAAAGATTCGCCAGCTGGCGAAAATAATTTTTATTTTATGGACAGCGCCAACTTTGAACAGTTTTCACTTTCATTTTTACAAATTGGCAAAATGGCTGACTTTTTAAGAGAAGGATGCGAAGTTGATATTTTAAATTTTCAAAATGAGCCAATCAACATTCAACTACCTATCAAAATTATACTAGAGATAACTTATACCGAACCGGGTTTTAAAGGAAACACCGCCTCAACTGTTCTAAAACCGGCGACATTGGAAACCGGCGCTCAAATTAATGTGCCTTTATTTCTAAAAGAAGGCGATAAAATTGTCATTGACACTCGCACGGGAGCGTATGTAGAGAGAGGATAATCCCTATTTTATTTGGTTTTTGATAAAATTTATAACTTTTTCAGCCGCTTTTTCAGCCACAACTGCATCTTTTAATGTAATCTCTAGCTCTTTTATACCCGGATATCGAGTCGTTACATAGAAACCACTCAACTTCAAACACTCTGAATAAATAGATTCTATTTTAATTTTTTCTTTTAAAGAAGAAAGTAGCAAAACAAGATCGTGTTCTTTTTGAAAATCATTTAAAAAATATATTTGCGCGGCCTTTAATGATTTCTCAACCGCCTGTTGAGCATGAAAACAAGCAACCCAATAAGGAGCTTTTTCTTTAAGAACGATTTGAACAATCTTCAAATCATCTTGAGCTTTTTTGAACCAATCCGTAAATTCTTTTGTTTTTGGCATATAATTCTTTACCTTCTTTAAATATTTTATGAATAAAAATATTTTTTTCACGAAATGCCTGATCAACTTCTTGAGAAGTGAGAACAATTAGATCAACACCCTTTTTTCTATTAAAAGGCAATACTTTTCTAATTTCCTGATCTCTATCAACAGAACGCAATGTCGTATTTTTAACAATAAAAAGATCGAAGTCACTATCTTTTCGCGGTTTTCCGTTAGCATAAGAACCGAAAAGAATAATTCTTTCTGGTTGCGTTTCCCGAATAATAGACTGCACAATAAGATTTAATTGCTCTTGAATTTCACTGCTCATAATTATTATTATACCAAAAAAGATTGTTTTTTTCAATTTCGCAAGTTCAAGCCAGTAAATTTCTTAGTTGCCCATTAAAATTAATGTGCCTTTATTTCTAAAAGAAGGCGATAAAATTGTCATTGATACTCGTACGGGTCAATATGTAGAGCGAGCCTAAGAAAAATTTTACCACAAAGAGCCAAAGAGTCTAAGATTCAGAAGAAAACTTGCGAAGACGAAACATCAACATATAGCCAGCATCCCACTCGTGCGCCGGACCCGCCCAAGAACCATCGAGCCACAGACCGTCCCCGTCGCGAGTGAGGCTGAAGACGCTCGGATAGCCATTACGGCCAGCAATTTGCTTCATTGCGATTCTGTATAATCACCTAGTGGTTGTTCTTTCTCTTTAAGACGCTGGTGGGGTCCAACTTCGGCTGGACAAAGTTCTAGACCCAATTCTTCGGCTCGATCATAGATTTGATCAGTGGTTGCATTGTCGCTAAACCCAAGATCACTAACTTTTAATTTAACAAGATTAATTTCTTCCGGATTTTCTAATGTTGTAAATTCGGAACTGTCAATCATTGCCTGGGCATTTTCGGATATACGAAAACCACTTTCTCTAAGCTCGGTTTTTAGTTTTTCCTTGTCTTTACCACCAATCTCAAGAATAGAAACGGGAAACTCTTTTCCTTCAATCTCAAACTTCAGCTCACTGCCCTTCAATGCTTCCTTGACTGAATCGAGAATTTCCGAACTTTTGAGCAAATCTTCAATCTCTTTTTCGGTTTTTACTTTGGTTTTTAGTTTTTCAACTTTCGGTTTTTCTTCCTCTAACCCTTTTCTTTTTGTTTCAGCTTGAGGAATGTAAGATGCCTGATTTAAAACGGTGCGAATCTTTTCCTTATCTATATCGGACTTATACATACCAACAACAAGATGCTCAAAGGCGTTTTTAAAAACTTCATTAATATCGCCACGGTAAAATTTACTAACATAATTTAAAAGTCCTTGTTCTAAACGAGGATTAAAATAAAGCCGTTGTCGTTGATCGCGTGCCATTTCGCGACTGGCGCTTGATGATTTTGTTTCTAGTTGATCTAAAATATCAATTGTTTCGCGACGCCAGTGCGACCAGCCAGGAATATCTGCAAGCTCTTTAAGTGGCATACCTTCACCAAGATAGCGAAATTCTTCTTCTGATACGCTAACATCAACTTCTTCACCTGCCATACCAGCCATACGCTGGTTACGCATTTCCTTACTCATTCTGAGTGGTAATTTATGATAAGTCCAACGACCAAAGTTTTCAGCTGAAAGAACTTCGCGACCGGTAAATTCTTGTCCTTCTTCAGTGCCCGGTGGATTTTGAGCGGCCAATAAACGAAAATTAGGATGCACTTCAACACGCTCATTGTCGTTCTCTGGCAAAGAAATCTCTTTGTGACCATTCATAATGGCATCCATAATTGGATTCACCCGCCCACTGATTTTACTGCCTTGCAAATTATATTCATCTAAGAAAGCAATGCCACCGTGACGAATAGCAATTAGAAGATTGCCGTCATACCACTTAACAATTTCGTGACCCTGCTCATTGGTCGTAATAGTTTTACCGCCGATCACGTCTTCTATTGCCGTTTCACGACCAAACGAAACTTTACAATAATTCATATTAAGTTCCGCGCACATCGCCCCCACCGCCGAAGTTTTGCCAATGCCAGTGCCACCCTCAAAAAGTGTTGGTTTGTTTAAGACAAGCGAAGTCGCCATCTCTCTTCTTAAGAGATAGTCCTCTTTAGTATAAAAATATTCTGCCGACTCCTCTCGATCAGGAACTAAAGGACCACCTTCACCTTTAGGCACTTCAACGCCTAAATATGAAACCGAGTTTTCTTTTTCAATAATATAAGGCGGTTGACCAATAACGGTTTTTTCTTCTTCTGGAATTTCAGACGATTTCTGTTTTTCTTCTAAATCGCCAGTCTCCGGAGTCAAAGAATTAAATTGTGATTCAATATTTCTCATAAAAGTTATTCACTTGAAGTTACGGCGCCAAAATATTCATAAAGTCGCTGGTAGCTTGCTTCCACTTGACTTCTTGTCATTACAATAACCAAAGCGGTTTTAAAAGGATTAAATTTTACAGTTTTGAGCCCAGTTTGATGCTTCCTGTCGGCCAAACTAACAATACCGACCGTAAATTCAGCAATGATTTCCAACACCAGACCGTCGAGTTTTTCTCCTGACTCGATGTATAAAATCATCTTTGTTTTTTCTGACAGCAAATCAATTATTCCTGAATAGTCATTGGCTTTGACAAAACCAGATTTTAAGAGCGTATCTTCCACTAAATTTGTCTTTTCTGCTAAGTCTTTCTTGTCTTCAATAACTACAAGAGATGGCAGACCGATGGACATACTTACAGTGGCAATGTCAGCTAAATTTTGAGTCTGTTGAGTATTAATCATATTGTTTTTAACATATTATAATTCTTAATATTTTTCAATGGCATTTCGTAAAAGTTCCCCCAATGTCTCAACCATTTTTTCAGTCGTAACATTAGGCAGGTTATTTTCATAATAGTTAGTAACAGCATTAGAAAGCAAACCGATGCCAATGAGTTTTTGGTCGGTATTCTGAGTAATTTCTTGGACTACCGCTTTTAATTCGCGGTCAAGTTGGCTTTGACTTTTACCGCTTGCCTCCGGTCGACCATCGGAAAGCACAATTAAAAATTTGTTGGTTGGTTGCTGATCGGCCAAATGGCTCGAGGCTTCACTCAAACAAACACCATCGTCGTTATCGCCGGGATTATTGTGCCCATTCGGATTATTTCCCTGAACTTCCAATTGTAATTGGTTCAACTTGACGCGTGTTTCGTCATTAAGCTCATCTTCAAACTGCTTAAATTCCATAAGTATATCTTGGAACCCAACAATCTCAAATTTAATGTCAAGGTTCTGCAATGTTTCTGCCAGAACAATAGCTGATTTAAATGCTTCTTTGATTTTTTCGCCCATCATTGATCCGGAAAGATCAATAAGTAAAGTAACAGCATAATCTTTTTCCTCGCTTCGACTCTCCAATTGTTCACGGCTTTCGGTTTTAAGGAGTGGAATATTAGCAGCTTTTTCCTGAATGCGTTTCTTAACATTCCACCGACGACCGTGACGATAACCGGCTTCCATTTTGGTTGTTTTTCGTTTCACAAAAATATCGCGCAAATCACCAGTTAGGGCGTCAATAAGAGGCGCAACTTTAGCAAGTGCGATTTCGTAAGGATTGATTTTGCCACCTTCTAATGACTCCTCCATTTTTCTACGCAGTTCCTCTTGAGTTTTACGAATAGCTTCTTCACCTTCTTTCCATGATGATTTTTCTGCTCCTTTTTCTTCTTGTGCCGGCATTTCGGGCTCTGGTGATTCTTTAGCTTCTCTTTCCGCTTTTTCCTTCGGATTTTCCGAAAGTTTGCCTTCCAATTCTTCGGCTAATTCTTTTTCAAAATCTTTCATCGCTTTTTGAGCTTTGTCGGCTAATTCTTGTTTTTTGTCATCAGGAAGAGAATCAAGATAATCTTTGATTTTTTGTTTTAGTTCTTCGGAAAGGGAGTCCATATTAATCGGCACGAGTTGACTCTCTTCGTCACTCTCTTCTCCATCTTGCTTTACTTTCTTGTCCGCCGTAGCTTTAGCAGAGGCGGATTCAATCGCTTCTTCCAACGCTTTTTGTTCTTCAGAAGTTAAGTCATCTTTTAATTCTTGAGGTAATTCCTGCCCTTCGCCTTTTCCTTGCTCTATATCTTTTAATAATTCCTGCATTTTTTCATCTTCTAAATCTTTTTCAACCAGTTTTTGAAATTCCGGCCAAATTTGGTCGCGATTAATTTCATACGATTTTTCGGCATAACGGCTAATTAACTCTTCACTACTATCGGCTTCAGTTCTTGAAGGATACCACCACCATGAATCTTGAGCACTAGCTAATGTTTTTTCAACAACTTCCTTGACTTCGTCCGGCAAATCCTCTGAAATTTGTAAATCCTCGCCTTGATGTTCTCTAAACCATTGTTTAATATATTCAAAACCGGCTTGCTTAAACCTCGGTTGATATCCTAATTTCTCTTGCGCTTTTTGAGATATTTTTTCTTCCATTTCTTTCAACCATTCGTAACCCAAAGGTATTTGCTCGGCAAATTTCGGGTAACTTTCGGCAACAAAATTATTATCGCGCGGATCTTCAATCGCATTCATCATGAAAGAAAAGCCGGGTTTCTGCCAAGTATCTAATGGAATAAAATCGGTTCGGGAAACCCGGCGATGACCCCCTTCGTGAGAAATAACAAACCTTAAATAATCCATCGGTTTTTCTAATAAATCTTTGGGGTCAATCCGAATTTTGTTTTCTTTAAAATCCCAATGCCAACCTTTTCCCGGTTCATTTAGTTCCACTGGAATCTGAAAATCTTTGCCGATAAAATAAGCCAGCGACGAAAGAATTTGCCGTTTTTGTTCAATTTCCTGTTTTTGTTCTTCAGAAAATAACGGCAAAGATTCACTGTCATCGGCTAATTTTTCATAATCTTCGGTTGGATTAAATCCTTCAGGATTTGTCATTTTTATCCTCTATTTTAGAGTAAAGAAAAATCAGTTTTTTTGCAAATTGGAATTTTAATCATTAGGCATTGTTTCGGATTTCGGATTTAGATTTTTATTTGACATTAGGATTTTGGATTTAGGATTTTCGCCATTATATTATATAATGGCGGTGAGATGTTTATTGAAGCAACTAAACTTATGGGCCTACCGGTGGGAGCACGCGATACTCAAGCTAAGGTAGGTGTTATTCGTCAAATTTTAGTGGACCCTCAAAATGGTTCACTACTTGGTTTTTTAGTTCAGACTAATGGGTTTTTTACACCGCAAAAAGCTCTTTCTATTATTGATGTTATTGATTGGGACCCAAACGGCTTAGTAACAGAGTCAATTGACAATTTAGTTGATCCTTTGGAAATTGTCCGCCTGAAAGAAGTAATTGCCAAAAATATTTATCTTTTAGGGATGAAAGCTAAAACTGAATCGGGCATTGGTTTGGGCGAAGTGGAAAATTTTTTAATTGACACCGACACTCAAAGCGTGACTAAATATTATCTTAAAAATCTTCTAGGCACTAATCGTATCTTAATGTCCGATAAAGTTTTTCAAATTGACAAAGCAATTATTTTTACCGATGATGTAGTTGAACCGCCCGAAGGAATCGTCGGCACTCCAGCCTTGGATAATTAGATTATTACATCATGAAAAATGATTTTACCAGAAAAGTTTTAACCATTGTCGGAAAAATACCTAAAGGAAAATTAATGACTTATGCCGAAGTAGCTAAGTCAGCCAATTCTCCTCGCGCTTACAGAGCCGTCGGTTCTATTTTAAACAGGAATTTTCATCAACACGAACGACAACTGCCAATTAAAGATTTTCCTCCCGTCCCCTGCCACCGCGTTATCCGTTCCAATGGAATAGTTGGCGGTTACGCTTTAGGCCAAAAAGAAAAAGAAAAAATCCTCACTGCCGAAGGCCATACAATTGTTAGTCATAAAATTAAATTAAATTAAATTTAAAAGGAGTGGAATTGAAAGAATATGATGTGGTTATTGTCGGCGCTGGACCCGCCGGTTGCCAATGTGCTCGCGAATTAGCTAAAGAAAATATCAAGGTTATCTTAATTGAAAAACAAAAGGAAATTGGAGAACCTAATTTCTCAACTGCTGGCACTCCAGAAGAAACAATTAAAGTTTTTGGATTACCAGAAGAGGTTGCACCATATGTATGTGACAAATTTTACTTTAAATCATTAAATCTAGAAAAGATTTTTACACTTAAAAAATACAGGAGCTATGTGATTGATTTTAGAAAAATGCGCCAATGGTTGGCAAGTGAAGTATCTAAAAACGGTGGCGAAATTAGCGTTAGCACCACAGCTAAAGATTTAGTGATAGAAAACGGGAAGACTGTCGGAGTTAGATACCAAGGTTTAATATCATCAGGTGTAATCAAAGCTAAAGTCATAATTGACGCTACGGGTATAGCAGGGATTTTATCTAAAGATTTACAAATTTTTGATTCTACCAAGACTATTCAGACTTTAGAAACAGAATTTGAAATGACTAATCTTACCTTGCCCATTAAAAATGCATTATATTTTTATATGGGTAACGAATTTTTACCTAATGGTTATGCTTGGATTTTTCCTTTATCTGACAATATCGTCAAAATAGGTTTTGCTAAAGTATTAAAAGATAATGAATCTACTTACAATTTAGAGATTGGTCTTAAAAAATTTATCGAAAGTATTCCTTGGCTAAATAAATCTCAGCCACTAGAGTTCCATATTAGTAGTTTTCCTTATAATCATACAAATAATTGCGTAAGAGACAACTATATTGTCATTGGTTCAGCTGCCGGGCACCTTAATCCTTTAGCTGGTGAAGGTATTAGGCACGCACTATATTCTGGTAAATTTGCTGCTCAAGTGGTCAATGAAGCCTTAACTAACAATGACACTTCTGCTAAGAAACTTTCAAAGTTTAATAATTTATGGAAAGATTACTCAAAAGACAACTGGAAGATGTGTAGAGCAATAGCCTACCAGATGTACAACAACACTTCAACTGATAAGACAGATAAATTATTAAAGTCTCTCCAAAAATTTTCCGGCGATGAAATATACGATATATTTTTTAACTATAACTTCGAACCATACTTAGCTAAGGTAATCGGTTCTCTATCTTTGAGCGAAATCAAAAAGATTAAAGATATATTCTAGGTCACTCTCATCTAAGTCAATATCATGGATAATTAATTTAAAGGTGTTTTTTAATGTTAAAAAAAATTACTCTCAAAATATAGGGTTTAAAAAGTTGTAACTATTTAGTTCTGTTAATTTCTGATTTTATAACCGGAACTTAACTCACAAGGTTGGATTTATTTTTATGATTTTTATTCCTTCAATTTATTGATTAATTTTAATCCCTCATAAGGTGAGCAAACTTCGCATTTACCCATAAAACAATCTGGTTTATATATCATTTCCTGATCTAAAGTAAAAAGAATAGCATTGTTAGACATCGCAGTAAGCATAAATATCTCATCTTGAGATTTGTGTAGTTCTAAAGCATTCTTTTTACTACACCATTTTCTCCAATCTATAACTGTAATATCAATAAAATAAGTCCCATCGCGTCGAATAAAAGCATTACAAATTCTTAGGACATTATCTAATCGTTTTGTTTTTTCTGCCAGATTACCTTTTTCCTGTCTAATAGCCGCCGATACAAATTCAAATAAAAATACGGCTGGTTGATAAACAGAAATGTTTTTAGTTGTATATATAAGTTTTATTAAATCAACACAAAGCTGTTGATTCACGGCTTTTTTACTAACAGCCTCAACGAATATAGAACTATCTATTGTTGCATTCATGCGGTCTTCCAAGTAATTCGCGCCATGACAAATTAGACCTATCAGTTTTTACCAGATAATCAATAGACTCTTTTATTTCTTTCCAATCAGATCCAGTTTTATCATTGGTTTTTTTTATATCTTTATCTTTTTTATCTTCCACGGTTGATCCTTTTACATTATTCATACTATAATAATAACATTACACATTTTTAAATTCAAACAATTCCAACTAATTGACATATTTTTTATTGTGAGATAATGTTTGAAGAGAAATAGAAGAAACGGGGTGAAGGAAATGAAAAAGGGAAAAAAATGGCTCTTTAAAAAACCACAAGGACCTGCCAAAAGGAAATATTCAAGTCATGGTACAGTTGGCGAGATTGTCTGCGATGGCTGTGGCACTATTCATCCTGAACTTAATCAAAATGAAGTGTCTCGCGGTTATTTGGTTATGTGTGATTATCAGATTGTTGAAGAATGTTGCGGTGCGGTTCTTGACAGACTTTATGATTTTTTCGGAGAAATGTTTTTTGAAATGTGGAGCGATGAGTTCCAAAAAGATCCTCTTGCTAAAAAGCATATTTATACTAGAACCTGTGTTGAATGCATGATAAGAGCATGGAATAAAGTGGCAACAAAAGAAAACATAGAGTCCGAGACAATTCTGGCCCAACTTCCTTTAAGTTAATTCTATTCTATCCAAAAGACCGACTTTTTCAAGCCGGTCTTTTTTATTCCTTACTAAAAATCCCTTACCTTGATAGCTCATATATAAAATTCTTATTTAGAACATTTAATTATATTTAGAAAATAATGAGGAGTGATTATCGGAACTTCATTATAGACTTTAATTTTCAAAAGATGATTATCGCCGGAAATAATGTAATCAATTTTGAGTTCATTAGCAATCGCAAGAACTTGATTATCAAAATTATCATTTTTAATAATATTGGGTATTTTTTGGGGATATACCATAACAAAATTTTCTTCAATTAATTTTTCTACTTTAATTAATTGATTATGAGAATATTTAAATTTCATTTCAAGAACTCCCAATAATTCATCAATCACTGCTCTTGAAATAATACCAGTTATTTTCTTCTCAACAATTATTAGTTCTAAAATGTTTCTTGGTTTACCACCAAAAATAAGAGCCGAAATTAAAATGTTAGTATCCAAAATAACCTTCATTAGTTCTTCCTGAAACTTGCAATCTTTCTATTTAGATTTTCAGGACTGATTTTTTGTTTTTTTGCTTGAGTTTCACCGTAATTATAAATTTGACTTAAATTTTGGCGAGTTAAAATATAGCTGCGAAGAGCTTCACGAAAAAGTTCACTGCGAGTTCTATATTCTTTTTCAGCAAGTTTATCTGCATCGGAAAGTAATTGGCCCGGTATAGAGATGTTAATAATTTTTGTTCTCATTCTTCCCTTTCTACAAACATTATATAAAGATTACCTAAACTTTGTCAAGTAGATTGCTATACCAAAAAGACCGGCTCTTTCAAACCGGTCTTTTTTTAAATTCCGCGATAGCGGCCTACATCATCCCCGGCATACCGCCACCCATGCCACTCATATCAGGCATTGCGGGTGTGTTCTTTTCCGGTAAATCGGTAATCGCCACTTCGGTTGTTAAAACCGATGAAGCCACTGACGTGGCATTTTGTAAAGCCGTGCGAGTTACTTTAGCCGGATCAATAATCCCAGCTTTAATCATGTCCACATATTCATCTTTGTAAGCATCGTAACCAATGCCTTTTTCACGACGTTTTACTTCTTCAATCACCACCGAACCATCCTTGCCGGCATTATTAGCAATTTGACGCATCGGCTCTTCCAAAGCCCGGCGCAAAATTTGAATACCAATTTTTTCATCACCAGTTGCCGTCACATTATCAAGGGCTTTAATTGAGTCAACCAAAGCCACACCGCCACCGGCGACAATTCCTTCTTCAACCGCCGCTTTAGTCGCATGGACCGCATCGTCAATTTTATCTTTTTTCTCTTTTAATTCCACTTCAGTGGCGGCGCCAACTTTAATGACACCTACTCCGCCGGAAAGTTTCGCCAATCTTTCCTGCAATTTTTCTTTGTCGTATTCGGAAGTAGATTTTTCTATTTCTCTTTTAATTTGTTTGACCCGATCGGCAATCGCTTTAGCATTGCCACCACCTTTAACAATTGTGGTTCTATCTTTATCAGCGACAACTTTGCGGGCTTCGCCCAACATTTCCAAAGTAGCTTCTTCAAGTTTCATGCCCCGATCTTCAGAAATAACTTGAGCGCCGGTTAAAATGGCAATATCTTCCAAATAAGCTTTGCGGGTATCGCCAAAACCAGGCGCTTTCACTGCTAAGACATTAATAATTCCTCGCAATTTATTAACAACTAATGTCGCCAAGGCCTCGCCTTCAACTTCTTCAGCAATTATAACCATTTCTTTTTTGCCAGTTGTAGCCAAACTTTCCAAAAGAGGCATTATTTCCGAAATAGCGGAAATCTTTTTGTCGGTAATTAAAATAACCGGATTTTCTAAGGCCGCTTCCATCCGAGTAGCATCGGTCATCATATAAGCAGAAAGATACCCTTGATCAAACTGCATTCCTTCAACCACTTCTTTATCCAGACCCATTGCTTGAGATTCTTCAACCGTAATAACGCCATCGCGACCAACCATATCCATGACTTCGGCAATCAGTTTTCCAACTTCCGTGTCAGCCGCGGAAATAGAAGCAACTTGACCAATTTCTTCTTTTCCCTGAAGATCTTTGGCTTGGTTTTGAATCGCTTTAACCACCGCTTCCACCCCTTTTTCCATCCCTCGGCGAATACGCATCGGATCGGCGCCAGCGGTCACATTTCTTAGTCCTTCATTAACCATAATTTGAGCTAAAATTGTCGCCGTAGTTGTGCCATCGCCGGCAATATCGGCGGTTTTAGTTGCCACTTCCTTGATCAGTTGCGCCCCCATATTTTCAAACTTATCCTCAAGTTCAATTTCTTTGGCAATTGTCACCCCGTCGTTAGTAATGTGAGGCGCGCCAAAGCCTTTGTCCAAAATAACATTGCGACCCTTTGGTCCCAAAGTTACTTTGACGCTATCTGCTAAAATATTGATTCCTTTTTTGATTCCCTCTCTTGCCTGGTCAGCATACTTAATTTGTTTAGCCATAAAAATCCTTTCTATATTAATTAACTTTCAATGACCGCGATAATATCTTCTTCCTTAAGAATGATAACTATGTTCCCATCAAGTTTGAATTCGTCACCACTGTATTCTTTATACAAAACTTTGTCGCCAATCTTAACCCCTAGTTCAACCAATTTGCCATCATCATATTTCCCGGGTCCCACAGCAATCACTTCGCCCCGATGAGATTTTTCCTTGGCAGTATCGGGAATAATAATGCCAGATTTGGTTTTTGATTCTTCGTCTATGGGCTTAACAACAACCCTGTCAGCTAATGGTTTTATTTTCACAAAACACCTTTCTACTATTTTATTTATATTATTTTTTAAGGAATAAAAATTCGGACTTTCCTCCGAAGTTGACGGGAGCCGGAAGGGGGATAACCGGACTCCCATCAACCATTATTTTAACCAGAATAGACTATTTTTGTCAACCCCTATATTTTTAATTTTTTTATTTTTTCCTGCCATTTCTTCTGATAAAATTCGCGCCGATCGTAAGCATGCAATTTCATCATTTGCGCATCAGCTATAACCGATGCGCCAGCACGATGACTTTCTTTTAAACCCCAAATTTTTTTAATCTGCATATTTCCTAAAAAATTCTCCAGTTTTTCGCCAAATTGACCCGATAAAATCTTTTCTAATTTTGATTTTTTTTCTAAGACAGTTTCAATATTTTTTTCTTGTAAGTTGGGTAGTTCTTTAATAATCCAATTATTTTCCAAAATAAATTTCTGATATATTTTTCGGTTCAAAACCGGCTCAAGCATGGCCAACCAGTAGGTAAAATAAATATCTTCGCTATTACGTAAATTTTCTAAATTTAACTTCTCGGTAGTTATTGCAAATCCTAAACAGAATTTATTCGCTTGATACCATTTATTTTTATTTTGCCCAACTATCTCAAGCAGTCCAACTACAAAAGCACGCGCCGTCCAAAGCCGATTTTTTTTAGTGATAAGTAAAATATCAATATCCGAATTAATATTAGAAGCTCCAAAAGCCAATGAATTAATAATAGAGATATTTTTAACAAAAGGCACCCATCGGAGTAATCTAACTATTCTTTGCGTTTTTTTTATCCGTTTTTGGCAAAGATCTCTTTGTTTTTCAAAAATAGTAAAATTTTTCTGTGAATTAAAGAGCAAAAAATATGAGTCTTTTTCAACCACTATTTTCTTTTTTTGCAAAGCGCGCAAGGCAAATAAAACCTGAATTTTACTTGTTTTTTCGTGATATAAATTGTGCCACAATTCTTCCAAGGTCAATGGCCGTTTAAAAATATCAAAAAAGGCTAAGGTCTTAAGAATGGCTTTTTCTACTTTTGTCATAACTTTTGATAATAACAGAATCATCCTTGATTGCAAGAGCACTATATGCTAAATTAAATATAAAGATTATTAACTGTCATTGCGAGCTTTAGCGAAGCAATCCGCTTGTCGTTGCGAGGAGCAACGCGACGAAGCAATCTATCTAAAGATTGCCACGGCCTTCGGCCTCGCAATGACAATAAGAGGTAAATTATGCGTATTTTTTCTGGCATCCAGCCGTCTGGCGTTGTTCATCTTGGTAACTATTTGGGGGCAATGAAAAATTGGGCAAAGCTCCAAACAGAGAATGAGACAATTTTTTGTATTGTTGACTATCACGCTATTACTGTTAATTATCCGAAAGAAGAAATGCCCCAAAGAATTATTTCGGCAGCTAAAGATGTTCTGGCAAGCGGTATCGATCCTAATAAATCTACCCTATTTTTGCAATCTGACATCTCGGAACACACCGAATTGGCGTGGCTCCTAAATACCATTACAACAATGGGTGAATTAACACGGATGACTCAATACAAAGAAAAAGCCCAAAAAAATGAAGAAAGAGTTGGTCTTTTTGACTATCCGGTGCTGATGGCAGCCGATATTTTGCTTTACAAAGCCGAAGGTGTACCGGTCGGCGAAGATCAAGTTCAGCATGTAGAAATTACCCGTGATTTGGCGCGTCGCTTTAATACCAAATTTGGTGAAACTTTTCCTGAACCAAAAGCCTTGTTGACCGAAGCAAAAAGAGTCGGTTCGCTTTCAGGCGAAGGCAAAATGTCTAAATCGGATGCACCTAATACCTATATTGCTTTAACCGATGACCCAGAAACGATTCATCAAAAAATCGCCAGCGCTACCACCGATGACGGCAAAAACCCGGAAATTTCGGCTGGCACTTTGAATTTGATTAATCTCTACGATGAACTCGTCGGTTCGGCCGAAGCGGGTAAATTTTTAATGCAAAGAAAAAACGGTACGATTAAATACAGTGAATTTAAACCAATACTAGCCGAAGCAATTATTAAAGAATTGGAACCGTTTCAAAAAAGACGCGCCGAAATTTCCGATAACGAAGTCAAAAAAATCCTAAAAGAAGGTGCCGAAAAGCTCCGCCCCCTCGCCCAAAAAACAATTTTAGAAGTCAAAGAAAAAATGGGATTAGTAATCTAAAAAGGAGGACATATGAACCAAAATCAACCACCAACTCAACAACAAAATCCCCAACCAACATCGTCCACACCTCAAACAACACCGCCAGCTACCACACAACAACCACCAGTCAATCAACAATCACCGCAAAAACCAAACAACAATAAAATCTTTGGTATCATCGCGATCGTTATTGTTAGCTTGTTTATAATTATCGTTGGCATTTTTTTCTTTATGCTTTTTTACCCTGGTTCGCACGGAGGTTAGTTGTGTCCAGACAATAAATAGTCAACTTCACCTCACTTACGAGCAATCCATGAGGATTAAAGATTGCTTCGTTATTGCTCGCAATGACAATAAGAACATTTTCAACGACTTTAATAATACCAATTTGATAATACCAAAACTTTTGCCATTTTACAGGTTCAAATTATACCCTTTTTTCCGCGATCGCGAGATTTAGGTCATATTTTGAACCATATTTTTGGATAAAAATTTTTAGTTTTTCATTATTTCGTTATTTAGAATTGTTTTTTAGTATTTAGGATTTAGTGCTTAGGATTTTAAGCCCTGATAAGGGCGAGTAATTCGTCTTTTTTTTGTTCCAATAGTTCTTTGCTTTTGGCCTCAACATTTAAGCGAAGCAGTGGTTCAGTATTAGAAGGTCTGACATTAAATCGCCAATCAGTGTACTCAACAGAAATTCCATCAAGTTCTGACTGTTGACCATCTTTATATTTATTTTTAATTTCCTCAATTTTTCCTTCTTGATTTTTGACTTCCGAATTAATTTCACCCGAAAGAAAATATTTATTATACTTATGAGCAATTTCCGACAAAGGTTTTCCCTCTTCGGAAATAAGCTCCATTATCACCAAACTCGCCAACATTCCTGAATCAGCATAATACAAATCTTTAAAATAATAATGACCCGAATGTTCACCGGCAAACAAACCATCTTCCTTGCGCATCTTTGTTTTAATTAGCGAATGGCCGACTTTGGTCACTTCTGGCACCCCGCCATTTTTCTGGATTGTTTCTTTAACAACCCAACCGCATAAAAGATTATATAAAATTCTTGAACCCGGATGCCGTTTGAGCATTCTTTTAGCAATCATCGCTGTGGTTATTGTTGAAGATAAATTTTCGCCTTTTTCGTCAATCAGAAAAACCCTGTCACCATCACCATCAAAAGCCAAACCCAAATCAGCTTCCTCCTCCACAACTTTCTTTTTAATATCCACCAAATTTTTATCTTCAATCGGACTTGGTTGATGATAAGGAAAATTGCCATCAATTTCCCCGCAAAGAGGAATTAATTTAATTGGTAAATTTTTAAAAACTTTTTGGGCGATAAAATAAGCTACACCACTACCGGCATCAAGCACAACTTTTAAAGGTTTAATTTTGGAAATATCAACTAAAGAATTTAATTTTTCCGCATATTCATTGTAAATTTCGCGTGAATTTTCCATTCCAATTTTTTCCGCTTCTTTCAAATTATTGCTGTTAATTAAATCGCGCATATTAAATAACCCTTCATCGCCCGAAACTGCTTTCGCTCCCTTTAAAATAAACTTAAAACCATTATTATCTTTTGGATTGTGCGAAGCAGTCACAATCGCCAAGCCATCAAAATCATCAGAACCACTTAAAAAATAAATCATATCGGTTGAAATAATACCCAGATGCGTCACATCGGCACCAGCTTTTTTTGCACCTTCCGTCAAAGCTTTTTCAATTTGGGGCGAAGAAAGACGGCCATCGCGACCAAAGGCCACTTTTTTAAGATTAAACTGCATTACAAAAGCCTGACCGATTTTTTGAGCTATTTCTTCATCAATAGTTTCGGGATAAACTCCCCTCACATCATATGCCTTAAAAATTGAGTCATCCATTTTTACCTCCATCATTTTTATTTTAGAGTTTCTTAAATCATTTGACAACTTTTGCCCTCTACTGCTATCTTAAAGATAAGCTTATGAAGACAAAATATATATTTGTAACTGGTGGTGTTCTTTCCGGTTTAGGCAAAGGTGTGACCGCCGCCTCTATCGGCAATATTTTAAAGTCTCACGGCTTTAAAATTTGGATGCAAAAGTTTGATCAATATTTAAATGTTGACGCCGGCACTTTGAACCCAGAAGAACACGGTGAAGTTTTTGTTTTGGACGACGGCTCGGAAACCGATTTGGATTTAGGTCATTACGAAAGATTTATTGATACTTCTTTAAACAAAACATCGTCCATTATGTCGGGTCAAATTTACCAAGCCATTTTAGAAAAAGAACGCTCCGGTAAATATTTAGGCAAAACAATTCAAATGATTCCCCATGTTACCGATGAAGTAAAGTCACGTATTTTTAAAGCAGCCGAAGATTCTAAGTGCGATTTTTTAATAACCGAAATTGGCGGCACAATCGGCGACTACGAAGGAACCCATTTTGTAGAAGCCATTCGGCAAATGAAACACGATGCCGGCGAAAATAATGTTCTCTATGTTCACGTCGGCTTTTTACCTTACCTCGGCGCCTCTTGCGAACTCAAAGGCCGACCAATGCAATTTAGTGTCCACGATTTACAAGCAATGGGGATTCAGCCCGATGTTTTAATTTGTCGTAGCGATCACCCCGTCAAACCTTCAATGATTAAAAAAATCGCTCTTTTTACCGGCGTGGAAGAAGAAGCCGTCATTCCTCTTGAGACTGTGGATACTATTTATCGGGTGCCACTCATTTTAGAAAAATATCATCTTGATCAAATTATTAGTCGCAAACTTAAATTTCACTCAAAAAAACAAAATAATAAAAAATGGCAAGATTTCATTCAAAAAATTGATCCGCCAGCTGGCGGACCCAAAAAAAAGACCATTAAAATTGGTCTGGTGGGTAAATATATGGGTATGAAAGACACTTATTTTTCCATTACCGAAAGCCTAAAAACAGCGGCAGTTTGGCAAAATGTTAAGTTGGAACTCGGCTGGATTGATGCCGAAGAATTAGAAAAATCTTCAAAACCGGAAATTTTAAAAATCATGAAAGAATATTCCGCCATTTGCGTGCCGGGAGGCTTTGGCAGTCGTGGCATTGAAGGAAAAATCTTGGCGATTAAATATGCTCGCGAGCATAAAATTCCCTTCTTGGGACTTTGCTACGGCATGCAACTTGCGACAATTGAGTTTGCCCGAAATGTTGCCAATTTAAAAAACGCCAATTCCACTGAAATTGACCCCAAAACACCTCACAGTGTCATTCACATTATGCCCGAGCAAGAAAAAAAGTTGTTGGAAAATAATTACGGCGGTTCCATGCGCTTAGGTGCGTATCCTTGTAAATTAAATAAGAATTCAAAAACTTATAATTGTTATAAATTACAAAGTCATCCTGAACGAAGTGAAGGATCTCTGGCGAATGCCAGATCCAAAACAAGTTTGGAGATTCTTCGGTTGACACCTCAGAATGACATTATTTCTGAGCGTCATCGCCATCGCTATGAATTTAATAATGAGTATCGGGAAATTTTAGAACAAAAAGGGCTGGTGATTTCCGGCACTTCGCCCGACAATCGTTTAGTAGAAATTATTGAGCTTAAAAATCATCCCTTTTTTATTGCGACTCAATTCCACCCGGAATTCAAATCCCGCCCTCTTTCCCCTCATCCACTATTTATGGAGTTTGTTAAAACGGCAGGTCATATTACAAAATAATTAATAGTGTTTATTTTAACAAATTAGTAATAATTTTAATCATCACTTCTTTATCTTTAGGATCACTGACAGCAACTAGTAATGCTAAAGATACTAAAGTATTATCATTAATCTTCTTTTCGCTATCTTCCCTATATAAATATTGGTTCTGAGCTAAAAAATAAACAAAAAGCATTGAAGCAATTCGTTTGTTGCCATCTGTAAAAGGATGATCTTTAATTATTAAATACAAAAGATTAGCTGCTTTTTCCTCCAAAGAAACATATAGTTCCTTACCGTCAAAAGTTTGGTAAATCGTTTTAATAATACCTTGAAACTGGTCGCTGATCTCTTGACCAACTAAGGTAGTAGCCTCTTTTTTCTTTATCAAATTTTGTCTGAATTCAACAATTAATTGTTGAATTTGCAGGTATTCTAATTTATAGATCTCTTTTCCAAAACGGTGAAGTTTCAATTTTCCCTGATCGTATTGACTTAATAAGGTAAAAGATTGAGCAAATTCGTCAATAAGATCAATTAGCTTTGGAGCTTGACCTGAAAGCAAATTTGCCTTTGATTTTATTTTGATAAATTTAATCGCTTGTTGTAATTCGTGAAAATATTTCGCTTGTTCTTTTAATCTTTTTTGATTAACAATATAACCCTTGATCAAATAATCTTTCAGAATTTTATTGGCCCAAATACGGAATTGAGTTGCTTGTTTTGAATTAACTCGGTAGCCAACCGATAGTATTAAGTCTAAACTAAAATATTTAACAGGTTTGTCAGAACCAGCAATGTGCATTTTTTGCACATTGCTTTTTTCAATCAACTCATCTTCTTTAAAAACATTATTGATATGTTTAGTTATAACAGAACGATCGACACAAAATAATTGCGCGATTTGTTGTTGAGTTAACCAAATCGTTTTATTTTTTAAATTAACAGCTAATTTAATTTGTCCATTGCGAGTGATGTAGATCAAATTTTTCTTCATATTTCGATTGTATAACTTTTACAATAATATAAAACCCCCAGGTCCTTTAACAGAACTGGGGGGATTTAGCTTAGTAACAATTATACTGTAACATATTTATTATAATTGTCAACACCCATTTCTTAAAATTAGTTCTTTGTTTTCGTATCTCCTTGATCCGTCGGTGTCGGATTTGGTGTGGGCGCAGAAGTTGCTTCCACTTGAGCCGGGGGCGGACTTTGATTAGGAATGCCTTCGGTTCCCGGTCCATAAAGAAAGCTGTTAGGAATAGCAACATATTTACTCATATAAGTTTCGGCTTGTAAAACTTCGCCACTGGCGCTAGTAACTTTATAATTAAAACTAGCCGACACACCGGAAGTGGCTCTTTCTGTTTGTCTGATTGCGCCCGGCGCCATTGAGTCCGATTGAGTATAAACCGCTTCCCCGGGTGAAGTATAGTCGTAAAGCACCGGATCGGAAATTTCTATTTTCCGTTCATCTTTGGTGCCATAAATTTGAAAAGACAAAGTATTACTACCAACAATGGTCCAGATAAAAATTGGTGTGGACATATTATTTATAAATTTAAAATCAGGCGCCGGATCGTAGATAGTAGCATCCATCCCCACCGGCGGTTCGTAATAACTGACGCGAAAAGAATGGGGACTTCTCGCCGTAATTTTTAAACCAGAATTTAAAACCGCTCGAAACAAAGTCGTTGAAACCTGGCAAAGCCCTCCACCAACTTCCGGCACAACTTGAGTGCTATTTTTAATCACCAATTCCGGCAAAAATCCCGAAGCCGTATCAATCGGCCCAATTGTTTTGACAGTTGAAAATTCCTCGCCCGGATTAACAATCGTCCCGGAAATATTATTGGCGCCCAATGTTAAGTTATGAATTCTGTTTGACGGCGAACCTCTCCACGAAGTTTTGCCCTCGCCGATTAGTTCTTTAAGCCCCAATTTGTCTGGATTATCGGAAGAAATTTTTGATTCAGTCACTTTCACAGGCAACTCCAAAGTACCTTGATCATTAGATATTGCTTCTATAATTTGAGCTGTCGCTTTTTCTTTATCTAATTCATAACCAGTTTGTTCTATCTGAAAAGTAGCAACTCGACCATCAGAAACTTGAAATTTCGGATCTTTTGGTTCTTGATAAACTTCTTGAGCAATTTTTTCAACAAAGGGCGTAAGTTTGGCGGTTGATATTTCCGGGCTTAAAACATAAAGACTAACCGCATTTTGAGGCGTGCTTAAAATATTTTTTTTCGCCGGGCGAGCAACAAATTCAATCAAGCCAACAATGTCATCCGAGTGGAGTTCAAAAGTTTTATTGGCTCCTTTCATTACTAACTGACTTTTTATTAAATTCTGTGTTTCTGGCAGAGCCATTTGGGCAATTTTTGTATCAATTTTAGGCACTAGTTTTGAAACTTGAAATGGCAAATCAGAACTAAAATTAAAACTGCCAAGTCGATTAAAAGCAATTTGCTTGTTAGTAGTTAACTCAAATCTTTGACCAATTTCTTCCGGCACCACCACCGGACCATCGCTTCTAATTTCAATAGTAGCGTCTTTTTCGGGCTTATCAATATCTTTAGAAATATTGGCTAAATAGTCGCTTAGTTTTCCTTCATTAAAACTAAAATTGGCATAGATAATGTTTTTTGAAAAAATCGCCCGACTAGTTTCGGAAAGAATCTTGCCAAGCGCGCCGGTTCTGCCAACCGCCATTAATTGATCAATTGTTTTATCAGCGGAATCAGCGTAATTTATTTCCAAATTATTAAGATCGGTATTATACGATTTTCCTTCCCAAACATAATTTAGATGCCCATTTTGCGATTTTTCAATAATATTACTTAGATTTTCCTTAGCCTGACTGCGCGTTTGACCGCCAAAATTAACGGCGCCAATATAAGTATGAGGAAATATTTTATCTTGATAAATTAAATTGAATGAAAAAAAGATTGCCGCTATCGCAATAATTACCAGACCACTCGCAAGACAAACTCTGCGAAATTTCACATTGCGCCAAATTTTTCCGACATCCTTTTTTGATATTTTTTTGAGTCTCATTTTCCGTTTAAAATTTCTTCTAAAATTACTTTGGCTAATTTTTTTTCAGAAGCTTCTTCGTCTGAATTTAATAAGTACAACTTCAGTTTTCCGCCCTTTAAAGATTTTTCTGGCAAGCAATTTGAACTTAAAATTAATCTTTGATTTTCAACTTCAAGCAAAGTTTTGTCCTCGCCTATTTCTCTAATTTTGGCTTCAATTCCTTTTTGGATCATTTTTTTACTTTAAGAATTTTACAATCAACAAGGCAACAATGTTTAGAATTTTAATCATTGGGTTAATTGCCGGACCGGCAGTGTCTTTATAAGGATCACCGACAGTATCGCCAGTCACCGCTGCTTGATGAGCCAAACTTCCTTTGCCACCCAAATTTCCTTCTTCAATATATTTTTTGGCATTATCCCAAGCCGCCCCGCCGGTGGTCATTGAAATCGCCACAAATAGTCCAGTCACAATTGAACCAACCAAAAGACCGCCTAAAGCCACTGGTCCTAAAGTAAATCCAACTACGATTGGCGCCAAAACAGGCAGTAACGCCGGCGCAACCATTTGCCTTAAAGCTGATTTTGTCACGATATCAACCGCTTTAGAATAATCGGGTTTTGCTTTGCCTTGCATTAAACCTTTAATTTCTTTAAATTGACGCCTGACTTCCGCCACCACCGCTCCGGCAGCATGGCCAACCGCTTCCATTGAAAAAGCAGCGAAAAGATAAGGCAAAAGTCCGCCGATAATTAAACCGACTAATAATTTTGGATTAGAAAGTTCAAATGGCAATGCCCCGTGAGTTTGCGTTAAATCTTGAATATAAGAAGAAAATAGTACCAATGCCGCCAGTCCCGCAGACGCAATCGCATAACCTTTAGTAATCGCTTTAGTTGTATTGCCAACAGCATCCAGAGGATCGGTGACGGCGCGCACATTTGCAGGCAATTTTGCCATTTCGGCAATGCCACCGGCGTTGTCGGTAATCGGACCGTAAGAATCAATCGCCACGATAATACCCGTCATTGAAAGCATAGAAAAAGCGGCAAT
>CAYZMA010000004.1:0-39397 GCA_964479405.1 uncultured Candidatus Saccharibacteria bacterium
TTTGGCTACTTTCCGAGGCAACTTTTTTGGTTGTTGGCGCGCGCGCTTTTGCCGTTGTGGTTGTGGCTTTAGCTTTGCCTACTATTGAAGATTTAGTGGTAGATTTTTTAGCGCTTGACGCAACACTTTCTTGTTCCTCTTCTTTTTTCGCTTTAATAAGCTTAATATCTTCTTGTTTTTGAGGTAAAATGCGCCAAACATCGCGATACAAATTAACAATGCCGGTTATTTCAAAAATATCACCGGTGTGCATTTCCGGTTTATCTATACCAGTAGCCACCTGAATATAAACTTTGACTTTGCCCGAACCGTCATCAAGATAAAAAGTATTGCCGGAAGTTTCTACAACCGTGCCTGTAATTTTGACCAAATAATCTTTGTGATTTTTAGCCTCACCTGTTTTTACTACAATTGGAACGGTGTTTTTGGGAATGTCTTCTTCGTCGTCATCAACAGTATCTTCAACTACTGGCGCAGAAATAATATTTTGTAATCCCGGTGTAATTTTTATTGTCCATTGCCAGACACCGGCAGAATTTCTGGCAAAGCTCCAACCTTTTTTGCCACCAGAATATTCAGGCGTTGAAGAAACTAATTCACCATTCGGATTAAATAATTTTATCAGATCACCATCATTATTTAATGTAATACCACTTTTCGTTTTTAAAATCAGACCGTAACTATTTTTTCCAATTATTAAATCTTCTATAACTTCGCGACTATTTCCTTGTAAATCTTCCAAAATCCAATTTTTCAAATTGACATCTTCGGCCGAATTATTATAAAGCTCAATCCATTCTTCACCACTTGTCGGATCAGGATAAAGTTCATTGATAATAATCGCGTTGGAATAAGTTATTGGTAGTATCTTAAAAGAATATACTGCCGACGAAGTTTCGTAAAGTCCATTTGTTGCAATTACTTTCCAATAGTATATTCCCGGTTCTAAATCCTCTGCCAAAAATTTCCCAACAGTTAAATTCGGCTCATCATAAACGTAATCATTAAAATCAGAAAATTTTGATAAAATAAATTCATATTTTAAATTGTTTTGAATTTGCCAATTGAATTCTTGGGTTGTTACATTAACGAATTCTGCATTATCTTGGGGCGATAAAAGAGTAGGCGAAAGGGGAACAGAAAGATCCGAAACAGAATTTTTAGCACATGGTGTACCACCAGAAACCAAACTTGTATGTTTATTGCTATCGTCTACTAGCATTAGAGGGTCTATTCTCTCCCAAGAGATATTATCCCCCGCATCTGTTATCCATTTGAATTTTTCGTTATAGATATTAATAGTATCAGCATTGATAAGAATAATTTCATCACTCGGGTTTAATAAAGATATTCCTAATTTCACAATTTGGCAATCAACATTAGGATATTGTGCTTTAAATAAAATATCATCGCGTGCAATTATTAGATAATTATCTGGCTGTAGAAAAAGAGAACTTGTTGAAATTATTTTACCATCCAAAGTCCAATTTTTAAGATCAACAGGCACAATACCATTATTATAAAGTTCCACCCATTCTAACCCATATATCTCGGTATGACTTAAAGGGTCATTAGGCGCATTCGCCATCACCTCATTAATTACCACATCACTATCTGCCGCCTCGGTTTTTTGAGTCCCTAAAAGAAATAAAAATAATCCAAAAAAAATAAATAATAAATACTTCGCTTTCCTCATCCTTTTCCTTCTTCCTTCTTCTAACCTGTGAAAACAACCTCTGGGGTTGTTTTTGGTTATACATTACGGATAAATTAAGTGGCCATAATAAGTTCGCAGTCCGCTACCATGATCAATAATAACTAAATGGCCGTAGCCACCACTGATTTGATTGGAAATAATATTACCAGTGGCAACCGCGCGAACCGGCGCGCCATAATACGCCACCAGATCAATGCCAGTATGAAAACTGTACCATGGCGTCCAATCAGCCGGACCAAACTCTTGAGTTATTCTGTAATTATCAAGTGGCCAACGAAAAATCTTTCCCAAATAATCCCGAGGATTTACGGCTGTGCCACTTTTTCGCGTCTCAAAATGCAAATGGGAACCGGTGGATAAACCCGCACCGGGAGTTCCCGGCACACCACCCTCGTAACCAATAATGTCGCCTTGATTAACACGACCACTAATCTTGTTCTTTTTACTGACAGCATTTTTAACATTTGCCGCCGTTTGTTTTATGCTTAAAGATTTAGACTGTATTGTTTTGGCACCAGAAACCATTTTAGTGTCAACCGCCACTGTCGCCGATTTTTTAGCTACCGCAGCATTGGCAGTGATAAATCCGCCAGCTGGCGGACCAAAAACTAAACCCAAAACAAAAACAAATTTTAAAACAAAATAGAAATATCGCATTACTACTCCTTATGCAAATCCACTTCTCCCCCTTTATCTAAATTATCTTTGGAAATTTCACCTTCTTTGGAACTTTCTACCTCTGGCGCTTTCTCTTTTTCAAGCAATTCTTGATACGATGTCTTTTCCTCAACTTTATTAATTTTGCCTGGCGCTAAAACTCCTTCGCCTTCTAAAATTTCATGATGCCTTCCTTCAGTTTCAATTATTTCATCGTGGATTTCCATAATTTTTGAAGAAATTTCTTGTGGATTCGGCACGGATTGCAAAAGAAAAGTTTCCTTCTCGCCAGCTGTTTCTACTAGAACATCACCATAAGTAAAAAAAGTCTGTAAAAATCCTTTAATATCCGAGGAAACATCTTGGACCCGAAGTAATGAAAGTTGAGAAATTTTGCGACCAAAGAAACCAATTTGAGTAATTTCAATAATTTCTGTGTTTGTCACAATATAGATATTGTAATAAAAAGATATCCACGAAACAAAAGCAAAAGTTGTTACTACCATATAATAGGCAGACAAAATTAAAACTAGAAAATTTAGAAATAGGCCTTGAAATATTTTTGTGTCAAAATTAAAAACAAAAATAACGATAGTGATGATCACCGGAATAACCAAAAGTAAAAAAGCCAACAAAAATTGTCCTAAAAAAGCCACGAAGTGACGACGAGCAAAAACAACAATTTCTTTTTCTTTAATTGACCCCGGCACGGGAAAATTATATTCAGACATAAAATTTCAAAATTTAAATATATCTTTTAAACTTTTTGACCAATCAAGATGACTAATAAATAATATTGAAAGAAAAATAATAATAAACATCGCAACTAAATAAATCATTACCATGCGACTGACAGCATCACCTTTAAAACGCATGGCGCAAACTCTATAAAGACCATAGATATTAAAAATAATATAGACAAAAAGAAAAAGAAACCAAATTATTAAAAATATATACATAAGATTATACTGGTCGAATTATTTTCATTGATCTAACTTGATTTAAATCATAGCTTCTACCATGACCAATTGGATCTTGCATCAGATATTTATCATCTGATTTACCTTTTATGACTATGAAATGAGAAGACCCATCGCCATTAATTGCTCCCACTAAAGGCAAGTAAATACTCACAATCACCGGATGATTATTACTTAATTCTTGATCTACAACCCCCCAATTAATCGATCCACTTGATGCCACCACAACCCCAAAATCCGAAGTATCACCTTGAAAATATCCACCACTAGTAAAATGCCAATACATCTGAGCAATATCTGTCGGTGTAATTCTGTTGCCATAATAAGTAGAAACCATCGCATACGAAGTAATTAAGCAACCATATTGATTGACAGTATAAGGACTATTACCCAACGAGGTGTAGTTGCCAATTTGAGTATAATACCAACTCGGATCATCCTGCGAAATAATTTGACTACCCCAATTACTTGTTCCGGTTAAAGCTTGAATTTGTTGATTTACTTGAGCAATTTTTGCTTGCGCATCATTTTGCTGGCCCTGTAAACTAGCAATAGTGCTTTGAGTATTATTTAACAAATCATTTTTAAGTTGTTGTTGACTTTGCAATCCTTGTTTTTGAGCTACTAAGGCCGCTTTTTGTTTTTCCAGATCCGCCTTCTGCACTTCTTGCTGATTTTTTTCATTTTCTAAATCTGATTTGAGTTTAGTAATAGTATTAATTGTTGTTTCAATTTGATAGTTCAGTGACTCAATGTATTGAGCCCTATCAACCACTTCCGAAAGAGAGTTTGAACTAACTACAATTTCTACCGTTGATTTTTGGGGCGTTTCATAAATCACTCGCATTGTTTCGTAAAGATTTTCTTTTTGTGTTTCAAGTTCTTTTTCTTTTTGCGCAATTTCATCTTTAAGTTTGTTGATTTGTTGATTTGTAATTTCAATTTTACTAGCCGAAAGATCAACATCTTTTTGTACTGCCGTAATTTGACCATCAAGACTGGCTATCGCACTTTGAAGATTACTAATATCTATTTTCTTTTGCGAAAGAGCTTTACGATTTGCCTGAATTTGACGATTTAAATCGGCTTGTCTTTGCTGAAGATCGCTCAAAGTATCAGCCCGAGCCAAATCAACTGGTTGAAATATAAACCCTGCAATCAGACTAATTAAAATCAAAAAACGTGTGTCATTGCGAGCGCAAGCGAAGCAATCTTGAATAAATTTACTTAAAGATTGCTTCGTCGGTCTACAACCTCCTCGCAATAACAGTTTAGGATATTGATTTCTTTTCATATTAAACTTTCAAATATTTTCTAATACTAAATAGCGAACAACCGATGCCAATGACAATCCCCACTAAAAACTGTAACAAAATAATATAAAAAACGTAAGTTGTAAAAAATGATTTTAAGTTTTCGGTCGCAGCGCTACCCAAATATTGGGTTACAAGTGACGAAATAACAACATAAACACCTAACCACATTAAAATAAAAGCTAAAATACAGGCAAAAATGCCGTAAAGCGCGCCTTCAATTACAAAAGGCATTTTAATAAATCGGTCGGAAGCGCCCACTAGTCGCATAATTTCAATTTCGCTTTTTCTGGTAAAAATAGCAAGTCGTATAGTATTTAAAATAACTAAAATAGAAACAATAATAAAAATACCCGAAAAAAGCCAACCCATTTTCTTAACAAAAGAGGTAATAGCTAAAAGTTTATCAATAATAACTTTGTTTTCTTCGTAAGAAATTTTATGAATAATTGAGCCCAAATCAGCCGATAAAAGATAGTTATCAATATCGTTAAGTTTTTCCGGTTCAGTCGCTTTAATCGCCAGCGACCGAGGCAAAGGATTTTCATCAGCGGTAATTAAATCTTTAATTTGCTGATTTTTCTGGGTTTGCTCCCAAATCTGCAAAGCTTCTTCTTTAGAAATATATTTTACTTCACTAACATCAGAGCGCGCCGCCAAGCTCTGTTGCAAATCGGCAATATCTTCCGTTGTCGCCGAATCGTTAAAATAAACCGTAATATCCATTTTTGACTTAATGCGATCGGTGGTTTTATTAATGACCATGGTCATAATCACAAACATTGAAATAATCAGTAGAGTTAGCGTCATCACCAAAGTTGACGCCAGCGACAGCCACCTGTTGCGCCAAAAATTAGTTAAACCTAAATTTGTAATTCGTTTTATTGGTATCCAGTTCATATTACGTACCCGCCTTTCATTTGGTCGGAAACAACTTTTCCACCTTTAAGGAGTATCACCCGCCGTTTCAAGCGATCAACAATTGCTTTGTTGTGAGTAGCAAGAATTACCACCGTTCCTCTTCTATTAATTCGTTCCAAAAGTTCAATAATTTCCCAAGCGTTCACCGGATCCAAATTACCCGTTGGTTCGTCGGCAATTAATATCTTAGGCGAATGAACCAAAGCGCGGGCAATACTGACTCTTTGCCGCTCGCCACCGGAAATTTCGGTCGGAAGTTTGTCTTTACACTTAAGCATGCCGACTAAATCTAGTATCCTGGGCACTTTCTCGCGAATTTCTTCAGGATAAGCTTCACAGACTTCCAGAGCAAAAGCAACATTTTCATAAACCGTTTTTTGAGGCAAAAGTTTAAAATCTTGAAAAACCACCCCCACTTTACGACGGAAATAAGGTAGTTCGGAAGATTTTAACTGGGTAATATTTCTATTGGCAATTAAAATCTTGCCGGCGGTTGGTTTTTCTTCACAAATTAAAAGTTTAATTAAAGTAGATTTTCCAGCACCGGAAGCACCAACAATAGAGACAAATTCACCTTTGCCAATATGGATATTTATATTATCTAAAGCCCGGGAAGTTTTAACACCCACAATATTGTATGCCTTAGAAACACCAATAAGTTCAATCAAAAGCACTCCTTGTTTTTAGTTTAGCAAAGTTTTCCGAAATAAACAAAGATTAGGACCTTTGACACCAGTGACAGAGAGAATTGAGGTCGTAAGTATTGATAATATCTTCTTTTTCCAACCAACCGCGACGAGCGACAGCAACTCCAAACCTGATTAATTCCAGATGTTGAGCCTGATGGGCATCGGTGTTGATGGCAAATTTAACCCCGTATTGCTTTGCCTCCTGACAAAGCGTATCGCGTAAATCTAATCTATTAGGAAAAGCAGATATTTCCAAAGCCGTTTTTTGTTTCGCGCAAGCCTTAAAAACTGCTGGCCAATCCGCTTCATAAGGTTCGCGCTGACCAATGATTCTGCCTGACGGATGACCAATAATATCCACATGAGGATGATTAATGGCCAAAAGCAATCTTTTTGTCATTGTGTCTTTATCTTGAAAAAAACTAGTGTGAATAGAGGCAGTCACAATATCTAATTTTTCCAGCATCCAATCTTTAATATCTAAATCGCCGTCGGCTTTAATATTGACTTCTACCGAAGAAAGAATTTTAATTTTTGAGTGCTTTGCTTGCGCCGCATTGATTTCTTTTTGTCGTTCTTCCAACCGTTTTTCATCAAGACCATGAGCAATTCCTAAACCAACCGTGTGATCGGAAACAACAATATATTCATAGCCCAGCTTTTCGCCCATCTTTGCAATTTCCTCAATTGTCATTTGTCCATCCGACCAATTGGAATGAACATGCAAATCGCCCTTAATGTCAATAAGCTCCACTAATTTTGGCAAGCGGTGTTCTAAAGCACTTGCAATTTCACCCCGACTTTCACGCAGTTCTGGTACGATAAAATCCATTTTTAAAAATTCATAGACATCTTTTTCGTTGACCATTTTTATCAACTTTTTACCGACTTTAAAACCATGTTCGGAAAAACTATAATTTTTAGTCAGAGCGTATGTCCGAAGAGCGACATTGTGTTCTTTAGAACCGGTAAAGTGTTGTAAAAGCGAACCGTATTCGTCTTTTGGCAATATTTCTAAATCTATTTGCGCGCCTTGATTGTGAATAACCGTTGACTTAGTTGAGCCTTTAGTAATAACTTGACTGACGACCGTCAACTTAGTAAATCTATCAATCACTTTTTCTGGATTTGTAGAAGTTGCCACAATATCAATATCGCCAATTGTTTCTTTCATCCGCCGGAGAGATCCCACAAAATCAACTTTGCCAACTTCCGGTAGTTTTTTCAAAATTGAAACAATATTTTCCGCAATTGGCAAAGCCTCCGTGATTAACATGCAACCGGTCAAACGTTTTAAAATATCAATGCCACGCAAAATGTTATTGGCTGTTTTTTCTTTGAATAGATCTTTGCCTTCACCTTTTTTTAATTTTTTTTCTAAATCTTGGATGTTTTTAGCTTTAAAATCTTTGGCAATTTTAACTGCCATTTTCGGACCAACACCGGGAATTTTTAAAAACTCCACTTCGGAAACCGGGACACTTTTTTTAATTTCATTTAAATATTTAAGTTTGCCAGTTTTTATTAGTTCCTCAATTTTTTCAGCGATTGACTGACCTACATCCGGAACATCGTTTAAAGCTTTAAGTCCCCTTTTATTATAAACTTCCACCATTTCTTCGGCATAATTTTCAATCGTCCCCGCCGCTCGTTCGTAAGCCACTATTCTAAATCTGTCTTTTTCATTACCAAGTTCAAGGATTTTGGCAATTTGAAATAAAATTTTTGAAATTTCCGTATTTGTCATAATAAATTCAATTAATATCTTTTAAGTCATTGCGAGTTCCAATTTTATATTGGAACGTGGCAATCTATCATTTAAAAGATTGCTTCGCTTCGCTCGCAATGACAATTATTACAATTCCTTATAATTTCGTCAGAAATTTCCGCGGCAATTTATAATTGCCTATACATTTTAATAGCATCAGAATATTTATTTTGGCGATACAAGCCATTAGGCAGTAAAGCATATTTTTTAAATCCCATTTTTTCATAAAGCTTGATTGCAATTGTATTGTCCGAAAAAACATCTAACGAGACTATTTTTATATCCATCTTTTTTGCCTGACTTAAAACATATTCTAATAAATACCCGCCAACACCATCGCGACGAAATTCTTGGTCCACCATTAAACCCATTTTTCCAACGTGCCAGTCTCGCGTGCCACCGCGATTAATACTACAATCGCCAACTATCTTACTATTATATATTGCCCAGCAAACAAAACTGCGACTCGCTTTCATATTTAAAATAGTGTTTTTAATCCAAGTTTCCTCTTCGGCTAAAGTTTTCGGGTCGCCAGTCAGCGACAAAAAAGTGTCTTCTTTCGTCAAGCGATTTACAAAAGTAAGCAACTCTGGCACTTTTTCCAAGGATGGTAAATGTATTTCAATTTCCTTGCCACTTTTAGAAATAAATTTTGCGATCGGTTTTGTAATCATCATAAATTCTTATCCTAAAATTTATAACTTTTTAAAATTTCGTCAAACATTGGCACGTATTCGGAATAGGCACTTGCGCCGATAACCATTTGCACCGTATAAAATATATCACCTTTTAAAGTTGTTACTTGATCCATTATTGTTTTACTGCCATCAACCGAATTAATATACTGCCACCTTCTTTCTTGAGCCGATACTCCACCTAAAATCATATCATTTGCCGCTACTTCTTCAGCACCTTCGGTTTCTTGGAATAAATTATCTCGGCTAAAATTAAGATATTCATCAAGATTTTGAGCAAGAGCATTATTAGAGGCATAAGCTCGAATAGTAATAGCAGGAGAGTTTAAAGTTAAAGTTATGCCATCGCCATTTTGAGATTCCTGCTTGGAAAAAGTTTGAGGATATTTCAAAGAAAAACCATACCTTGAATTTTGATAAGGTAGCCAGCTTTCCGTCACGTAAGAATCTCCTATCAACAAAGATTCCGCAGGAATAGGTGTTTTTATTTGCGTTTTTAATTTATAAAATTTATAGATAGCAATAATTCCACCAATAATAAAAACCCCTAAAACCACAAAAATAATAATTAATACTATCTTTCGACTATTGTTCTTAGTCATTTTTTCCTCCTATAATATATTATATTTCAAAAGTATATTATTTAAAAATAAATCTATCTATTTAAAATTGTCACTGCAATTTGAAGATAGGTTGCAAATGTTACCCAAATTAAATATGGAATTTGCATATAAAAAACCCAGCGGTACCGCGACCAAGTTAAAATCATGGTAATAATAATAGTAGCAAGAACAATTAAAATATCAATTGTAGCTAGCGTATAATTTTTCAGACGAAATTGAATATAAGTATAAGTAACATTGGCAATTAAATTAATAATAAAGGGAATAGTCAATTTCCATGAAATTTCATTTTTAAAGGCTTTGTAAAAAATAAACCCGTAAGAAATAATAATTAGCGCATAGAGAATTGGCCAGACAATGCCAAATAAATACGCCGGTGGCGACAAAGGTGGTTTTTTGTAATCCAAGTATTGATTGTAAGTGTTCATTGCAATCTCCCTTTATTTATTTTCTTACTCCAGCGAAATAATTTGAATGCCTTTTTCCTCAATTTCTTCTTTTGACCAAAACAATTCATTAATTTTAAACTTTCCCACAAAAGTCACTTTCTTTAAAACTTTTCGTCCGGTATACACTTTAGTCTTTGGATCCCATTCTTCCAATTTTAATGTATCCCCTTCATTTACTTCAAAATCATTAAGTCGTAATTCAAACTTTTTTTTGCCAGAGGCAACTGCGTCAAAATATTCCGGCCAAATTTTCTTTTTAATTGTCATTGTCTTACCTCCTATGATATTTTTTATATTTATTTCTGTATCCATTTGGTTAGCCGTTTTAAAACCTCATCAAACCCAGGTAGCAATTTCAATTTCTTAATTTCTCTAAGCATAAGCCATTTATAATTTTTTGCTTCCCAATCCAGTTTAACTTTATCTGTTTCTACCTCTACTAATATTGGATGCACAATCCATGTCTTTTTGTATTTTAGCTCTTCCTGATCAAAAATTTCACCGAGTTGAATTCTTTTAATTTTGGTTTTGGCTATACCAAGTTCTTCTTTAATTTCATCCGAAATTTTTTCATCTAAGCTTCTCTGGTCATCAAGAAACCCTGAAATTCCATTCCAATAGCCAGGATAAAAGTTTAATTCTTTACTCCGTTGAACTACTAGTAACTTATTTTTATATTTCAAAACACAATTTATTACTGGCGCCCAACGTGCGTTAGTATAGTCAACCTGTCCTGGTTTTATTTTAAATATTGGTTTTTTAATATTCTCATTTCCCATGGCATTTTTTATATTTCTTTCCACTCCCGCACGGACAAGGGTCGTTGCGACCAACATGAAGATAAGTAGCAGTTGATGATGATTGTTGATTTTCAGATGAACCACTGGATTTTGTTCTAACAGTAACTTCTACTCCTTTTGATTGCGATGATAGTTGTCGCATTGGTTGTTGCTCAATCGTTGGCACTTGCGGTGTAGTATCCGTCGCCCCGGAAAATGTGCCAGCCGCTAATGTTTCGTCTGCTCCACGCATTTGTAAATTACGCGGAACAGCGGGGACAGTCTCCAAAGCCACAGGGGACTGTCCCTTTGGCTCCGATCTGATTTCAGCCTTTAATAAAATTTCCACAACTTGAGAATTAATACTGCCAACTAATCTTTGATATAAATTATAGGCTTCGGCTTTGTATTCAACCAACGGATCGCGCTGACCGTAACCCCTAAGACCAATTCCTTCACGCAAAAGATCCATCGCATTTAAATGCTCAATCCACATGGTATCAATTGAACGAAGATAAACCATTTGCTCAATTTGATTCATTGTTTGCGGACCAATTTTATTATATTTTTCTAAGTACTTTGCTTTCGTTTCTTCGTCCATTAAATTTAAAATTTCATCATGAGTATTTTTATTTCCTTCTAAAATATTTCGCCTTAAAGTATAAATAGCTTGGCGATGTTTGTTAGCGACATCGTCGTAATCAACTAAATGTTTTCTAATATCAAAGTTATGACCCTCAACTTTTTTCTGCGCCGATTCAATTGAACGGGAAATTAAGCCGTGTTCAATTGGCACATCGTCAGGCAAATTAAGTTTGTCCATTAAATTTCGCATACGGTCGCCACCAAAAATACGCATTAAATCGTCGTCCATACAAACAAAAAATTGTGATGACCCAGGATCGCCTTGACGACCGGCTCGCCCTCTAAGCTGATTATCAATTCGCCGAGCTTCGTGTCGTTCAGTTCCTAAAACATGCAAACCACCAGCTTTAACTACTTTTTCAAAATTGTCTTTTTCAAAAGGACTACCACCTAAAATAATATCCACGCCACGTCCCGCCATATTGGTAGCAACCGTAACGGCACCGGCACGACCCGCTTGAGCAATAATTTTTGCTTCGCGTTCATGATGTTTAGCATTTAAAACTTCGTGCTTAACGCCCATTCTTTTTAAAATTCTAGAAAGTTTTTCCGAACGCTCAATAGAAATTGTGCCCACCAAAACCGGCTGATTTTTTTCCGTTCTTTTCTCAATATCACGAGCAACCGCTGTAAATTTTGCTTCTTCGCTTTTATAAATTTGATCTTGTAAATCTTGGCGGATCATTGGTTTATTTGTTGGCACCACCACCACATCAAGTTTGTAAATTTTGAAAAATTCCTCAGCTTCGGTTTCGGCAGTTCCTGTCATGCCCGCCAATTTTTTATAAAGTCTAAATAAATTTTGAAATGAAATAGTCGCCAATGTGTCTGACTCGCGCTGAACTTCAACACCTTCTTTCGCTTCAATCGCTTGATGCAAGCCTTCGGAATACCTACGACCGGGCATCATTCGCCCCGTAAATTCATCTACAATAATTACTTCGCCACTTTTAACAACATAATCTTTGTCTTTTTTATACAAAGCATGAGCAATCAAAGCTTCTTCCAAATGATGAACTAATTGAATTGAACGGGTGTCGTAGACATTTTCCAAGCCCAACATTTTTTCAACTTTTTTCATTCCCTCGTCAGTCAAAGTAACAGCATGCATTTTCTCATCAATTTCGTAGTCTTCTTTTTCTTTTAGTTTCGGCACCATTAAAGCAAATTGGCGATAAAGAGTGGCCGATTCTTCGGCCGGCGCCGAAATAATTAAAGGAGTTCTGGCTTCATCAATTAGGATGGAGTCCACTTCATCCACAATAGCAAAGTTTAGTTCGCGTTGAGACATTTGGTCTAAATTTTGGACCATATTATCGCGCAAATAATCAAAACCAAATTCATTATTAGTGCCATAAGTTATGTCAGCGCCATAAGCTTCTTTTCTAGAAATTGGCAGTAAATTGGCATATTCAATGTTATTGGGATCAACTTCCTGTTTTTGAGGCGTAAAAATATATGATGCTTCGTGATTAATTGCCGCCACTGTCAAACCCAATTTGTCGTAGACTGCTCCCATCCAAGCGGCATCTCTTCGGGCCAAATAATCATTAACGGTAATTAAATGCGTGCCTTTGCCGGAAAGGGCATTTAAATAAAGAGGCAAAGTGGCGACTAAAGTTTTTCCTTCGCCAGTTCTCATTTCAGCAATTTTTCCTTGATGAAGAATAATTCCCCCCAAAAGCTGGGTATCGTAGTGTCTTTGACCCAAAACCCGCTTGGATGCTTCCCGAACTAACGCAAAAGCTTCCGGCAAAATATCATCAAGAGTTTTTCCAACGGAGAGTTCTTTTTTAAATTCGTTCGTTTTTTCTTTTAATTCTTGGTTGGAAAGTTTTTTAATGCTTTCTTCAAAACTGCCAATTTTTTCTACAATAGGACGAAGTTTTTTAACTTCTCCTTCGTTTGAACCAAACATTTTACCTAAAAAATTAAACATTTTACCGTTCTTCTTCTTTATTAAATTCTTTTTCAAGGAAATATTTTTTCGGATATCGGGTGCCAATTTTTATTTGTTCTTTATACTTTAAAACTTGCTGTTCTAAACGATCTTGAGCTAAATCAATTGAGCCAAAAAAATCAGACGACCGTTCGCAAATAAAAATAGGATTTTTCAGCTCCGGCAATATTAGAGTAATTTTTACCACTTTATCAAGACCACCCTTAGGACCGTTGACATCTTCCAAAAGAACTTCGCAAATTGCCGGCTCTTTTATTAATGGCTCGTATTTTCTAATTTTTTCTTCAACATAAGAACGAAGGTCTGGACTTATTTTTAACTGTTTATGACCTTTAATTGTAATTTTCATTTTTTAATCTCCTTAAAACCGCAATATTTTTGTAAAACTTCAGGGACTTTGACCGAACCATCTTCTTGAAAATAATTTTCTAAAATTGCAATTAAGACACGGCCAATTGCCACCGCTGTGCCATTTAAAGTATGAACAAAGTCTAATTTATCCCCATCTTTATAACGAATTTTCAAGCGTCTTGCCTGAAAATCAGTACAGTTACTAGAAGAATGAGTTTCGCGATAACGACCTTCACCCGGCATCCAAGTTTCAAGATCAATTGTTTTGGCGGAAGGAAGTGACAAATCACCAGCGCACAATGCCACTATTCTATAAGGCAGACTTAAACCAGCCATAATTTTTTCTTCAAGCGATACGATTAGTTCATGTTCTTTCTTTGAGTTTTCTCTTTGACAAAAAGAAAACATTTCCAATTTATCAAATTGATGAGCTCTTAAAATGCCTTTAACATCTTTGCCATAACTGCCGGCTTCACGCCGGAGACAAGTTGAAAAACCTAAAAATCGTTGAGGTAATTTTTCAATTACTTCACCGGCAAAATAAGGTAAAATTGATTGTTCCGATGTGCCAATCGCCACCAGCGGATCATTTTTCATATGATAGGCATCGTCGTTTATAGCTTCAAAATGACCCGAACCCCATGCCATTTCTTCTTTAATTAAAATCGGTGGCAAAATTGGTTGAAAATTTTCAGCTTTAACCAAATCTATAACATATTTTACTAAAGCAAATTCCAACTCTACCGCTTGATTCTTAAGGAAGTAAAAACGGTTGCCAGAAACTTTGACCGCCCGATCAATATCAATCAGGTCAAGAGCTTTACCAATTTCAATATGATCCGGATCTTTCTTTTCGCCAGCTGGCGGATTTATTTCACCAACTTCTCGCAAAACAACATTTTGAGTTTCATCTTTTCCTTCGGGGACATCATCTTGTAAGATATTAGGCATTTTGACTGCTTCAGTTTTAAGATTTTCAGCAATTTCTTGAAGTTGCGGCTCAAGGTCTTTGAGCATTTGTTTTATTTTCACCGCCCGGTCGTTTTTGCCAGTTAATTTTTTCTGTTCAAAGCGCAACAATTCAATTTGACTTTGCAAATCTTTTTTCTTTCCACTAAATTCTAAAAGTTTATCCAAATCAACTTTAGCTCCTCTTTTTTCAAGGTTTTTTTGCACTTCCTTTAAATTTTCGCGGATGTATTTTAGGTCTAACATTTTACTCCATTTATTATTAATTTTTAAGTTCGCATTCTTGACAAAAGTTATCCACAGATGTTATAATATAAATGAATCGCGCCCGGGTTGGTTTACCTTCTCGGGATTTTTTTTACCCAAATTTCATCAATTTTTTCAGATAATATAATTATTGGTTTATCTTTACCTGTAAGATCGACAATCTCTTTGCCTAATTTATTACTTTGCGACACAACAATGATATTTTTTGATTTTTCCCTGAAAAATTTAATAGCGGGAGCAAAATCACCATCTCCTGAAAATATTACAAATGTATCATATTTATCAATATGCTTCATTATTTCAACGACAATATCTACGTCGAAATCACATTTACGATCTTTTATCTTCTGATTTAAACAATTCCTTAGCTCTTTAGTTTGCTCAATCAATTCTTTTTCGATTTTGGTTGAACAATTTGATTGATTATTTAAAATACTGGTAATTATTCTGTCAAGCTTTTCTAAAACCGTTTTGAACTTTGATAGATGATACAAAGAGTTACTAAAAGACTTAACATTTTTTTGATTTGAAACATCAAAACCAATCTTTTTAAATTCATCCAAACGCTTGGCCGAGAAATATTCATCAAAAACTTCTTTAATTTGAAGCCACATAGCATCACTAAGTTTTGTTTTCTTTCTAATTTTTTCTATTTCTTGGTATAATTCTGTGATATTTAAAGGTTTTTTGCCAGTTATTTTTTCTACCCAACGAACAATATTATCCAGAACATCTTCACGAGCTTTATCTAAACCATAAAAAAGTTTTATTTCCTTTATTTGATTTATTTTTCTAAGATAATTATAAAGCCTTAAATGATCAATTTTTTGTTCTTCAACAATTACCCTTTCCTTTCGTTTTGTTATTTCCCAATTATACACATTAGCCCAATCAATACATATCATCGCCCGTTTTGATTTATCATTCAAAAACTTTATTAGATAATCCTCTTTAATAATCATAATTCTCCTTACTTTCAAAATTATCATATCATTTTTAGGATAAAAGAAAAGGGGCTCGGTAAAAACCAAGCCCCATGGATTCCTTAACCTGTTGTCCACCTACGAGGTGAATACTCGGTTAAGAAATAACTTCCTCTAATCTTTCTATCACAAATTCTTTATCTAAACTAGCCAGAAGCCAGCCGGCTTGCGGGCCGGAATCTTTACCTAGAAAGGTTAAATAAATAGCTGAAAAAGCATCCCGAGGTGGAATTCCGATTTCTTTTTTAATATTGTGAATTTCTTTATGCAAATCTTCGCCTGTAAAATCTTTTGATTTTAGAACATTTAAAATCCGCTCCAAAAACTCTTTTTGTTCATTACTTAAACTTTTGGCCGCTTCTGGCATTTTCTCTTGAACCGTAAATTTGTAATTTTCAGGCGCGTATTTTTCAAGCCACTTTTTGGCGGCTACAATCCGATCTTCAATTTCTTGTTTTTCAATTTCAGTCAAATCTTGCCTTTTTTCTTCTTTAGCATAGGCCAAAATATCCACCCGAGGTATTTGGAGCATATATGCAATTTTAGAAAATCGTAAAATATATTTAGGGGTGCTACCCAGAGAGCTCTGCCCAACGGGATCAATTTCCGTATAATAAAATACCCGCGCCAGATCGGATTTTGGATCTTCGTAGAAAGCTAAAGCACAGCGATCGTATTCGTCGTAAAGCAAAGGAATAGTTTCGCCTTCTGGGTTAAACTCTAGCGCTTTTTTGTATTTAGTTCTCACAAATAAAAATCTTAAAAGGTTTGCCAAAAGCAAATCATACATATCTTTAGCTGTGACGCCCAAACCTTTAGATGACGACATTTTTGCGCCACCAATAAGCAGATGTTCGTATCTAATATCATAAGGCGGTTCTTTTTTAAAAACTTCTCTAAAAATACGATTAGCAATATCGCGCGAACCGCCAGCGGCTGAATGGTCTTTCCCCGCTCCCTCAATATCAATAGCCATTAAATACCACTTTGACGGCCATTCTACTTTATAAGGCATTTTACCATTACCGTCATAAGGCGAGATTTTCCCTTTATACCCACAACCTTTAGCCCATGAAACCAAATTTTCTTCGCAGGTAAAATCAACTTCTTTGCCGTCCCAGCCAGTTACTTTAGTTGTCCCAATCTTGCCACATTTAGGACAAACTGCTTGAAACGGATACCAATCATCACCCTTTTCGGAGCCAGAAACTTCTTTATAAATTTTTCTAATGGCTACGGCATTATCTAAAACTATTTTAATCGCTTCATTAAACTTTCCAGCGTGATAATAATCCGATGTTTTTATTATTTTAAAATCAACACCTATTTCTTTGATTATATTTTCAAGCTCATCTTGATATTGCTCGGCAAAACTTTTATGTTTTTCGTCAGGCGCTGGCACATTGCAAAGAGGCATACCCATATATTTTTCAAATGTCTGATCAACATAAACCGGAAGTCCATCCATTGGATCAAAATCTTCAAATCCAAATTGAAAAACTGCCTTTTTTTGTTTATCCTGTAGACCTCGGCGAATTAAGTCATGAACAATAACCCCGCGCAACGACCCAAAATGAGCATGACCCGAGGGAGTTGTTGAGTCATTTATTAAAAAAGAGTCCTTGTCAGGATATTTCCTAACTATATCTTCAATTATTTCATCTACCCAAAACATAAATCTCCTTAGATAGCCAAGATAATCGAGCTAGAAAAGATGTCTTATAAACTTAACTATCTGATTATCTCAGTTATCCATATTCACCATATCAAAAAAACGGCTTCAGAGCAACCCTACACCAGAAACCGTTTTTTTATAAGTAATAATTATTTTATTGCCACCACTTCACAAGCCATTTTGCCATTTGGAGTTAGAATTTCTACTTCTTCTCCTTTAGCACAACCCATCAAGGAGTGACCCAAAGGCGAATCAACTGAAATTTTGCCAGTCCCAGGATCTGACTCCGAAGCGCCGACAATTGTGTATTCCGGGCTTTGACCATCAATCTTTAAAATAACAGTTGAACCAAGTTCTACTTTGTCAGTGCCATTTTTTGTTAGAACTTTCGCTCGACGAAGCATTTCTTCCAACTCCAGAATTCTTCCTTCCACAAAAGACTGCTCATTTTTAGCATCTTCATATTCGCTATTTTCACTTAAATCTCCAAATTCACGAGCGGTTTTAATTCTTTGAGAGATTTTTAGGCGACGGTTCTTCAGGTCTTGAAGTTCTTTTTTAATTTTTTCGTGACCGGATACGGTCAAAAGAATCTGTTCTTGCATAAGTCCTTCTTTAATTTTACTAATATTTCTTATCTATATTAAAATAAATATCTCTAAATGTCAATGGTTAAAATACCAATTAAGAACATCATACACCACCGGACCGGCAGTTGCATAGCCTTCACCCCCTTCTTCAACCAAGGCCACAATCATAATTTGAGGATTATTGTATGGTGCAAAAGCAGTCATCCACGCATGAGTTTTTCCTTCAGCGCCAAATTGAGCCGTCCCTGTTTTAGCCGCTACCGGCACTGGCAAACTGCCCAGAAGCTTAGCCGAACCAGAAGTAACTGCTTGACGCATGCCTTCACGAACTACTTGCAAATTTTGATCATCAATTAAATTTTTACTTTTAACATCTTTTTTAAAATCTTGAATAACATTACCATCTTTGTCGGTAATTTTTGAGACAATTTGTGGTCTTAAAAGTTCACCACCGTTGACAATCACTGATGTTGCCATTGCCATTTGTAGTGGAGTAATTAAGAAATCTCCTTGACCAATACCCAAATGATAAGTATCGCCTAAATACCATATTTCTTTTTTATTTTTTTCCTTCCACTCTGGAGTCGGCACAAGACCGCTCGCCTCCCCCAGCAAATCAATGCCGGTTTTCTCTTGAAAACCAAATTTAATCAAATAATCATCCAGCTTGGCAATACCTAAACCTTTAATTTTATCCCAACCACCAGCTAAGGCATAGAAAAAGATATTGACACTTTCAGCAATCGCTTTACGAACATCGGTCAGTCCATGAATTTTCCAGTCAGGGTAACTCCAATTACCAACCTTAATCTCACCCGGCGCGTTGATAGTTGTATTAGCTGTAATAATTCCCTCCTGAAGACCGGCAGCGGCTACAACCGGTTTAATAATTGAACCTGAAGGATAAGTGCCAGAAATTACTCGATTAAACATTGGTTTTGCCGGATCATTAATAAGCTTATTGTATTCTTCGTTCATATTTATAGATGTAAAAATATTATTATCAAAAGTAGGAAAGCTCGCCATGCCTAAAATTTGACCTGTTTGAGGATTAACCGCCACAATCGCTCCACCGGGAGAAGAAACAGCACTCACCTGCGCCCCCAAAGATTCTGCCATTTTTGCCTCAAGCGCGCCATCAATACTTAAAGTTAAATTATTGCCCGGCATTGGGGCAGTAGCCGAAAGTTGTCTTTGTTGACGACCGCGGGAGTCAACTTCAACTTCCAAAATCCCCGGCTTTCCTCTTAAATATTTCTCATAAAACAACTCTAAACCTTCTTGACCAATTTCGTCCGACAAACCATAATCAGGATGATTTTTCAAATCTTTGTCATTGACCTTACCAACATAACCAAGAACAGGACCAAGTCCAGAAATTGGTTGATACTCCCTCACTGGATCTTTCGCTATCACTACCCCAGGTAAATTGACTGTTTTGTATTCTAAAATCATCGCCGTATCGCGATCAAGATTCTCTTTTAAAACAATTGGGTCGTAAGTTAAAAAACCTTTTTTTGCGACTTTGTCTTCTATTTCCGTCTTTGGTATTTGAGTAATCTCTGATAATTTTTGAAATATTTCTTCTTTTCCAGTGGCATCTCTGGGGAAATCTAATGGATAAATTTCTAAATTAAAAGAAGCTTTATTTTGAGCTAAAATTTTCCCCGAAGAATCATAAATTAATCCTCTTGGCGCCGCAATTTCTCGAGCCCTAATGCGATTGCCTTCAGCTAAATTTCTATTGAAACTTCCTTGGGTAATTTGTAATCTTAATAGTTGAGTCATAAGAACACCGAAAGCTAAAAATGAAATTAAATACGGCAACCAAAAAGACTTCTTTTTTTCTTGAAATATTTCCCCGCCAGTAGCATCTTTATTGAAATGATCATATTCTAATACATCCTGACGCAAACTTCGCCCTGATTTATCACCCGGTAGATAACGATCATCGTATAAATCAAAAATTGACATTTTAACTAAATTTTATCTCCTCTTGTTTTGTAAATTTCTCAAGAACAAAATAAATAATAATTCCCCATAAGCCATTGAGAAGTCCGTCAACAATTATTTGCCAAGTAGGTATTACATGAATTGCTAAACACATCATCAAATCAATAAAAATAAATATTACAAAAATAATTAAGAAAATTAGTAATGGATTTATGGTTGGAATATTTTTTAAAATAATAAAATTTAAAAAAAGTAAAACTAGAATTATTATTAAAGTATAAAAACCAAATCTAAGTGGCGAAGCTAAATCTAAAAATAAACCGCCTAAAACAGCCACCAATAAACTATCTGATAAAAATCCTTTAAAAAGTAAAACAATACTGATTACAAAAATTAAATTTGGGATAAAATTGTAAATTGAAAATTTACTTAATAAAGTAAATTGCAAAATGACCAGTAATAAAATTAATAAAACTTTAATTAAATTTTTTTTCATTGCGAAACCACAAAAACAAATTCCAAGAAATAAATTTGTATTGGTGATTTAACAGTGACTTTTTGGAAAATTTCTCCTTCGCGAGAAACAACATCTTCAACTTCCCCCACCATTAGACCCATAGGAATATCGCCACCAAGACCAGAAGTTACTACCTGCTCTCCTTTTTTAATTGGAATATTTAAAGGAATATCCTCAACTGTAAGTCCCCCAAACCCGCCTCTTAGCATACCTGTCCCGCGCGAATCTTGTAAAACAACTGGCGCTAACGAATTACTGTCAGTAATTAAAATAACTTCAGCCGAATTTAGAAAAACCTGTCTGACTGTTCCCACCAAAAACCCTTGTGAAATAATCGCCTGATTTTGTTTCACACCATCTTTTTCGCCGCGATCAATTATAACTGTTTTTAAATAACCGGAAACTGAACGACCTATAATATTGGCTGGCGCTAACTTTAGATCACCCTTAGTATTTAAAAAACCAATTTCTTTTTTTAAAATTTCATTTTCGTGTTGAACTTCTTTTAATATTGCCAATTGTCCCTGAAGTTCTAAGTTTTCTTTAATTAAATTTTGATTTTCTTTTCCTAATGAATTTAAATTAGTAAAATTACCAAAAATTGAGACTACTTTATCAACCGTAAAATTTGAAACAATTGAAAAAGGTTTTAAAGCCCTGAAAAGAATATTTTTTGGAATAGATAAAAAACCTGTTGGATAAAGCAAAAAACCAGCAATGATTAGAAAAAAGGCGATTATTAAAATTCTAAATTTTTTCATTGCCTAGCAACACCCCTTTCAAAGTTTCAAGATCTTCTAAAACTAGACCTGTACCTCGGACTACCGAAGTCAATGGATCGTTAGCAATATGAACTCTTGTTTTTGTTGTTTCAAGAATTAATTGGTCAAGCCCTTTAAGCAATGCCCCGCCACCGCAAAGAACAATTCCTTTTTCCATAATATCAGCCACCAATTCCGGCGGTGTTTCTTCAATAGTAACCCGAATGGCTTCAACAATTTGGGTGACTGATTTTTTTAAAGCTAAATTTACCTGCTCGGCATTTACAATAATTTCTTTTGGCAGTCCTGTCACTAAATCACGGCCGCGCATCGGCATTTCGGTATTTTCTTTAAAAATAGCAGAACCAATAGTAAATTTTATTTCTTCAGCTGTCCTTTCGCCTAAAAGTAAATTCATTTTATCGCGAGCAAAAGCAATAATATCTTGATTCATTTCATCACCAGCAATCCGGAGCGATCTTGATGCTACAATTCCACCTAAAGAAATGACAGCTACTTCGGTTGTACCGCCACCAATATCCACAATCATATTACCACTGGCTTCCTGAATTGGCAGTCTAGCTCCAATTGCTGCCGCTACCGGTTCTTCAATTAGAAAAACTTGTCTAGCGCCGGCATTTAAAGCCGCTTCTTCAACCGCTCGTCGCTCCACTTCCGTTACTCCATAAGGTATACCAATCACTATCCGCGGACGCGGAAATAGAGAAAATTTTTCACGATGAACCTTATCAATAAAATACTTAAGCATTTGTTCGGTTACTTCAAAATCAGAAATAACCCCATCAACCAAAGGTCTGATGGCAACAATATGTGAAGGAGTCCGTCCGACCATTTTACGGGCGTCATTACCAATTGCTAATATTTGTTTTGATTTTTGATTAATCGCTACCACCGACGGTTCGTTAATCACAATGCCTTTATCGCGAACATAGACCAGAGTATTAGCCGTTCCTAAGTCAATACCGATATCATGAGAAAATATTCCCCAAAAACGATCTAAAATTTGCATAAGTTTCCTTCAAAATCCCTCCTAATACTTTTTTTATTTGCTGTTTCATTATACACTAAAAATAGATTTTAAAAGACCCGCCTTATAGCGAGGGCTTGACTTTACCAAAAAAATAACTATAATTAGTGTAGTCTGAATCCTACAAATACGAAAAGGAGGTCGTTGAAAAATGCTTGTTTTAGCAAGAAGGGTCGGCGACTCAATTATGATTGGCGATAGTATCAAAATAGTAGTTATTGAAATCAGAGGCGATCAAATACGCCTTGGTATTGATGCCCCAAAGACGATACCAGTTCATCGTAAAGAACTGCTAGAACAAATTAGAGCAGAAAATGCTAAAGCTATTATTGACGATGGTGAAGACTAGTTCTCTCCCTTTCGTGCCGAGTGTAACCCACTCGGCTTTTTTACTCCGCTTGTTTTAATTTTGTCTCATGCTCCTGCAAAGTATTGGAAAAAACAGCCCGACCATTACTGCCATGAAAAAAATAGAGATAATCATTGTTTGCCGGATGCAAAGCCGCCTCAATTGATTTTAATCCTGGATTACAGATCGGTCCGGGTGGCAGACCAAAATTAAGATAAGTGTTGTAAGGTGAATCAACATTTTTATAATCAGAAACAGTTATCGGATCCCAACTGCCTTTAGCGTATTGAATTGTCGGATCAGCTTGCAATTTCATGTTTTGCGCTAAACGATTTAAATACACCCGAGCAATTTTAGCCCTGTCTTCGTCAAATTTAGCCTCTCTTTCCACGATGGAAGCCAAAATAATATCCTCGCGCTTGACCTTAAGATCGGTGGTTTTTTTGTTAAAATTGTCCAACATTTCCTGGCGAATTTCTTCCGGTTTAGTATTAGGTAAAAATCGATAAGTGTCCGGAAACAGAAAACCTTCATTAGCCGAGGCAATTTGAAGCAACGCCCCTTTTTGGATAATTTTCTTTTGATAAAGAAAATCATCAATTTGAGTTACTCGCCAACCTTCCGGAATAGTAGCAATATCTTCAGAAGTCTTGCCAGAATTCAAAACTGCCAATATTTCTTTAATACTTTGGGAAGCAGAAATTTTATAAACCCCAACTTGAATAAGATCGGCTCGCATTTTAGCATAATAAGTAAAAACTGTCGCCGAAGTTATTAGCCCCTCTTCTTGAAGACTGTCAGCAATTTCACGAGTGCTTTGCCCCGAACGAACAATAAAATCCTTCTCTTCGCCATTACCTTTCTTATTTAAATTTACATAAAAGTATATGCCAAAGCCAGCAACTCCGGCAAAGATAATAATAAAAGCAATTAATAAAATTTTCTTCATTTTTTTCGGATTTGGTTTATATATTGTTCCAAAATATATTTGGCTGAAAGTTTATCCACTTCTTCTTTAAATTCTTTTGTTTTTGGATTTAAATTACTGCCTTCAAGTTCTCTTTCAGCTTCTTTAGACGTTAAAGTTTCGTCCACAAAATCAACCGATAAATTTAGATTTTGAGCCAGCATCAAGGCAAATTTATAGATTTTATCCGCCTGAACATTGTCTTGAAATTTAGGAATACCAATAATAATTTTTGAAATATTTTCCTGCCGGCAAATTTTGCCAATTTCCGACATGGCTTCGTCTAAATTATTATTTTCAATAATTCCAAAAGAAGCTACCGTTTTTTCGTGAGCTATAGCGACACCAATTCTTTTTTCACCAATATCTAAACCTAAAATTTTTGTCATTTAGTTGCCTCCGGCAATGGCGATGGCGATGGCGATGGCGATGGTTGTGGAGCAAGAATTGGTTCTAAATAATCTAAAGTAACAGTTAAATTACGAGCGAAACTTGGAATTCTTTTAATTGGCCACCATGAAGGAGAATAAATAAAATCAAACCCCGATAAACCTTCCAACCCATTTAGATAATTAGTAGCATCTTGCTTGCTTTTTCCTTGCAAATTATTTTTAACTTGCTCGGTATCAATTTTGGCTGAAGTTTTAGCCGAAACTCTGACATCAAAGGTCAAAAGATTTGAATCGTATTTTTTTTCTTTTACTTGTGGCGAGATAGTGTCATTGGCACCTAGAGAAATCATTTGAGTTGATGGAATTTGTTTTTCTAAAAGACTGATGATAAATTTGTCAAAGCCACTCCGCTCGAAAACCATTTCTCTAAGTCTCATTTTTATTTTTAAAGTAAAATCTTGGGCTTCGCTGTCAACCTTAGCCGAAGATGTTTCGGAAGCAGTTTCTATTTGAATGGCATTTTCTAAAACTTCCAATCCCCCAGCTTTATCTTGCAATTCTTTTTTCAAACTATCAGTCAGCTCGGTTGTTAATTTGTTTTTAGCTTTGTCGTAGTCATCTTGGGAAACAACTTGGGCCACTTTTGAAAAACCACCGGTTAAATCTTTGGACGACTGCCCATAAATAAATTCCTGATTTCCAGACGGAAGTCCCACAATTGTAAAGCGACCAGCTTTAACATTGTATTCTTCGCCGGCATTTTCTGCTTCAATCTCTACGTTCGCCGTTCCCGGCACCGCCCGACCACTTTGAACACCCGCACCCGGGACAGTCACATTACTCTTAAAAACAAAAGTTTTTGACGAAGAAGAAAGTTTTGCCCCAGCGGAAAAATTGTGATTACTATTGTCTAAATTATTATAAATTGTAATTGTACCACTGGCTTTACCACCCAAGTTCTTTTTGCCAGTGGTCGTAAATTTTTCTTCTTTTTCTTGATTTAGATCAATTAATTGCCCTAGAAAAGTTTTACTTTCAAGACTGGTCGCTTCAGTACCGGAAACTTGGGCATCAGTCGTTTTCTCAAAATTCTCCGCCTGAACTTTAAGCTTGACTTGAACTTTTGGCAGGACAAGAAAAGCGCCGATTAAAATTAAAATGATCACCAGAGTAATCATTGGCCAAATAATTTTTTTAATATTTTTTAAGTCGTGTTCTTTTGGTGTTTTTTGGGGTTGCCAAGGTACCGCCACTTTAACACGAGTCTGTTGAGGTAGTTCTTTTTCTTTCTCTTGAAAATGATGAACGCTAAAACCTCTGGGTTTTATTTCTTCTTTTGGAACATTTGGCGTATCATCAATCTCAATTACTTCTTGCTGATTGATTATTGGCGGTGGGGGTTGAAAAATTGGTTGCTGATTCTTGACCGATTCAAAAACCGGCAATCCGACTTTTGAAGCTAAATTTCTACCAATTTTATCGGAAGTAATTAAAGCAATTTCTTTACCTAAATTAGCCGCTTCTTTGACGAGCAATCTTAAATTAACCACGCTTTGAAGCAAAGTTGCTTCTCTTGGCACTACTAAACCTAATCGAGCAACTTTTGAGTGCTTAATTTTATCAATAACCGAAGTAATTTCTTCATCAGGTTCTAGGTAAAGTATCTCATCCATTATATTTTTCTCTAAATGTCATTGCGAAGAGCGTAGCGACAAAGCAATCTTACCAAACGAAAGATTGCTTCACTTCGTTCGCAATGACTTATACTATTCTCTTAAGCTGGAAACAATTCTGTTTAAAACATTGTCCATCACCGCTTCTTCGCCTACCAAATCAATGGCTAAATTAACTAAACTCATTGGGGTTATGTCCCACGGATTTTTTAATTCCCCAGTTTGATCGGCAATATTTTCAACATCAGAGGGTTTAATAAAATGAACCGTCGGCTGACGCGAAAAAGGCAAATTTTTATTCCACACTGCTTCTTTTAAAACTTCTTCAATATCTGGTAGTATGGTGCCACCACCACACAGCAGAATTCTTGACGGTAATAAATCAAGCGAAGAAAACTCCTCCAAAGTTAATTCTACACCGGAAAGCCAGACCTGGCAATCGGTTTTTAAAGCGTTTTTAATAAATTGAACGTCTTCTTCTGGTAGCTCTTTTTTGGAATATTTAATTTTCATTGTTTCTGCTTCTTCAAAAGTACAACCAAAAACTTGAGCAATTCTTTTGGTAAAAGATCGCCCTCCTAGAGCAAACATTTTCGTGCCTTCAACTCCACCAGAACTGACAATTGCAATATCGGTTGTGCCACCACCAATATCAATAAAAATAGCACTAAATTCAGTTGATTCTTTCGGACCAACCGACCGGGCCAAAGCGTAAGGATCAGCCACAATTGAAAGCAAATCTAAACCTAATTCGGCGGCAATTGTTTGCAAGGCGCCTAAATGAACAATTGGCGCAAAAGCGTTAAAAACGCCAACCTGCAACTCCCGTCCCTGAAAACCCAAAGGGTTGGTCACTTTATAGCCGTCAATTTTAACATCTACAATAGCGGCATTCACCAGTTTGACATCAATTTCGGCATGACCTGTTTCCCAGGCCAAAATTTGGCGAGCTCTGTCAAAAGATCGGCGCTGGATGCGCGAGATAATATCTTTTAGTTCTTCTAAAGTAATCCCCAACTTTGGGTTTGGCCTGGTATATTTAATCGTCGTGGTATTACCCTTTACCAATTCGCCGGCAATGCCCATAATTACTTGAGTAGGCATAATTTTAGCCATTTCGGCGGCTCGTTCCAAAGCTTTTTTACAATTTTTGACCACTCCGCCAATATCGGTAACAGCGCCACCTTGCATATCCGAAAGCCTCTGCCGCTGACGACCGGTGCCAACCACCAAGCCTTTGTCGTCTTCAACCTTAAAAATAAGACATTTGGCATATTCCGTGCCTATGTCCATGGCGACGGCAAAACGATTTTCAATTTTTTTAGTCCACAGAAAATCAAATAAACCCAAAACCCCTCCCGCTCCTGAGTTTCGTTCCTGTAATAACAGGAAGAAAGCTCAGGAAGTCCCGCTGATTGCGCTTCTTTGTGTACACTATGTAATAGGTTGCAAAGAAAGCAATTTTGCGGGATATTTCATTCCAAAATACCAAAAACACGGATTCCTAAATCCCTTTATATTATATAGTATACCGCAATTTCGTCTGGATACCAAAAAGCCGCACGAAATGACGAGTTTGAAATAATAGTTAGATTAAAATTACTCTATTCAGACGAGAAACCATCAACTTTCTATTATTAAGCTATCTCAATATTTATTTGTGAATTTCCTACCTATCAAAAACTACCACGATCGTATGAGTTTTTGATAGAATAGAAATATAGATAAACTATCGTTTGTCACGGAATTTCAATGATAAAAATATAGAAGATATAAATAAATGAAAAGAAAAAAGCCAATTATTGGCGAAAATGAAAAAGAAATTATTAAATGTGTCGGATTGGGATTATTTGTCGTTGCATCCATTGTTTTACCTAATCTTCCAATGGCATTACAGCCAATTTTTAAAATGCGGGGCAACAAAGGTTTGCAAAAATTATTAAAAAATTTGGAAAAGAAAAGATATATCAATCTTGGCAGTGAAAAAATTAAACTGACCAGTAAAGGCAAAGAGCTTCTCCAAAAAATTTATATTTCCGAAATTACTATTTCTAAGCCAAAAGAATGGGATGGAAATTGGCATTTAATTGCTTACGATATTCCAGAAATCTACCGAAATTATCGAGATGACTTCAGAGAATTTTTAGAAAGAAATAATTTTTATCAGACTCAAAAAAGTTTATGGGTCTATCCGTATGAGTGTAAAGAAGAAATAGCAGTAATATGTAAAAATTTAAATATTTTGCCTTATGTAATTGTCATGACTACCGAAAAATTACCCAATGAAGAAAAAATGGTTGCTCATTTTGGACTTGATAATTAAATCTCAATAATTATTCAACCTATCAAAAAGTAGAACGATCGTGGTAGTTTTTAATAGTTTGAAATAAATTCAGGTTCAAATATGTAACTAAATTTATAATTAAATTACGGCGTTGAACTAATTGCCGGTGGCTGGGGTGGCATTATTGGCACTTGACCAGATGAACCTAAACTAAATGATTGTTGGTTATGAAACAAAGCCGAAGCAATAGACATAAATTTCATATATTCATTTGAACCAATAGGAAAAGTTTTAGCGTATTTATAAACTGCGTAGGCCTTTTGGTATCGACCGACCGGCGTGTGGGTTTGGATATAAGGGATATAAGTTAAGGAATAAACTAAAGCCAAAAAACCGATAATTAATATAAAAATAGGATAGAACTCTAAATGTTTTTTTAATTTTCGTTTTTTCATTGATAAAAGTTTAGGGTGTGCAATTAACTCCAACACAACCAGCGATTGTCCATTTGGTTGGCCAACTGGAAACAAAATTTTCTTGCGACCGACCATAGCTATTATTAATGATCCCATAAAACAATCCATACAATCCATTTGGAGAAATAATATAGCCATTTGGTATATCTAAAATCCGAGAATCATTGAAAAAATTAGGAGCAAAACTTTCATCTGCACCTTGCTCGAATGAAGTTGAACGATGACCACCTGATACCCAATCTGCATTATCGTCACTAGCACTGTACTTTACTCTATATTCTATTTGTGAACATGGCACCGAATTAAAACAACCAGTAATTTCCCATTCAGCTGGTCCTATACTGTAATTATCTCCTGATGGTAAGACAACATTTCTATATTTTGTCACTCCCCAAGTTTCCGACCAATTGGTAAAATTTGACGCCTTGACAGGTTTTTTGCTTTCAAAATAAAAAATTCCAACGGCGACCAAGATCATCATAATACCTATAATTGAAAGTACCATGCCTTTTTTCCCGCCACTACTTAAAACCTTGGCAAGCTTCATTTTTTTCCGCATTTTCCCTCCTATCTTCATTTAACTCTCTCTCTCTCTCTGCATGTCAAGAGTTTAAATAAAAAATTATCCCCAATTTACGCTCCAGCGGAAATAAGGGATAATTTTAGAGTGATTTTTCTACGGTCGTAGTTTTTTTACCCTTTTTTAATACCTTTTATTTAAAATAGAATTTACTCCAAAACCGCTTTAATCCGACGCACTCCGGCCGAGGACGATTCTTCTTTTAAGATTTTGAAATGGCTGAGTCCACCAGTAGATTTGACATGCGGACCGCCACAGATTTCACATGAAAAATTACCGATACTATAAACTTTTACTTTATCGCCATATTTATTTTCAAAAACACCCATCGCCCCAGAGTTTTTGGCTTCTTCCAAAGTCATTTCTTGCATTCCAACAGGCAAATCTTTTTCAATATTAACATTCACCAATTCTTCAACTTTTTTAATTTGCTCGTTAGTTAATTTTTCTGGATAATTAAAATCAAACCGCAAACGCTCGGCGGTAATATTGGAACCTTTTTGATAAATATCATTTCCCAAAATTTGTCGCAGGGAAGCGAGTAGTAGGTGAGTGGCGCTGTGATATTTTGTTTCCATCTTTCCCCCGCCAGCAAGTCCGCCTTTAAACATACCGGCTGAAGCCGTTCGTGAAAGTTCTTGATGTTTCTTAAAGGCATTTTCAAAATCTATTCTTTCAACACTAATTTTATTTTCTTCAGCAAGTTCTGCCGTCATTTCCCAAGGAAAACCGTATGTTTGGTAAAGATTGAAAGCAATTTCGCCAGTTAAATTTTGCTTTTGTTTTTCAAATTCTTTAAGACCGTTTGAAAGAGTGTTACGAAATTTTGTTTCTTCTTTTTGAATTTCATTTTTAATATTATTCTGATTAAATTGATATCTATTTTCGTAAATCTTAAAAACTATCTCGGCTAATTTAGCAGTAAAATTATTAGTTATTCCTAGTTGCTGCCCCTTAACAATCGCTCGACGAATTAATCGACGAACAATATAACCGCGTTCTTTATTTGATGGCAAAACATCATCGGAAACTGCAAAAACCGAAGCTTTAAGATGGTCGGCAATAATCCGAAATTCTTTTTGATTGTCGGTATATTTTTTGCCAGAAATTTCTTCAATCTTTTCAATAATCGGCCAAAATAAATCGGTTTGATAATTTTCGTCTTTTTCTTGTAGGACTGTCAGAAGTCTTTCAAAACCCATTCCAGTATCCACTCCCTTAGATTCTAAATCTTGCCAAGAATTACCTTTCCACACAAATTCATTGAAAACTAAATTCCAAATTTCTACATTATCAATATAGAACTCAACTGTTGGACCACCGGGAGAATTTTCGGTGCCCAATGACCAAAAATTGTCTTCGCCCTGACCTTCAATTTTTTCTAAACCCTTTAATTGCTCTAGTATCTTCTTAGATTCATTGTCGGTTTTAATCTCAATTTTTGCCTTTTCTTGATCATAATAAGTAGCTGAAATTCTTGATTGATCTATTTCTAAAATTTCGGTTAAAAATTCCCATGCATATTCAATTGCTTCCTTTTTAAAATAGCCGTCAAAACTAAAATTTCCTAACATTTCAAAAAAAGTTAAATGAGTATCATCACCCACTTCCTCAATATCGGAAGTTCTAAAACATGGTTGAATAGTAACCACATTTTTGGTCGGCGCTTCTTTTGAAGAAACATAAAATTTTTTAAATTGTTGCATCCCCGCCGTCGTAAATAAAACCGATGGATCATCTTCAGGAACCAAACTGGCTGATTTTAGTTCTTTATGTCCTTTTTCAACAAAAAATTGAATAAACTTTTGTCGTAATGTTTTAGAGTCCATTTTTATTTGTTTCCCAAAATTAGTTTTTTGACGTAGTCGGAAATATTGGAAAAGCCGATTGCCACCGGATTCTTTTTTTCGGAAATACTTTGCGAATACCAAGAATCGTAAACTTTGTCGTACATTTCCTCGGTTCCTTTAACTTTTTGAACATAAAAAACCGTCTCGTATGGCAATGGCATAACATTATCTTTAAATTTATCCGCCCGGCCTGACCCGGCATTGTAAGCCGCCAGTGCTAGATCGGTATCGCCATTATATTTATCCACTAGTCCCTTAATATACCATGTGCCGTAGCGAATTGAGGTATCGGGATCACGCAGATTGCCCATTGACGATTCGCCAAGCTCTTGTGAGATTGATTGGCCCGTACCGGGCATAATTTGCATTAAGCCAGTGGCGCCAGCGCCTGAAACTGAACCAGCGTTAAACCGACTTTCGGTATAAATCATAGCGGCAACAAAATTAGGCCGGAGTCCCCTTTCTTCTGAATATTTCTTAATAGTATCTTTATAGTCTAAAGGGTAAAGCAATTCGCCCCAAACATGGGGAAAGAAAAAATAAAAACCGGCTAATATTGCCACCGTGACAACAATAACAATAATAAAATTAACTATTCTTCTCATTGCTCCTCAAAACTATCTTATCAAGAAATAAAAAGTTTGTCGAGCCATTCAAAGCAAATACAAAAAAGTAGCCACAGCAATGTGGCTACTGATTAAATTGAAGCTCTGCTAAGACCTATTGAGTGGTGCTAATTCTATGCCTTGTCTTCTTAAACGAGCCCTGTGCTTGAGTCTCTTTTTCTGACGCTCTCTCTTCGCCTCGTAATCAAATCGATCAAGTGCTAAATCATCCATTGTGAAAGTAGCAAATAGAAGCTTTATCCATTGCCAGAAAGACATCATTCACCTCCATCTATAATTTCAAGTTCTACTATCAAAATTATATTAACAATTATCTTAATAAGAATCAAGGTTAAAATAAAAAAGAGGGACGGGGTTTTTCAACACCGTCCAAGGATTCTGATACGCAACACTAAAAGGAAGGAGAAAAGATGGATATAGCTTACTACAGCAAAAGCTATATCAATTTAATTATACGCTTTTTATAAAGTCCTTTAAAAAAGTCAAGAGCCAAAATTTATAATAATTTGGATTGCCCGAGGCGAGATATTAATAATTAAATCTTTGAGGTTGGCACATAACCAAACTGTATCCTTTTTCGGAAGAAGTGGTAAAAATTTCCATTCTAAAACCAACTTCTGATAATACCTTTGCAAAAATCCATTCTGTAAATTTTAACGATCTGAAAAGTAAAAGTTTATCATTTTCTTCAAAAATAATTTTTTCATTAGCATACTCCACACTTGTATTAGCCTGAAATGTAAAATATCCCTCAACTTGAGAACTTTCATTATTAAACCTAACTTCGTATTTACCATCGCTTCTCTTAATGCCAATGTTTTCGGCAGTAGTCATAGACAAGTCTTCAGCTTCTTTGACATGATATTGTTCAATAATTTTTTCAATTTTATTTAAGTTGACAAGTTCTACGCCGATAATTAAAAAATCCTCTGATGTCATTGAATCACGAAAATTCGTCAGAACACGCTGACGATCCGATTGGTTCCCAAGTGTACTACCCAAAAACAACATTAAATTCTGATAGCCACCTTGCTTTAATCTGTAAGTAACTTCCGCAAAATTACCAAGTTCAAAATCAAGCTGCACTGGCTCAATAGCAATATCCTGAAATAAGTTTTTAATATTTTTAGTGGACGAATCTAACATTTCCTGACTAATATCCACCGGTACATAACGAAAATCTACAGACTTTTCTTTTAACGAATAAAGCAAAGGCAAAACAGCACTTCCATCGCCTGGACCAATATCAATAATATTCAACTTTTTCAAAGTTTTAAATGATCCAATAAAAGCGTCTACTTTAGCATTTAATAGATCACTTTCAACCTTATTAATACCATGTTTATCACTGTGTCTTTTACTGGCAATAGCTGCCCACCGCTTTGCACCTAACTCGCCAATATAATCAAACTTAAGAGGAATTTCACCTCTACCTTTTATAGCAGTAATTAATTCTGATATTTGACTTTGGGTGTACATATTAATAATCTCTTTTTAAGCCCCTGCAACAGATAAATTACCAGTTTTACTAGTCAACTTTTCCGCTTTCTTTAAAAATTTCGTTGCTTCTAAAATTTCTACCAATACTGGCATATTGTTTTTAGTGAAATGAATAACAATATTTCCAACTTCTTTAGCATAATCAATTGGTTGACTAGTTATCTCATAACTTAAAACATCCGCCTCCGGTTCATAATTAATTTTTGGTTGAATATTTTTACTGTTCATACTTTTTTCTCCTGCCCGGATAAAAGGTAATGATCTTAATCAAACCTTCTTCCTTTTTATATACTACCCGAAAAACATGGGTTGCGTCAAATTTTCTCTGAGCAATTAGAAGTGGTGATCGAGAATAATCTATTTTTTCAGGATTAGTAATTGTTTCTAAAACTTGCTCTTTTGAAACGTAAAAATTATGTCGTTTTAATATTTCAAATTTCTCCAAAGCATGTTTTGTAAAATATATCATTTTTGACTTTTTACGTAGTGCCCGAGGCGAGAGTCGAACTCGCATGAGATTTTATTCTCAATGGATTTTAAGTCCATCGTGTCTAGCCATTCCACCACCCGGGCTTACCTTTATTCTACCCCAAAACTGATTTTATCTCAAGACAATTTCCCAATCTTGACCATTTAGTTTTAGTTCTGCCTCAATTGTAAAACCGGCTGCTTTTTTATGGCCTCCCCCGCCAAAAAGCTTGGCAATTTTACCAATATCAACATTATCTTTTTCAGTCCGGAGCGACGCTCTGATTCCGCCTTCCGGTGTTTCAAAAAATAAAATAGCCGCCTTGGAGTCGGGAATAGAATTCATTAAATTTACCACCCCCGCCAATTCATAATAAGTGGCGCCACAATCATCTAAATCTTGATGTGTAATAACTGAAGAAACAATTTGCAAGTGCTGATTTTTGTGAAGCCTAGAAAGTGCCACCCCCCAAAGTTTTAAAGCGGCGACACTTTTATTTAAGGAAACATTTTTGGTAATAGTTTTAAGTCTGGCGCCATGCGCTAAAAGTTCGGCCGCAATTTCCAAAGTTTTTGGACTGGTATTGGAATGTTTAAAACCGCCTGTATCGGTATAAATTCCGGTCAAAATGGCGGTAGCAATATTGCGATTTAATTCCACCGGCAATTTTTTTAATATCTCCCAAACAATTTCTGAAGCAGATGACGCACTTTGATCAACAATATTAATATTGGCAATTTTCCACAAATCATTTTTAGGATGATGGTCAATATTAATAAAATTTTTAAAAACTTTAGCAAATTTTTTCAATCTTTCCGGAAAACCAGTTCGCCTTAAATCACCACAGTCAATTACAATAATGATTTCAAAATCACCAAATAAAATATCTTTTTGAATATGTTCAATTTGAGGCAAAAATAAAAAAGGTTTCGGAATTTCGTCAATACAGACCATTGAAACCTTTTTACCTAAACTTTTAAGGGCAATATAAAAGGCGACTGTCGCCGCCAAAGTATCGCCGTCCGGCTCAACATGAACCATCAATAAAATATTTTCGTAATTTTTAATTTTAGAGATAAGTTTATCAACTGGCATTGAGGATAATTACTTTTCTTTCTTCGACTGGCAAATCATTTAAAGTAAATTTAAATTGATCTTGCCCCTCTGAACTTATACCCTCTTCCTTCGTGAAACTTTCTAAATCTTTTTCATACATTGGAATAACCACTTTTGGATCAATTTGATTAATAACTTCCAATGCTTGTTTTGTCTCCGTAAATGCGCCGCCACCGACGCCGATTAGTAAAACATCAATCCCGCTTAATTTTTCCAATTCACTGTCAGAGAGAACTTTGGCTTTTTTCATCCAACCAATCATCATTTTTTCCGAAAAAACCTCAATCGTGCCATCAACAACTTCCAACTGAATTCCACCCGATTCATATTCTCCGGGGGTGGTAATTTTTAAATCCCCCAAAGAAATATCTTCGCCAATTTTAACAGTTTTATTTCTAGTTTTTAAAGTAAAATTTTCGTTTTTATCCCAAGTAATAATCATTTTGCTCCTTTTTTAGTTTTCTTTGGTTTTGTTTCTTTTTTAACTGATTTTGCCGGCTTTTCTTTTTCGGTTACAGCTTTTAGTGAAAGACTTAATTTATGCAGTTCCGGTTCAATTGACATGATTTTAAATTTATAAGACTTTCCTTCTTCAACCACACTTTTAGGATCGGTCACTTTATCGCCTAATTCTGAAATATGAACTAAACCATCAATTACCCCCAATTTTACAAAAGAGCCAAAAGCCGTATTTTTAGTCACTTTGGCAGAAACCACATCACCAACCTTATGGGAAGAAGCTAATTTTAACCAAGGATCTGACTCTAGCCGTTTTAACGAAAGCGACAAACGATTATCTTCCTTGGAAATAACCTTAACTTTAATTTTGTCACCGATTTTAAACTGGCTTTTTAAATCGTCAACATGTTCCCAAGAAGCTTCAGAAATATGAACCAACCCTTCAACTTCATCGGAGCCAATTTTTATTTTAACAAACAGACCAAAATCAACAATTCCGGTGATTTCGCCCTCTAAAACATCGTCAATTTTAATGCCTTTAATTTTTTCGAATTGAGCAATATCGCCAGCCGCCTTTTCGGAAAATATTAATTTTCCCGAACCGGGCTCAAAACTTAAAACTTTAACTTGCAAAGTCTGACCAACTAATGATTTTAAACGACTTAAAATTTCTTCACGATTACCGGAGGCAACTTTAGGATAATGCGAAGTCGCCAGTTGCGAAACCGGCAAAAAACCTTCGTAATCGCCAAATTGGCAAAGAAGACCACCCTTGTTGGCATCTAAAACTTTAACTGGCAAAACTTCACCCGATTCAAATTTGGTATGAAGAATTTTTGAGACTCTTTCTTTATCAGCTCGTCTTAGGGATAGAATTACATAACCATCATCATTTTCAATAGTTAAAACATAGGCTAGCATTTTATCGCCAACTTTTAAGTCCCCCACTTCGGGTGAAAATTCTTGCTCTGGAATGATTCCTAATGTTAGCCCGCCAACATCAACAATTATTTTGTTCTTTAAAATCTGAAGAATTTTTACTTCAGTAAGTTCGCCGTTGTGAATTGGCACAAGTCTATTGCCTAAAGTAGTTGCCAGATCTTTCATTGTTTGAGAATTTTTCATTATTTTTCCTTTATCCCGTCCTTCATACCTTACGGTAGGTATTTTTCAAAAGCTTTGCGCTTTTGATATTCTTTAATTTTTTTAGGTAAAATTTTAAATCTATACCAAATTATTGTTGCTGACCAAATAATTAACCCCAAAAGTAAAACTAAAAGAAATAGTCTACTGCCAAGATAAGGAATGCCTTCAAAGCGAAAGAAAATAAGCATCAGTCCAAAAGCGCCGCTAAATATTAGCAGATTAATAATTTTGGCATACAAACTTTTCCAAATCTCTTCTTTATTTTTTGACTTAACTATTAAAATAAAGGCTGTAAGAATAAATATTCCAAAGGCAATCGCCAAATATCTATACAATCCAACAGCTGACGGCGTTGTTTCCAAAATATAACTTTTTGCCAATAATTTGTTAAAATTAATGTTCATAAATATAGTTTGTCCCGCAAAATTCGCTTCGCTCATCGCGGGACTGCGCAAAACTTAACCTAGCAATGGCTTGCCAAGCGACGACGCTTATGCGTAATTGAATGTAATTCAATAGGCAGGAAGGAGTTTTGCTTGGTGCCTGGGGTGAGAATCGGACTCACGACACCATGATTTTCCAATTATGTGGACTATCTCATCACCCCTAAAGGGTGTTGGGCGCTTTTATAAGATTATTGTTGGGACTCACTTATTAGTCTCTACACCTTATCACTAACTTAAACCCTAGTGATCTTGGCTCGGGATTGTCTCGGCATTAAGCCGGATTTCCCCGAATTCACCCAATTTTCATTTCAATGTTGCCATTGAACGGACCGAAAATTCAGTCATGTGCTCTACCACTGAGCTACCCAGGCATAAAAAGTTTTTTATTTTATGATTATTAGGAGGCTGATATTTAAACCAAATTTATCTTATCACACATTTTGTAAATTATCAATAAAATACACATCAGGATATAATGGATTTATGACCAAGTCTGCAAAGTATCTCTTAATTTTTTTAAGTATCTGCGTCCTTGCCTCTTTTAGCTATATTTTTAAAATTACCAATAAAAAAACTAATCCAGAACCAAAAGTTTTATCAACCTACGAAAACCGACAAAATAATAAGAACGAAGAAATAACTTTTACTTTTGCCGGCGATGCCATGTTTGGTCGAGCAGTCTACAATCAATTTGGCAAGGACCTGACAAAAGCCTTTCGCGATTTTGATCAGAATTTTTTTTCCGGCGATATTAAAATATTAAATCTTGAAGGACCAATCACTCAACAAGAATTTGTCCCTGATACAACACCGGAAAATTTAGTCATGAAATTTCCACCCCAAACAGCCTCTGCTTTAAAATGGCTTGGAATTAACACTGTCAGTCTTGCCAATAATCACACTTTTGATCAAGGAACAAGTGTATTTAATTTTACCAAAGAATTACTAAACACCAATCAAATCACAACTATCGGCAATGCCAAAAATTCCACCAATTTAGTCCAAACTTTTGAAAAAGGAAGTCTTAAAATTAGCATTATTGGTGTAAATGTTCTTGCTAACACGCCCGATTTAGAAGATGAAATTAGCAAGCAAAAACAAAATGGCGCTTTTGTGATTATTTTTCCTCATTGGGGCAATGAATATCAAGCCACTCACAATTCAAATCAAGAAAAACTTGCTCACCGATGGATTGACCAAGGCGCCGATTTAATTATTGGCTCGCATCCACATGTCATTCAAGACGGTGAAATTTATAAAGAAAAACCAATTTTTTATTCTTTAGGTAATTTTCTTTTTGACCAAACTTTTTCCAAAGAAACCCAAAGAGGTTTAGTGATTAAAGGCAAAATAAATCAAAATAAATTGACCCTAGAAATAATTCCTCTTGGCAGTCTGCACCTAAGACCTTATATTTCGGAAGGGAGCGAAAAAGAGCAAATTATCAGTCAGCTCAAAAAATCCTTAGGGATTGAAACAAATAGTCCAATTGAGTTAGATGTCAAATAGTACTAGGTTGTTTTTTCATTTTGCGAGTCAAATATACTGTTAAAAATCCGTAACTAATTCCGAGAACTGTGCCTCCTAAAATGTCTGTTGGATAGTGCATGCCGTTATGCATTCTAGAAAAGGTCATTAAAATTATAAAGAGTATTGCTAAAGCCAAAACCCACCATTTGCGATAAAAATAAAGAGAAAAAGTTGAAAGCGCGATTGTCATCGCCAGATGCCCTGAAGGAAAAGACGAATCAGCCCAAAGTTCGCCGGAAGAAATAATTGAATTTGGAAAAGCAATATAAGGTCGCTCACGAAAAAAGACACTGGCTAAAGTTTGTTTTAAAATTAGATCATTAATAATAAAGTAAATTACCACCAACAAAATTGTACCCCAAAATATTCGTTTGCCATTGATTTTGTCAAAAATAAGCGCCAAAAGCGCCAATAAAAACCAAAAAACGACTAAAAATGGTATCCAGTTTATGTAAAACGAAACGCTATCAACAGCTGTCCCCGATCCCAAATGATTTAAAAAATAAACAATTTTATATTCCATAATTATTGGTGGGCGGTGAAGGATTCGAACCTACGGCATCTTCGATGTAAACGAAGCGCTCTACCGCTGAGCTAACCGCCCTTGGTGCCGAGAACAGGACTTGAACCTGCACGGGCTTGCGCCCACATCCACCTCAAGGATGCGCGTATACCAATTCCGCCACCTCGGCTTCATTTTAATTATATGGTAAAAGTGCTAAAAAATCAATTAAAAAAATGCCCCGCCGGATGACGGGGCAAAAACCACTAGAAGAAAAAGACAGTTGCTTTGACTTCCTCGCCACAATGGCGACATATAGCTGATATTTCTTCTGAACGCTGAAAGCACGGCTCAACTTGAATCAATTTACTTAACTTGCCGTTTTTAAAGCGGATTCTAAAAAAGATAGTTTCTCCCCGCCAAGCTCGGTAGTTAAAATGTGCATTTTCGTTTGCCTCCACAATCAGAGGCATTTTTCTTTGTGACATTATTGTCACCTCCTGTTAGAAAGTGACAAAACCAAAAGAGTACACTCCGGCAACCCGGCTATCCTTCAATTTCTTGATTCGGACCCGTGGTTTTGCGACCCTGTCTTACAACAGGTGTGCCTTTTTCGGTCTTGTTAATTATTACTATACCATATATGAGCCATTTTGTCAAGGGTAAAAAGGCTCTATGTCAAATAATGTGGTATAAAAGTAAGCCAATTGGGATGAAAGCTA
>CAYZMA010000005.1:0-35836 GCA_964479405.1 uncultured Candidatus Saccharibacteria bacterium
ATAATTTGCCTTCGTAGAAACCTTTTTACCAGTTCTTTTTTCAATATCCAAACGATTGAATGATACGGAAAATGCCTTCAGTATTGGCACAATCTACCTCATATTTTTTACCATCATGGGCTTCCAACTTCAGTCCGTGACAAAATGTCACGACCTCACTTCCCTCTTCTTTAAGTCTTTGCTTAAGTTTTCTCCAATAAGCAGCACTATCAATACTTCCTGTTAGTGCTTCACATACATCGGAAACCGAAAACCACCATTCATTTTTATAAATGACACGGCGGACTTTTTTTCCTCTAAAAATCGCAATTTTTGTTTTCGTATCCATATTCTATAACTTAATGTTTTGGACCGTATCGGATTCGAACCGATGACCTTCTCGATGCCATCGAGACATTCTGCCACTGAACTAACGGCCCTTATAATAAAGCTTCTTAATACTACCAAAATTTATCACTTGTTTCAAGAATTATTTCTGGTAAAATTAAGATGTGAATAAATACGATCCAAAAACAATTGAAACTAAATGGCAAGAAAAATGGGAAAAAGAAAAGCTTTATGAAGCCAAGGATTCTGACGAACGTCCGAAATATTATTGCCTAGATATGTTCCCCTATCCTTCAGGCGAAGGTTTGCATGTCGGTCATTGGCGAGGCTTTGTCCTTTCCGATGTTTTGGCCCGCTACGCCATGCTTTGTGGTAAAAATGTCCTCCATCCCATGGGTTGGGACGCTTTTGGACTCCCGGCAGAAAATGCCGCCATTAAAAATAATTCCCATCCTAAAGTTTTTACCAACAAAGCCATTACTACTTTTAAAAAACAACTCCATCAAATTGGTGTGGTATTTGATTGGTCGCGGGAAATTAATACTTCCGATCCTTCGTATTATAAATGGACCCAATGGCTCTTTTTAAAGCTTTACGAAAATAAATTAGCCTATCGTAAAAAAGCTCCCGTTAATTGGTGTCCAAATTGCCAAACGGTTTTAGCCAATGAGCAAGTAGTTGCAGGTGTTTGCGAACGTTGTGGCAGTAAAGTTATAAAAAAAGATTTAACTCAATGGTTCTTTAAGATTACCAATTTTGCTGAAGATTTATTAAAAGATTTAGATAGTTTGGATTGGCCGGAGCGAACAAAAACCCTGCAGAAAAACTGGATCGGTAAGTCTGAAGGAACGAAGATTGATTTTAAAGTTGTCATTGCGAGCAAAGCGAAGCAATCTAACAATGACAAGAACACTATTGAAGTATTTACCACTTGTGCCGATACTTTATTTGGATGTACCTATCTTGTGCTTTCCCCAGAGCACAAGGAAATCCGAAATTTTAAATCCGAAATCCGAAACTATAATGAAGTTGAAAACTATATCAATAATGCCGAAAATAAATCAAATATTGAACGGGAATCAACTGAAAAAGAAAAGACCGGCGTCAAATTAGAAGGCATCAAGGCGATTAATCCGATTAATAATGAGGAAATTGATATTTATATCGCAGACTATGTTTTGGCAACTTACGGCACCGGCGCCGTCATGGCTGTCCCAGCCCACGATGATCGCGACTTTGAATTTGCTAAAAAATATAATATTCCAATTAAAATGGTTATTTGTCCTAATTATCCAAAACCGATTTGTCCAATTTTAGAAGAAGCTTACGAAGGAAATGGCCATTTAGTTGATTCTAATAATTTTAACGGACTTGATTCTAAAGAAGCACAAATTAAAATTACTCAAAAATTAAAAGAAATGGGTGCTGGCGATTTTACGGTCAATTATAAATTGCGCGATTGGCTAATTTCGCGCCAAAGATATTGGGGAGCGCCAATCCCGATAATTTACTGCGACAAATGCGGTGAAATGCCAGTCCCGGAAAAAGATTTGCCCGTCAATCTTCCCGAAAATATTGAATTTAAGCCCCACGGCGAATCGCCTTTAAAACAATCTGAAACATTTTTAAATACTACTTGCCCGAAGTGTGGCGCAAAAGCCGTCCGCGAGACTGACACAATGGATACTTTTGTTGACTCAAGTTGGTATTATATTCGTTATGCCGATTCTCAAAATAGCATTAAAATTGCTGACGAAAATAAAATCAAAAAGTGGTTGCCGGTTGATCTTTATGTCGGCGGAATTGAACATGCCATTTTGCATTTACTCTACGCCCGTTTTATAAGTAAAGCTTTGCACAATTTAAAATTAATTGATTTTTCACCAAACGGCGAACCGTTCACCAAACTTTTTAACATTGGGATGATTTATTTACACGGTTCTAAGATGAGTAAATCCAAAGGTAATATTGTCTCCCCCGACGAAATAGTTGAAAAATACGGCACCGACGCCTTGCGCGGTTATGAACTTTTTATTGGTCCGGCTGATCAAGATAGTGAATGGCAAGTAAATGGTATTACCGGCGTATACAGATTTTTAGAAAAAGTTTGGGATTTTTACAACAATTGTAAAATCGTAAGCGATGACAAAAAAGATTTAGTTATTGAAAAAACTATTCAAAAAGTAACCCAAGAAATTCAAGAATTCAGACCAAACACTGCTCTAAGCAATTTGATGGAACTTTTTAATTATCTTAAAAAAACTAATAATATTTCAAAATATAATGCTCAAAAAATTAATATTCTTTTAGCGCCATTTTTTCCACACTTAGCCGAAGAAATTTGGCAAAAAAATGGTAATTCTAGTTCTATATTTAATTCTATTTGGCCAAAACACGATGAAATGTTAGCCAAAGACCAGAAAGTCACGATAGCGGTCCAAATAAACGGCAAGACTAAAGGTGTAATTGAAACTGATGCCACCGTGACGCAAGAAAAAGTTGAAGAAATGATTAAAAAAAATGAACGACTAAATAAATTAATTGAAAAATTAAAAATTAAAAAAACTATTTATATCTCTGGTAAAGTTATTAACTTTGTGGTAGAATAATAATTGAAAGGAACGAAATGGCCGAACCAAAAAAAAGACTGACTTCTGCTCGCTCCGGCGCCAGACGCAGTCACTTAAAATCAAGAAAACTTAATTTATCAAAATGTCCCAAATGCCAAGAAGCAGTATTGCCACATCAAGTTTGTACTAATTGTGGATATTTTCGGGGTAAAGACATTTTAAAACTTGAAGAAAAAGCCCAGCTTAAAGAAGAGCGAAGAAAAGAGCGCGAAAAAGAAGAAGAGGTAAAGTGAACAGACACTTATCGCGTGTAATCATTATGCAAACTCTTTACGAATGGGATTTTCGTCCCAAAACTGATGTGGCAGAAATTAAAAAGCGTAACATTGAAAACTATCACGAAGATATTGACGACGATTACATTCAAAAAATGATTGAAAATGTGATTAGTAAAATTAAAGAAATTGATGAACAAATTACTTCGGCAGCACCCGAATGGCCTTTGGAACAAATTGCCGGCATTGATAAAACCATTCTAAGAATTGCTATTTGTGAGATTCTTTATCGCGACGACATTCCTCCAAAAGTGGCTATCAATGAAGCGGTTGAATTGGGTAAAACTTTTGGCGGGGAAAATTCCTCAAAATTTATTAACGGCGTATTAGGAACTGTTTATCGCCAATGCGCGCGCTACAATAAAGAGGAAGACGAAAAAACATCAACCAATAAAAAGGAGGAAACAGATGACAAAAAATAACAACATTGAAGAATTTGCCAAAAAGATTAATATTAAATTTAAAGATATTAACCTTCTTCGCCAAGTCTTCGTTCACAGGTCGTACTTAAATGAAAATATCGGTTTTGATTTAGATCACAATGAAAGATTGGAATTTTTAGGCGATGCTGTTTTGGAATTAATTGTCACTGAATATCTTTATTTAAATTTTAAAAATCCTGAGGGCGAACTAACCAACTTACGATCGGCTCTAGTTAAAGGCGCGATGCTTTCAAGAATTGCCAATGATCTAGAAATTGAAGAATACTTGTTTCTTTCTCGCGGAGAATCAAAATCTGAAGGTAAATCCCGACAGCTTATTTTAGCTAATGCTTTTGAAGCCTTAATTGGCGCTATTTATTTAGACCAAGGTTATAAAGTTACAACTGAATTTATTAATAAATATATTATCATTCACCTTAAACAAATTATTGAAAATAAACTTTTTTTAGATCCTAAAAGTCATTTGCAAGAGTTAGCTCAAGAACAAAAAAGTGTTACTCCAGTGTACAAAGTTTTGTCAGAACACGGCCCAGACCATAACAAAAGTTTTACCGTTGGCTGTTATCTAAACAATGATTTAATTGGCGAAGGTTCTGGCAGTTCCAAGCAAACAGCTGAAAACGCCGCCGCTTCAAACACTTTAGAGCACTGGACAGAAGTAAAATCTCAAGAACAAAACTTAAATCATTAAGAAATTTGTTTTTTCAGCTTCATGTAGTTCTCATGTGATATTTTTCTAAGGGCATCTTTTTCGCGAAATTCCCATGGTAAAATGGGATCTTTTTGTAGAATGAGGGCATATTCATAAATTAATTTTTTAATAGAAAAGTTTGATTTTGAAGTTTTATCAATTATTCTCATTACCTGCCCAAACTCTAAATTAAACTTTCTATATAAATCTGTAATTTCGGGCAAGTTCCAAGATTTTTCAATAATTGTTTTGTCAATTGATTTATTTCTAGTTACTTCAAAATATTTTAAAGAATCTTCAATTTTTAGTCTTTTTCCAATTTCGTCAATTTCATTTTTAATGTCATTTGGTGATATCCAAACACTGGCTTGCAAAATACCTAAACCCAATTTGTTTAGCGCACGACGCAAACGATCACGAACATCGCGTTTATTTTCCGGAATATTAAATATAACTAAACGCCAACGACCATCCCAAGTGCCAATTACCTTTAAAGGTTTTAAAACATTATCAAATTCTTTTTCACCTTTGGTAGTGATTTTGTAACAAATTTCTGTATCTGCGCCAGCTGGTGGATCAATTTTTTCAGCCCAGCCTAATTTTTTAAGTTTTGCTAAAACCCCTCTTGTTTTTCTGCCCCAACGATCGAGACGAAAAAGAGGGACCTCTTTTTCGTCTTCAAGCAAAATAAATATTTCTTGCATTGGCGATAATGACATTTTAACTCCAGAGTTCTACAATATCATATTTATTTGACGACCGTCAAGTAAGTAAGAGCGCAAATTTACCAAACCCAATTATTAAAACCCCAATCTAAAAGTTTGCGACTTTCTTTTGCTGAAGCAGTTACAGTATTTTCGTTAGTATTTAAAACAACCGCTACCAAACGATGACCATCTTTTTCGGCAGCCGAAACTAAACAATGACCAGCCTCCAGAGTAAAACCAGTTTTAATACCAATTGCAAAAGGATAATAGTACTGTTCTTCTGTCCGTAGCATTCTGTTTGAACTTTTAAAATCATGCACCACTGCGCCATCACTTGAAACTACAGTTACCTCCGGCGTTTTAACAATATCAGCAAAGGTATTGTTTCTTAAAGCGTAAGCTCCTAGAATTGCTAAATTATTTGCGCTTGAATAGCCTTCGTCATTAAGCCCAGCCGGATCTTTGTACGAGGTGTCATTTAATCCTAAATATTTAGCCTTTTCATTCATTTTATTTACAAATTGATCTTTTCCACCTAAATAACTAGCTAATGAATAGGCTGCATCGTTGCCAGAAACTATCAACGCACCTTTTAAAAGATTTTCAACCGATATTTTTTCACTGGACCGCAGTTGGGCATCAGAGCCCTCAACATTAACCATTTCACCGGTAAGTGAGACGATATCATTCATCTTGTCGGGATAATCTTCCAAAACCACCAAGGCGGTCATGATTTTTGTCGTAGAAGCAATCGGCACTTTTAAGTCTGAATTTTCTTGATATAAAGTTTTGAAACTTTCGACATCAATTAAAATAGCGGCTTTGCTATTAATATTTGGATCTTTAGAATCTGGTCTTTTTTGGGGCGGTTTAGCTAAACTTTCCTTATTTAATTGTGGCAGTTCCGTTTTAACGCCAGCTACCGACCACTTAACTGATTTTTCTGATGCATAAACTCCTTGCCCAATTACGACAATTAATATAAACATCAGCAAAAAGCAAATTGTCCAAAGATTTTTAGAAGTCATTTTAATTAAGGTATTAATCTTTTAATATCCCGCGGGAAAAGACTTGCTTCTTTCACAGTTGAAAGATTTAATAATAATTGTATAATTCGTTCTGAACCAATCGCCCAACCACCATGAGGTGGCATGGCCGATTTAAAAGTTTCAAGATAAAATTCCATACCTTTGGTGTCCACTTTCTTTAATTTCATATTTTTAATAAGCTCATCATATGAATGTATTCTTTGACCACCGGTAATGATTTCCATTTTTTTATACAAGAGATCAAAACCTAATGTTTCTTCTTGTTCATCATCTGCCGGCATTGTATAAAACGGTCTATCTTTCCACGGATAGTGAGTTACAAAAATAAAATCAGAATTGTATTTTTCTTTAGCGTAACGACAAATTAATTTTTCGCCTTCCGGATCTATGTCAGTATCTTTTGATACTTCATGGTTATAATTTTCTTTAATTATTTTTTTTGCCTCCGCTAATTTGATTGCCGGAATTTCTTCTGGTACTTCGTCAATAGTTATTTCTAAAAATTCAAGATATTTTTTGCCTTCCTCGCCAATGATTTTAAACATTTTTCGCAGAACTATATTAATTTCTTTTCTGACATCTTCATCGCTTTCAATAAAACCCATTTCTGCATCCAAGCTAATATATTCATTAATATGGCGGGTAGTAAAATGTGGCTCGGCTCGGAAAACCGGTCCAATTTCAAAAACCCGCTCAAAGGCACCAACCATAATTTGTTTATAAAATTGCGGGCTTTGGGCAAGGTAAGCATCTCTATCAAAATATTTAACTTTAAAAAAGTTAGCTCCGCCTTCAGTGAGCGACCCTAGAAGTTTAGGCGTTTTAATTTCCGTAAAACCTTCTTCGCGCATTACTTGCTCGTAAGCCTTTAGTAAAATATCGTAAAGCTTAAATATTGCTTTAACACGTTGATGTCTAACAGTCACCACACGATTATCTAAAAGAGTTGAAAGATTAAGATTTAATTCTTTAATTGATGGATCGTACGGCAATTCTATTTTTGTATGCGAAACAACAATTAAATCATCGCCTTTTATTTCACAACCGCCATGGGCTCGTTCATCTTTTTTTACTTCACCAGAAACACTAACAATATCGCCTATTTTAGTATCTACCTCTTTTTCCCAAACGGTTTGAATAATACCACTCCTGTCTTCAACTAATATAAACGTTACCCCACCTAATTTTCTAATACTAAATATTCTACCTTCAATCAAAATACTTTTCCCTTCATATTTTTCAGCATCTTTTGACAAAACTCTTTCTTTTTGCATTTTAGCTCCTTAATTTAGCTTGAAATTTCTCTTCAATAATTTTAATAATATTTTCAAATATTGTATTTGTCTCATCGTCCAACACGGGTCCTTTTAAATCTTGCAACCAAATATGAAAAGCCAGATTTTTTTTGTTTTCTCCGAATTTATCGGACTTAAATTCATCAAAAAGTTCAACCATTAATATTTTATCATCAATATGTCGTATAACATCGCTAACAGTATCTGCTTTTATATTATCGCTAACAATAAAAGCTAAATCTCTAACGGTTGGTGGATATTTAGATATTTCAGAATACTGATTTTGAGAAATCTTTTGAGTAATATCCCCTTCTGTGATATTTACATCCATAATTTCAAATATTATCATTTTTATTTTTCGGCGGATTTTATAAAAATCTAAAATCTTTTGATCAATATCTATAATTTCTTTTTTTAATGATAGTTTTTCTTGAGTTTTTTTTAGCATTTGATCTAAATTATTTGTGACTGCCAAACCAACTTGCCACGATTCTTTACCAGAATAAAAAACTTTACCGACTTCAAAAATAGCAATTTCAGGCGCCCATGGATTTTTAGAAATAGCCGAAAGCAGGGTTGGCATAAGTGATGGTCGTAGATACTGCATTTCAACCGATATTGGATTGGTAATTTCTTGACACATTGTAATACTAAATCCAGTTATTTCAATTTGATTTTTCCTAATAAGCGATGGTGAATATATTTCTGAAAAACCTATGCTCGCTAGTTCATCTTTTACTAACATTCTTTCTTGCCAATTTTTATTTATTGGAGCTAATTTTATTTGAGAAAGTAGATTTGAGTCTATTTTGTCATAGCCATAAATACGAGCAATTTCTTCGGCTAGATCTTGCCAAATTTTAACATCAAATACCCGAAAAGACGGAACCGTAACCGTAAGTTTATCATCAATGTTTGATGTTTTAAAATTCAATCTTTCTAAATAATCTTTTATATTTAAAGACGTAATATTAGTTCCCAATAATATATTAATATTATCTTGCGTAGTTACTATATTTTGCTCTTTTATATCTTCTGATTTAATATCAATTAACTTACCAATTTTTACTTCCGGACAAGATTCTTTAATTAAGGATGATGCCAAGTCAGCACCAAATATTGTGTTATTGTAATCCACACCTCGTTCATAGCGATAAGAAGCATCGGTTGTATGGGCTAATTTCTTTGACGACCGTCGGATTAGTACAGGATTAAATATTGCACTTTGCAGGACAATGGTTTTAGTTTTTGAGTCAACCTCTGTTGAAAAACCACCCATAATGCCGGCTAGATCATATATTTTTTTCTCGTCCGAAATAACAATAGTGTCTTTGGGTAATTTATGATTTTTACCATCAAGAGTAATAAGTTCTTCGCCTTCATAAGTTGTATGAATATTCATTTGGCCATCTTGTATTTTGCTCCAATCAAAAGCATGAAGAGGTTGCCCCATTGCCACCATCACATAGTTGGTAATGTCCACAATGTTATTAATTGGTCTAAATCCATAAGCCGTCAAACGTTTTTGAAGCCACTCGGGCGAAGGTTTTATTGTAATGTTGTCAATAATCCTGGCGGTAAAACGCGGACAAATTTTTGAGTCAGAAATTGTTACTTTAACATTTTTATCTAAATAGTCTTCATTAATTTTGAGATTTGCCTTTAGCAGACCTATTTGAGATTTGATTTTTTTATCATAAAGCGCTGCCACTTCGCGAGCAATGCCTAAAATAGAAAGACAATCACCCCGATTAGGATTGATTTCTAAATCTAAGACAAAATCATCACCAATTTTCTCAAGCGATTCCACTGTAAAACCAAATGAACTTAAATCATTAGCCAGCTGTTCTGGCGATTTTTCAATTTCAACATAATCCTTAAGCCAATTGTAAGAAATTTTCATCTATTACTTCTTTCTAAAATATAATTCTATCATTAAGACGGCTAAAATAAACAAAACAGCTACCCACCAACTTAAAACCTTAATCTGGAAAAGAAACAATAACCCAGTTAAAGCGATGCCCATTAAAACTGATTGTCGCAGTGTCGGCAAAAGGTGAGCAAAAATAACTTCACGGTTACTGGCCCAAATTTTTAAATAAAAACCAATAACCCCAAAAAATGACATCCAAAACAGAAAAAAAGAAAAATAAAGTAAGAATATCATCCAGACTGGACTGGTGTATGGATTAACATTGAAAAAAATTAAACTCAAAAGTCCAAAAGACAAAAACAAGGTTAGATACAAGCTAAAAAGATAAATCCTTAAAACCATTAGTTGACCTCTTTGTCTTTTATTTCTTCTAATAATTCTTCAACTTTGACCACATTTTCCAAACTATCATCTCTAACAAAAGTAAGTCTGGGTGTAAACTTCATTCTAAGACGCCGACCTAAAATATGCTGAAATTGTTTAGTTTTTAAATTTAAAACTTTTAAAACTTCTTTTTCAGAAGTTAAGTCTAGACAAGAAATGTAGACTTTTGCTTCTTTTAAATCCGGCTGAACAATAACATCAATTAAAGTAACAATGCCAAATTTATTATCTAAAGCTTCTCTAATTAAAGGAGCCAGTTCTTTTTTAAGAACTACGGCTACCTGTTGAACCCTTCTCATAATCTAAATTTACCATAAAAATAGTCGTATTGCAAAAAGAGAGCGTTAAATTATCGCTTTGCCCATTGAGGCGCGCGACGAGCACCTTTGAGTCCCGGTTTTTTTCGTTCTTTCATTCGCGGATCGCGGGTTAAAAAACCCTCAACTTTAAGAGTTTTTTTAAGTTCTGGATCCATTTTAATTATTGCCCTTGAAATTCCAAGTCTAATAGCTTCAAGTTGAGCTGAAAGACCGCCCCCGGAAACTTTCACAAAGCAGTCAACTTTTTGATCAAAGTTTGCTTTTTTCAAAGGTTCGGTATAAATACGATTTGGGTTTGGAATGTCTTGGGTGTTAATTACAAATTTACCTGTTCCTGGAATAACTTTAACTCTAGCAATAGCAGTTTTTCGGCGACCAATCGCCAAAACACCTTTTTTATCTTTGACAACTTCTTTTTCCTCTACAACTGGCGGATTTTCAACTTTCTCAACTTTTTCAACAATTACTTTTTCTTTTTTGATTTTAGGTTTTTTACTTTCTGCCATTTTAGCTTTCATTCCTAATTTCTAGATTTTTTATCCAAATTTTTCTTAATTTATTCTTTGGCAACATACCCCAAACAGCGCGTTTTATAACTTCGCCTGGATTTTTTTTGAAAATATCGTTATAACTTAAAGTTTTTAAATGCCCTAAATAACCAGAATGGCTGTAATACATTTTTTTGGTTTCTTTTCCACCAGTTACTTTAATTTTAGAAGCGTTCAAAATCAATACTTTGTCCCCCATTGCCAGATAAGGCTGAAATGAAGGTTTGTCCTTACCCCGAAGAATAACTGCAATTTCAGTTGCCAAACGACCTAAAATTTTCCCATCGGCATCAATCGTGTGGGTTTTAATTTCAAGTTTATTTTTTAATTTTTGTACCGGTTTTTTCAGTTTTGACTGGATTTTGACCGGTTTTTTTGTCTGTGCTTGTATTGGCATTTTTATCCTTTTTATTTGATATTTTGGTTTCTACGACTGGTGGCAATACTTCGCCTTCTTTTAATTTAAGCATTACTAGAGGAGCCGAATCACCTAATCTTTGCCCTAATTTATATGAAAGTATAAAACCTGAATTTGTTTTTTTGTATCTTGGAACCATTACTTCAAAAACTTTTTTGGTTGCTTTTTTATCAAAAAGATAGGCTAAAAGTAATCTACGAGAGGCTAAATCGTTTTTTTTAGCCTTGTAAATTAAATGCTCAACCACCGCTTTTACCTCTTTCGCTTTTGCCTTGGTAGTTGTAATTTCTTCATACAAAATCAAGGAAGTTGCTAAATTCCGAAGGAGCGATCGACGTGGATCTTTTTTTCTTGAAAGAGAATTTGCCATTTTTACTTCTTTGTTACTTTTTTAACAGTTTTTTTCGAGATTTTTACTTTTTCTTTTTTTGGCGCTTTTTCTGTTTTTACTACTTCAACATCTGCTTCACAAGCTTTTTCAATTAAAGAAAAATGTTCAACTAAAATTTTTGTCGCCGTACCTAAGGCAACTGATGGCTCAATTGAACCGTCAGTGGTAATTTCCATCATCAGTTTATCAAAGTTTGTCATTCCACCCACCCGAGTATTTTCAACTTCATAATGAACTTTTTTAACTGGTGTAAAAATAGAATCAATAGAAATTGTGCCAATCGGCAATTTTTCGTCTTTACGTTTTTCAATTGGGACATAGCCACGACCGCGCATAACTGTAATTTCCATTTTCAAAGTTCCGCCCTTGCCAACATTGGCGATAAAAGCAGAGGTGTTGACAACTTTACAGTCTGCATTTTCAGCAAAATCTTGAGCCGTCACATCTTTTGGACCTTTGACTTGTAATTTTAAAACAACCGGTTCATCCGAATTCATTTTAAATCTTAAGGTTTTAAGATTTAAAATAATTTCCACAATATCTTCCTTTACTTTTAGTAAAGTGGCAAATTGATGAGTCGCCCCGTCAATTTTAACCGAAGTAATAGCAGAACCTTCAAGGGACGAAAGTAATATTCGTCTTAAAGAGTTGCCAATTGTTACTCCGTAACCGGGTGAAAGAGGCTCAACCTCAAAAATACCCTTGTTGTCAACTTGTTCAATTGTTTTAATTTTAACCAATTCGGTTTCTGGTAATGTGTAAGCCATATTATTTCCTTTCGCTCCCCCGCCAAGGCGGGGCAGGTTTATCTACTATAAAATTCTGTGATTAATTGTTCGTCAATATCCGATTCAATTTCGGTTCGCTCCGGCAGTCTTAAAATTTCCGCCGTTTGTTCTTTTGCTTCCAGTTTTAGCCATTTCGGCATAACAGTTTTAACTGGTGAGACGCTTTTTTTGTCTTTTGGCGAAATTTTATCTCCCGGCTCCAAAACGATTGACGGGATATTGGCAATTTTATTATTTAATTTAATTTTTCTATGCAAAACAATTTGTCTGGCTTGAGCGCGAGAAGTTGCCCAACCTAAACGATAGATAACGTTATCAAGTCTAATTTCCAAAAGTTTAAGTAACTCACTGCCGGTAGCTGTTTTTGACTTTGAGGCAGTTGTAAATATTTTGGCAAATTGTCGCTCGCGCAAACCATATTCAGTTTTGGCTTTTTGTTTTTCGGCTAGCTGAATGCCATACTCTGATTTACGAGGCGGTCTTGATTTTGCTCCCTGACCACCGGGGGCGTAATTTCTACGAGTAACAGCACATTTTGGCGAAAGACAACGTTCACCTTTTAAAAACAACTTTGTGCCAAATTTTCTACATTGACGGCAATTATTATTATCCATAATTAAATTCTCCGTGCTTTCTTAGCCCGAGTACCATTGTGAGGAATGGGCGTAATATCTTTGATTTGGGTAATTTTAATTCCCTGACCATTTAAAGCTCTAGCAGCCGCTTCACGACCGGAACCAACACCAGAAATTCTAACCTGCGCTTCGCTAATTTCATAGGCTTTAGCTTTATCAAGAGCATTCCTAACGGCAGTTTGAGCCGCATATGGAGTGGTTTTCTTAGTTCCCTTGAAACCGGCTGAACCGGCGCTGGCCCAAGATAAAACATTGCCATTATCATCGGTAACGGTAATAATTGAATTATTAAAAGAAGACTGGATAAAAATTATCGCTTTCTGAACTTTACGGATAGTTTTTTTCTTTTTAATTTGTTTAGCCATTTTATCGCTTTACTCCTCAATGTGAAATAAATATTTTACGTCTTTTCAGCTGATTTTTTGCGTCCTGAACCAACAGTTACTCGTTTTCCTCTTTTAGTTCGGGCATTAGTTTTGGTTCTTTGACCCCGAACTGGAAGATTTTTAGAATGTCTTGAACCTCGGAAACTGCCGATTTCTTGTAATCTTTTAATATTTGACGAAATTTCCATTTTTAAATCGCCTTCAACCTTATAATTTTTACCGATCACTTCGCGAATTCTTTCCATATCTTGGGAAGTTAGATCGGATACTTTAATATTTGGTTTGACATTAGCCTGTTTTAAAATTTTTCGCGCCAAAGGCAAACCTACCCCTTTAATATAAGGTAGCGAATATTCAACATGTTTATTGTCAGGTATATTGACTCCGGCGATTCTGGCCATTATTTACTCCTCAACCCTGTCTTTGTTTATGTTTGGGATTATCGCAAATAACCCTCACCACACCTTGGCGACGAATTATTTTGCACTTTTGACAAATTTTTTTGACTGATGGTCTAACTTTCATAATTTTTTTAAAAAATTTCCGCGATCGACTTGTCGATCTATAATTACAGTCTCCGTGTTATTCTACCTTTGGTTAAATCATAAGGCGAAAATTCAATTTGAACCTTGTCGCCCGGCAAAATTTTAATATAATGCATTCTAATTTTACCCGAAACATGAGCCAAAATTATCTCACCATTTTCTAAACTAACCCGAAAATTAGCGTTCGGTAGCGCCTCTGAAACTTCCCCTTCTAAGACAATTTTTTCTTTATCCATTAACAACTTTCACACAATTGATAACTACAATTTATTAGTAGTAAAACTACTCTTAATTTAACATATATACTTTATTTTGTCAATATTTCAGCGCCATCTTTGGTAATAGCGATTGTGTGTTCAAAATGGGCCGAAAGTGATTTATCGGAAGTTACAACCGTCCAATGATCACTTAAGATTTTTACATGCCAATCACCCATTGCCACCATCGGCTCAATTGCCAATGTCATGCCTTCTTCTAAAATTGGACCAGTGCCATATTGACCGTAATTTGGAATTGGCGGAGCTTCTTGTAAAGCGCGGCCGACACCGTGACCCACCAGATCGCGAATGACACTAAAACCAACTTTTTCCACTGTTTTTTGGATGGCATTTTGAACATCACCCAGATGAACGCCGGGTTGGCAGAGTTTGATGCCTTCAAAAAGAGATTTTAATGTTACGTCCAGTAATTTCTTAATTTCTGGTGAAATTTCATCTCCAACTACGCAAGTTAAAGCCGTATCGGTGTGAAATCCTTGGTAGTAGACCCCCAAATCCAGACCTACAACATCGCCATTTTTTAAGACGCGATTACTTGGAATACCGTGAACAACTTCTTCATTTACAGAAATACAAATTGACCCGGGATAATTTTGATAACCTTTAAAAGACGGTTTCGCCCCAGCTTCAATGATTAATTTTTCAGCCATTTTATCTAAATATGCGGTTGTGACGCCTTCTTTAACCTGATTTTTTAGATAATTTAAAATACGACTGGCAATTTTTCCTCCCAGTCGCATCTTGGCAATTTCTTGTTCTGATTTCAGTTCAATCTTCATTTTAAAATTTTATTAAGTTTTTCTTCAATTTCAGCGGTAACTTTTTCAATTTTCGGCGCCCCGTCAATATCTAGCAAAACGGCCTTATTTTTATAATAATCCAGCACCGGTTGAGTTTGTTTTTCATAGATTTCAATCCGTTTCCTGATTGTTTCAGATTGATCTTCTTGGCGCTGAATTAAAGCGCTTCCACAATCGTCGCACTTTTTAATACCACTTTCTTCAGCTTTAAAAAAGACTTTACCACAATTAGAACAGACTCTTCTGGTTTGCATTCTGTTGATGAGTAAATCAGCAGGGACTTTGATATTGATGATAATGATATTTTCTGGAGCGGTGTTTAAAATATGGGCTAAATTTTCCGCTTGCTTGATTGTCCGCGGATAGCCATCAAAAATTACTCCCTGCGAAAGATCTAAATCTTGCGTTTTTTTGGTTACGAAAGCATCTACCAAATCGTCGGAGACAAGCTCGCCTTGTCCGCGATCCCAAATAGCTTGAAATTTTTGACCAATTTGCGTCCCTTTTTCAGCTTCTTGGCGCATTAAATCCCCTGTGCCAAATAAATATAGGTTAAACTTATCTTTAATGATTTTAGCTTGCGTTCCCTTGCCCGAACCAGGCGGACCAAAAATTATTAAATGTTTTGTTGTTTTCATAACCTTAGCATAAACCAAAATAACCTTGTTTTCAAGCCCTCAACTCTTGACTTTTGGGTTATTTTATAGTAAAATATAGGCAGTTTTAGAAGACTTGTTCCTGAACAATATAATAATTGGAGGAAATTCAAATGAAGAAAGTTGCTATGATAATAATTGTCGTCCTATTAGTTGCTTTATTTTCCGGTTGTGGTGGTGGAGGTGGAAATAGTGGCGGTGGCACCGGTGGGATTAAAATTCCCGGCGTGCTAGAGATTAAAGCTGAACTGTCAGGTTCGCAGATTACAAATCTGCACCTTACAATTGAGGATTTAGCAAACGTGCAAATTGCCACTACCGATATTGCCATTGACCCAAACGGGTTCGGTAAAGCCCGCTTTTCCCAAATCGGACAACGAATACTAAAAATAGAGGCGAAGAACGCCAACGGACTTGCTATTAGCTTCAAAAATATATCCGTCAATATTCCGTCTGGATTAGCGACAGAGATAGATTTGACTAATAAGTGGAATGATTTGATATCTGAAATCCACGAAGGTGTACCCGACCTTGAGCTGACTTCTATCCCCGAAAGGTATTACGGGGGAAATTTAGTCGGCAAGGTTGCTGGTGGGAATCCAAGTGAATTCGGCACAGTAACCTATACCAGAACCAGTGACGGATGGTCAATTAAGCCATCTCCCGAAATACCTATGGCTTCAATTGCCACTAACGGTGTTTGGTCCTGCAGGATTGACACCGGTGGCTTAGATACCACCGCTACTGAAATATTGACTTACCTTGTCAGGCAATCGGATAAGGACAAAATACCAATAGTTTCTGGCGGAGCTAAACCTATCTTACCCTTCGCGCTTGGCTACGAACATGCCTGGCGCAAGTAATATCATATTTAATTAAGACTCCCGGAGTAATTCGGGGGTTTTGTTTTATATTCCACCACTCCCACTTCGGAAGTGGGAGTGTGAGGTTAAAACTTAAATTGGTCTAATTGATTCAATCGCCCAAATGCCTTTGTCGCCTTTAGTAGCTGGTTGAGTGAGTTTAATAATAAAATTTTTACCCTCGCGAGTGGCTTGAACTTGAGCGTTGCCATTGTCGCTACTCTTTAAAGTAAAAGTATCAGTTATTTGAAGACCATAGACATTGGGAGCATCGGACCTTGCTGTATCTTCTGGACTTAAACGAAATTGATATTTGCCAATATCAACATCTTTTTGAAGACTAGCAGAGCGAGTATTGTCAATTGTAAAATCCACTTGACCATTTTTAGGCACAACTACAACTTGACCGGCTTGAATTTTATCAACATCCGACATGCCATTTGCTTCGGCAATATCTTGCCAACTTGATCCCTGGGATTGGGCTACCACAAAAAGAGTCTCCCCTCGCTGGACTGTATAAGTATCAGCTGGTTTTGACGGTTTTTCAACTGAACTAGCCGGCTTAACCACCGCCGAAGAAGAAACAGCGGAAGGAGTAGGTGAAATTTCAGGAGAATTAGTCTCTAACGGTTTTATTTTACTAGAATTACTAATTTTGTAAGTTTTAGCCGCAAAAAAAGAAGTGCTCCCAGCCAAAATTGCCACTAATGCGACTAAAAAGAAAAATACCGCTCGTGTTTGTTTATTCATTTTGCCAACCTAAAATTTGACTCCCTTTTGCCAGAGGGATTTTTTCTAATTTTTTAAGATTTTCAATATAAATTTGACCGGTAGTAGAACTATTAATTTTATCTTTGTATTGAGCGATTAAAAAACCTAACCATGATGAATTTTCCATGTAGACAAAATTAGCTACTCCTCCTTCAAAATCGGCCATTTTCTCTAAATTTTGACCATTTGAACCAATAATTTTAATTGTTCCAGAACTTTTATTGCTTAAATCTCTAACACTAAAGACTAATTTATCACCCGAGAAAGAAAGCGAATCAATGATTTGACCTTCAAAGCTTTTAACCTCTTTTTCCTTCAAAGAATTGACATCAACCACATTTAATTGTGATTTTGAGCCAACATTTTTAACAAATGCAATTTTAGTGGCATTTTCATTCCAAACAGGCACTTTTATTTCTTGATCGGAGCGGATAAGCTCTCTTAAATTAGTGCCACTTCTATCCGAGGAATATAGAGTAAAACCATAATTTTCTTCTATATTAGAAAATCTGGTATAAGCAATTTTTTGACCATCAAGAGAAACTGTCCAAGCGGGTGGCAAACTAAAAGGTTTTTGTAAGACGGTTTCTTTTGACGAGGAAAGATTAATGGCGACTAATTTGCCGGAAGATGATGATGTCTCTGTTGAAGTAATAACCAAAATTTCATTTGAAATTGAGGCTAAATTTGATATTTCTAATATTTTTTCGGCTTCATCGGAATCAGTAAAAAGTTTTTTGCTTTCCTTCTTGGCATCTATCGCCCAAATTTCTTTAGTTGCGCCAGTGGTTGCATAAATTAATTTACCCTTAAAATTCTCATCCGTAGATGAGGTTTTAAATTGAGGCACTTTTTCAGTTGAATGACTCTCGGAAGGCTGAAGGTAAGTTTTATTAAAATACCAAGCCAGCCCTCCGATAACTGCTAAAGCCAAAATAACCGTGATTATTTTTTGAGCCATTTTTTTTGCTCGTAAATCTATTTAAGAATAAAATATGCTTATTCTGCTGGTGTTGGTGTAGCTGTTGGTGTTGCAGTCGCAGTCGCTGTCGCTGTTGGTGAGGCAGTTGGAGTAGCGGTTGCTGTTGGTGATGTCGTTGGTGATGTTGTTGCTGTTGGTGAAACTGTAGCGCTAACTTTTGGTGTTGGCGACTTGGACGACTTTACTGTTGGCACCACTGTTGGCGATGTTACTGGTGTAGCGGACTTCTGGTAGTATTTAATGTAGTAATAATAGCCACCGCCGGCTAAAATAACAATAACCAAGATGACCAGAAGCCATTTGAGCGATCCGCTCTGTTGTGGCGCACCTGTTGCTGTTGGTGGCACACCCTGAGATTGATCCATAAAACCTCCTTTAGTTTTTTTATATATAACTTATCTATATTCTATAATAATCTATTTTTTCCAAATTTCAATACCGCCCTTTTTAGTATAACCTATATTTATATATTAACAAATAAAAAGCAAAATTCCGAAATTGAAACAATGTTTCCTATTTAATTCAGTAATTCTCGTAATTTCTCATCATAAGTTGGGCCTGTATTTGTCTCATTGTTTCAATTATAACAGAAACCATAATTAAAACACCAGTCCCCCCAATTGCCAAGGTACTAATTTTAGTCGCCGCCTGAACAATAAATGGCAAGATGGCAATTACCCCTAGAAAAAGAGCGCCAGTCAGGTTCAAACGGGAAATAATTCGTCCCAGAAAATCAGCCGTTTCTTTACCCGGTCTAACACCGGGAATAAAACCACCTTGCTTTTGCAAATTTTCAGCAATTTGAACCGGTTTTAAAACAATACCGGTATAAAAGAAAGTAAAGACAATCACTAGTAAGAAATAGATAATGCCATAAACTAAATTATTATTTAAAGCGCTTGAAAGCCAGTTGGCGGCTGATGCAAGCCACTCGGAGCGAGCCTGTGCTAACTATTTAGCCACGACACCGGGGAAAATCATAATTGACATTGCAAAAATTATTGGAATAACGCCAGCTGTGTTGACTCTAATTGGTAGATGGGTATCAACACCACCATAATTTGAAAGTCCCCTGGCTCGCCGAGCGTAAGAAACCGGAATTTGCCGCTGGCCTTCGTTAGCGTAAATAATTAAAACAATCACTCCAATAGAAATAATACCAAAAATAATCAGACTAATAATTTTACCAGTGTCTATCACCGCTAAAGTGTTGCGAATACCTGCCGGAATACCTGCCACGATTCCTAAAGCAATAATTAAAGATACGCCGTTGCCAACACCATTTTCAGAAATAAGTTCGCCAATCCACATTAAAAGAATTGAACCAGCCGTAATGGAAATAAGCATTGTCACTAACTGCAAAGGCGTCCACGAAATCACAATTCCTTGGCTTTTTAAAAGCATCAACATAGCGTAAGATTGAACAAGAGCCAGTGGCACGGCAAAAATTCTGGTCCAATAATTAATTTTTTGTTGACCGGATTCGCCTTCTTTCCGCAATTCTTCTAGAGACGGAATCACCATTGTTAAAAGTTGAACAATAATTGAAGAGGTAATGTAGGGACTCACCCCCATCATAATAATGGAGAAATTAGCCATTGTTCCCCCGGAAAACATATTCAAAAGCCCAAATATCTGGTTACGATTAAAAAAACTCCGCAGAGCTTCAATATCAACTCCCGGTAAAGGAATATGAGCTAATATTCGCGCAATTACCAGCAAAGCTAGAACATATAATATTTTCTTGCGCAAATCTGGCAAAGTAAAAATTTGTTTGGCAGTTTCTAAAATTTTCATTTAATAATTCCTTTTACTATTAATAGAATACTAGTTTTTCCAAGCTTAGTCAATAAAAATTTGATACAATAAAGATATGAAAAAAATATTATTTATATTAATTGGCATATTATTGTTTATACCAATAACAGTTTCTGCTCAAGAAACAGAAAGAATTCTCTCTTTTTCGGAGAAAATCACTGTCAATGCTGATTCAACAATCAATGTCAGTGAAGAAATTAGATATTTTTTCCCAAGCGAAAAACACGGTATTTATCGCGATATTCCTTATCGTTACTTAGATAAAGAAAGAAAAAAATACTTTCAAACAGATATTAGTGATATTAAAGTTACCAACGAAACCGGAAATCCGTATCAATTTACTAGCACCGAAAAAAATAACAATTTGCGACTTCAAGTTGGCGACCCTAATAAAACAATTTCCGGTGAACATATTTACAAAATATCCTATAAAGTTTCAGGTGTTTTAAATTATTTTAGCGATCACGATGAACTTTATTGGAATGTAACTGGCGACAGTTGGACTGTGCCAATTGATAAAATTACAGCCGAAATTACTTTGCCTCAAAATGTTCTAACCGAAAAAATACAAGCCACTTGTTATACCGGTGAAACAGGAAGCACTTCCAGCAATTGCAATCAAGATATTTCTAAAAATCAAATTACTTTTCAAAGCAGTCAAAGTCCCTTAACAATTGTCGTTGGTTGGAACAAAGGAGCGGTAACCCCAATTGAAAGACGATACGAAGCCCAGTGGCGCCATGAATCTTTTTGGTTCTTACTTTTACCTTTATTTGTTTTGATATTTTTAATTATTCAATATTTTCGCCTTGGTCGCGATCCCTTTGGTAGAGGCACAATTGCGCCCGAGTTTGAACCACCGGAGAATCTTAAGCCAGCTGAAATGAGTTCTTTAATTAATGAAAAAGTTTCAAACAAAGATATGTCTGCCACTATTATTGATTTTGCCGTTCGCGGATTAATAAAAATTAAAGAAAAAGATAAAAAATACACTTTAATTAAATTAAAAGAATTTGAAACAACTGCTAAAGATTACGAAAAAGAAATTTTTATCAAATTATTTTCTGAAAATAAAGAAGTTGAAGTTGACAGTTTGTATAAAAATTTCACTGATTTAAAAAAAGTTAAAAACAAACTTTATCAAGATTTAATAAGTAGAAAATATTTTAGTGTTAGTCCCGATAAAATACGATCGCATTATCTTTTGGTTGGTTTTTTAATTATGTTTTTAGGCTTTGCTTTTTTCTGGCTTTCAGTCATTCTTGTTTTTGCATTAGCCATGTCAGGATTTATAGTGATTATTTTTGCTCGTTTTATGCCTCGCAAAACTAAAGAAGCCGTAATTGTAAAAGAAAAGTCCTTGGGTTTTAAAGAATTTTTATTTAGAGCCGAACGTTATCGCGTCAAGTGGCAAGAAAAAGAAGGCATTTTTGAAAAATATCTGCCTTATGCCATGATTTTTGGTATTGCCGAAATCTGGGCTAAAAATTTTAAAGACATTTATAAAAATCCACCCGATTGGTACGAAGGAAACTTCACGACTTTTAATGCTGTTATTTTTGCTAATTCCCTAAATTCATTTTCAACTACTGCTACTCAATCTTTTTCACCACCAGCCGCTTCTGGCTCTTCCGGTTTTGGTGGCGGTTCGTCCGGCGGTGGTTTTGGTGGTGGCGGTGGCGGAAGCTGGTAAAAAATGCTAAAGTAAATAAGGAGGTAAAATGCCTGCTAAAAATATTAATTGGCTTAAAATTATAATTATAGTGCTAGTTATAGCCGGTATTATTGTACTAGGTTATTTTATTTATAAAAAACAAATTGCCACAACCGAAAAAGCAACATTTTCAACTTCACCTCCTCCCGCCGGTTCGGAGCCAAAAGTTTCTAGCAAAGATAATCCTAATGGTCCCTACTTTCATCAAATTTATTCGGCTACTTCCACCGATGGATTAACTTGGATAAAGCAAAACAAGATGTTTTTTGATCATGCCTCTGTACCTGGCGCCGTTGTAAAGAATAATAAAATATATCTTTATTTTGTTGATGCTTCCGGCGAGAGCGATCAACTTTCAGTCGCAATAAGCCAAGATTCTGGTAAAACTTTTTCTGAAAAACAAAAAGTGACGGTTCAAAACACTCCTTTTTATGCTATTATTGATCCTCATCCACAACTGGAAGACGATAAAATTCGCCTTTACTATTTTAGCAATCCAATGAACCCAAATGGAGTCGCCGATGAAAGTTTTAAAGTGTATTCTGCTACCTCCAACGATGGCGTTAATTTTGATAATCCTCAAATGGCTTTTGAAAATCCGGTTCTTATTACCGATCCGGATGTTTTTGAAACTTCTAAAGATTGGCGCATGTTTCTAAGCGAGGGACAAAATCTGATTTTAGCTATTTCTACCGACGGTGGAATAACTTTTAAAAAAGATGAAAATTTTTCTTGGAATAAAGGCGGAGTTTGCGACACCATTAAAATGGGCGAGGACTTCCGCACTTATTTTTGTGGTCAAGGCGGAATCGGAAGCGCTTTAGGTGCTGATACTGGAAAATTAATTGTTGAAGATGGGTCGCGCATTAGTCCTGATAATGGAAAAATAATTTGTGATCCAAGTGTTATAATGTTAGAAGATGGCTCATATTTAATGTTCTACAAAAGCCAAGAGATAAAAAAATAAATAATTATAAGAAATTGGCCAACGTTTTTACGCTGGCCAAGTAAGTTCACTTGTTGATTTTTACCCAATTATAGGCATTGTATTTCCTTGGACGATGCCACCTTCGCAAACCCACTCCCACTCCTCATCAATCGGTATAGGAACGGATTTAGCAATCGTAACATCCAGAGATTCGTTTGATTCTACGCTCTCACAGACTACCCCTTTATCTTCCGTGACCATTTCATTGCTCTCACTCATTTTTGAGCACCTCCTTTCATTTAACAAAAAATCCGCCCTATCGGCGGAAGTTTCTTTTTGAGATTATTTTGTTATAAATATTTGAAACTACCGCCTACACGCAAAAAATAGATCTTTGTTTTTAAGACCTTTTGAAGTTGCGCAAGTTACAACAGTAAAAATATTCATAACATATATAATGTTACAGTACTGATATTTTTTGTCAAGCAAGCAATCCCACCGCCACCTACGAGGTGTCGGAGCGGTAGTTAGGACTTTGATTTATTAATCATTTCCATTGGCGAAAGATCGTTCAAAGATTTATGAGGAAAATAATTCCAAGCATCAGTAAAACATTGAAGAATATTATTAAATTCATCAATATCGGGCACATTATTAAAATATTTTAGCCATTTATTTTGATAATCGCGATTTGCTTTCCTAACGTCTGATTCATCTTCTTCTGCAACCCATTTAATAACCATTTCAACGCTAAGTTGTTTTTCAAAATGATATTTTTTAATCAATACTTCCAATTCATTTTTAATACTTTCCCGATTTTTCATAATTTTCCTCGCTCAATTAATTCTTCAACTTTTCTTTTAGCTTCTTCTAAAAGTTTTTTTGATTTTTGGCGGGCAATGTGCGATTGGCGAACAAGCTCGGCGATTTTTTGCTGGGTTTCTGTGGATAAAATTGGGATTAATATATTTTTGATTTGCTCTGGTTTCCAATGAGCGATTACTGAACCACCGGCATCTCGTTCAGCTTGCATTTGACCGACTAATGAATTAATAACAAGTGTTATATATTCTGGTTCAATTTTATTTTTAACTTTTAGCCGTAAAATTCCGCTCGATATTATGCTTTCATTTGATTCTTTTATTGTATATGCAATTCCCGGTGTCGCATCTTTTGAAAGCAATATTTCTCCAACTTGTGGTTCAAAATCTTTTTTCAATTTGCTATAAAGTTCTTCGTTTAAATATTGTTGGTTGCTATCGTTTATGCCTAATTTGGTTAAATTACTTACACGGATAAAAGATTTTCCTTTTTCTTGATACGCTTCAGCTCCCGGCTCAAAACCTTTTCTCATACTTACTAAATCACCAAGTTTTTTGTAACTTTTGGAACTTATTTTTTCAACCAATTTATTATATTTTTCTTGAAAATATTCAGCATCAATGCGATTGGCTTTTTGAACTTCAGACAAATTTACAATTGAAAATAAGCCATCATCTTTTTGAAAATTGTTTAGCTCTAATTCTTCCAAAAGCATCTCTTCGGCTTCTTGGTAATATTGATTGGATTTTTCTTGCAATTCATTTGATTCTAGTATTATGTTTGAAATTTCTTTTTGACTTGCAAGAGATACCAATGGTAATTTAACTCTTCCCAATTCTTCAAGATTAATATTATATTGACCAGTAGGTCTTGCTAATCTGTCTAATTGTAAACGACCAAGTTTAGAAATCAAAAAAGCAAAAATATATTCTTGTAAAAACGAAGAGCTTTTTGTTCGCAAAAACGCCATCGCTTGTGTTATATTAGCTTTTGGAAATTCCTTTGGAACAAAACCAATTCTTCCAACAACACTTAAATTTGCCCCCACAATACTTACTAATACATCATCCGATTTTAAACGAGTGCTTTTCATACAGTCGTCTATCTCTTCGCTAATAAAATAATAATCATCCTTTAAGTTTAAAACATTATTTCTTATATCGTTCGTCTTTAGTAAAATTACCCCTTGATTAAGAGAATCATTTCTGTCCTTTGGAGTAACACCGCTTTTTATAATAGTAACCTCTTTAATTTTTCTGAATTTCATCCCAAAAATCTTTTTTTCTAACTCTAAAAATTCCGGCTGATAATATTCCGCATCCAGCCGCAAAGCCCCTTCAAGTTGTGATTTTTTGATTATTGAATATGTCATTAATGTAATTCCTCGTTTATCTCGAGTAAGCTGGCTTTAAGTAAAGTTTTTGTTGTTTCATTAATAATTCTATAAATACTGTGAATGTTTTGTGTTGCCTTTTCTGGTGTATCTATCATTTCGCCTTGAAAATGAGCTGGAGTATGCCTGTAATGATGAAGAAATCTCTTCATTTCTTTTATCATATCTTTGACATACTCTTTCTCACTTTTATCTAATTTTGTTGTTATGTTTGCTTTTTGTTCTAATTCTAGTAGTAAATTATCTATAGTTTGATCAACTTTTTCCTCATCAAAATAAGTACCGACAAATTTAGTGTTGCCAGATGATGGGAGCCTTAAATCATCTGCAATTTGAAAAAGAAATCCTTCAAACGCTTTATAAGCAGGGGCTGTAAAAAAAGAGAAGTCGTTAAATTGATTTCTAAAAGACTGCTCAATATCCATACACTCAACCCTTATAGAGTCGGCTAAATGATTTATTATCTTCTCACTTAAATAATCTAGTGTTACTGTATCAAAATTTGCTTTTATACAATCTATTTGCTGATTACCACGTGCCTTACCGAAGATTTCTTTCGTTTGCCATTTAGCAAGATTATTTAGTTGCAAATATTTGCTCATTGTTCACTCCAAGATTCAAATTTATTTTCTCTATCAAATTTAATCAAAAATCAATTTTCCAATAGGAATGAAATAATTATCAACACGACCCTTAGGGTTATATCTACTTTGAGAAATTTTGTGTTTTAATTTAACACAATTAGAATAATTATCCAAAGCTTCAAATTCCATTTCGTAATTATCAAATCCAACCACATAATCGCCTATTTTTGCCTTCACTTTATCACCTTTTTTAAGTTTCTTAACTTTTTCAATTTTTTCTTGCTCGCTCATTTGCCCCTCCTTTTATATATTTACAAGAAATTAAATTTCTCCTTTTTACCCCATTCTATAAATTTTTCAGCAATTTCCATAAGATCAGTATTGTAGATTCTATTTCCTGACGAATCGAGTCTATAATCTCCATTTTCTTCTTTAATATAATCGTAGTCACCAGAATTATTTTTACCAGATTTTTGAGAAACCGCCATAAATATCGAGTAATTTGAAAGAGGTTTTTCGTCTTTGCTCCATTTCTGCAAAAATAAAACCGATGTTTTTGTACCAGTGTGCGGTTTAAAAGTATTTACTCCTAGGCTAATAACAGCTAGAATTTTTGCTTTTTTCGTAATAAAATTACGAATTTGCTCTAAAGAAGTGTTATTCAATGTTCCTTGAGGCAAAACAATAGCCATTCTACCGCCGGGTTTTAAGAAATTTAAATTTCTTTCAATAAACAATATATCGCGACTAATTTTGTTTTTTACTTTCCCATTTTCACTACGACCCAATTCGTATTTATACAAAATTTGTCCATTAACATCGCCGGCAAAAGGAGGATTAGTCATAACTAGATCAAAATCGAAATAATAAAAATTCTTTTTATTTTCCTCGTTCTGTTGATGATCTTCTATGGGTAATAATCTGTTATTCAATATTGCTTTTGTATCATTGGACCAAATTACCGGATCAAGCGTATTTGCATTGACAACATTTGTCTTTCCATCGCCGGCAATAAGCATTACGGCTTTAGAAATTTTTGTTGCCCGAGGATCAAAATCAATAGCATAAAGATGTTCTTGTGCATAACCTTTTTGACTCTCTCTTGTATCTTCACCATAGTTACTTTCATTTATCTCGTGTTCATTTACATATTGCATGGTATGAACCGGAAAACCACAACTTCCAGCTGCCGTATCAATCATATATTCGTCTTGCTTTGGATTTAACATTTTTACACACATATCAATGACAAATCTGGGCGTAAAATACTGACCTTTCTCACCTTTTGAATCCGAAGTGATAAGATATTCAAAAGCCTCATCAATCACTTGAAAATTACCATTATAAATTCGATATTTTTGAAGCATTGAAATTGCAGGAATTATTACATTAACTGGAATATCTATAGTTTCAAAATTTTTAAATACCCCTTCTCCCCATTGTTTTTTAGCTTTTTCGAATAAATCTTTTATAACTTCAAGATGTTCTTGATTGGAGCGAGAAGTAACCTTAAATTTTCTATCTTCATTTCGAGGTGTTACAATTTCATCGTAAAGTTTGGCATAAATAAGTTTAAAAATCTCATCAAAAGGATTAACACCGGCATTAGCAAGAATTGTATTTTCTAAATCCTGAACAAGTTGTCTTAAATCATTAGATACTTCCAGCATTTGATAAGTTAACTTTTCATTTCTAATATCATCTGTTGTTTGTCCGTATTTAGGTAGATCAGTCAGGTTTTCAAATAAATTAGGGTCTGTTCTTTCTAAAACATTAGTTGTCTTTCCGTCTGTTAAAACAAGTAATGGTGCGCCTGTGGCGTTGGCATAACCTTTTAATTGTTCTATCCCTTCTTTTATATCAGGCTTTTTAACTTCAATAATTATGTATTCTTCCTTTTGAGTGCTGTCTCGATAAACAACAATGTCATCTCTTTTTACGACTTCTCGACCAAATTGAACTGGTCTTTCTATATCTATATTAGAAATTGGATACTTATAATATTTAATCAATTTGATTAAATAAAGTTGCCTAATTATTTCCTCTGGTCTTGCGCCCTTATCAGACTTAATAAGCTTTGGTTTCTTTTTAATAAGACAATTGAGATAAATATTGCCATTTTCTTCAAAAATATCTAAATCGTCAAAATATTTAATATCTTCCGTATCCAAAAACTCAGACAAACCAAAAACACCAAAAAGATCAGGTGATGATAATATCTCACCAATTAATCCTTTTTTATCAATTAATTGTTTGACTTCTTCTCGGTTTATATTTGTATTTTCTTCCATATTTTTATTATAGCTCATTCTACCTCTTTCCTAAATAAACGATTTGGTTTTTGGGTTAATGGGGGTAATTTTGCCATTTTCCATTTTACCCATTATTTTTGCTTGCATTTTAGTATCTGGTTTAAAAAGAATAATATCGTATTTTTTATTTTCCGGTTTAAGAAATTTATGCGGAGGGTGATTTTGAGTCATAAAACGCTTAACAGTAGTGCCTTCAAAAAGTTGTGCCACAACAATATCGCGATTAGTAAATTCGGTACTTCTTTTAGCAACCAATATATCCCCATTATTAACACCTGCTTCAATCATTGAATCACCACAGATTTCTAATAGAAACATATCTTGATTAATTTTAACCTCATCTGATAACTGTGTCCAGAGATCATTTTGGAGTGACGCTGCGAAGCCTCCGGCATAAGAAGTCCCAGCGTTAAGAATGAGTGGTGGTAGATTAAGCGAATTGTACCCCTCTGCAGAAATAACAATGCTTCTAGCTTTTCCTTCATTTTTAGATATTAAACCCTTTGTTTCAAGAGCATTAAGTAAGTCAACAACAGCCTGATTGGATTTAACATTTAATAAATGCTTGAGTTCGTCAAAACTTGGTGAATATCCATCACTTTTAAAAGATTCATATATGATCCCTAAGAGTTCTTTTTGTCTTTTTGTGACCCCTCTTTTCATTAATCCCTCCATATATAATAATAACTGACCATTTAGTCAGTGTCAATCTGTGGATAACTTTCTTTTATTTTTTAAGCACTGGTTTTGTTTTAACCAGAGTGACTTTTTTGACCGGAGTTGTTTCTTTATTTTTTACAACTTCAGCTAAAAGTTTTTTAGTTAAAATGACTTGTTGGAATTTTAATTTTTTTGTTAATTTTGAGCCTAAAATTTTAACCGACAATTTTTTATTGGAAATTAATTTCTTTTCAATCAACGATTTAAAATTGACCGTGTCGCCATCATTAAACTTCTTTTCTAAAACAGCAATATTTATAATTTGAGGCTTAATATTTTTTGACTTGAAGCCTTTAATTTTAGGCAGTCTTTGAACTAACGGTGTTTGTCCACCTTCAAAAGTTCGCGGAATATTATAACCCGAACGAGATTTTTGACCTTTAGTCCCGCGACCGGCTGTTTTTCCCTTGCCAGACGCTAATCCGCGACCAACTCGCTTACTTTTATGCAAAACTGTTTTAGGTAATTTATTTAACATTTTGTTCCTTTGCCAAACGTTGAAAGGCTTCAATTGTGGCTTTACTATTATTAATTTTATTGGCTGTGCCTAAAATTTTACCAACAATATTTTGAATACCAGCTAAGGCGCAAATAGCCCGGATTGTTCCTCCGGCTACGATTGATGTTCCTTCTCTGGCCGGTTTGAGTAAAATATGAGCCGAGCCCAAAAAGACTTCAATTTCGTGGGGAATAGTACCTTTAACAATTGGCACATCAATTAAATTTTTGCGCGCTATGCGGGTTCCTTTTTCAACCGCATCAACAACTTCAGTTGCTTTACCAACACCAATACCAACTTTACCATTGTGGTTACCCAAAATAATCAAAGTTCTAAAACGAATCCGACGACCGCCTTTAACAGTTCTGGAAATTCTATCAACTTGCAAAACTTTTTTATCAAATTCATCTTGTTCTCTTTTATTATCGCGACGATCCGATCTTTTAAATTTGGGATCAAATTGTTTTGGTTTTACTTCTTCTGCCATTTAAAACTCCAATCCATTCTTTCTTAAATCTTCAGCTATTTTTTTGACATTTCCATGATACTGATAGCCCGCTCGATCAAAAACTATTTTTTTAATCTTTTTTTCACTTAATATTTTAACAAAAATTTTGACCATATTTTCTTTGTCTTTTAACTCTGAACCAGCCGCCAAGGTCTCGCCTTTTTCGTCATTTATCGCTTGAAGATAAAGATATTTATTGGAACGAAAAATAACCACTCGCGGGACGGTAGCTGTTCCTGAAATTTTGGCTCTGATTCGTCTTTTAATTAATTCGTTTTTCATTTTACTTTGCTCCACCAATGGCCGCTTTAGCCGCTTTACCCGGCTTGCGACGAGGTATTTCGTCAATATATTTAATCCCTTTGCCTTTATACGGTTCAACCGGTTTAATACTTCTGATTTCAGCCGCCACTTGGCCGACTTTTTGACGATTAATTCCACTAACGCTAATGACATTTTTTTCAACTTTAATTTCAATACCATCAGGCGTCAAATGTTCAACCGAATGAGAAAAACCAACATTTAAAATTAATTTATTTCCTTGGACTTCTGCTTTAAAACCAACTCCTTTAAAATCAAGTTTTTTGGTAAAACCTTGGGAAACGCCTTCAATCATATTGGCAATTAATTTTCTATACAGCCCGTGAAAAGCTTTGGCTTTTTTGTCATTGCCGGAGCGTGTAACTTGAATCGTATTATCGCTTTGTTCTAATTTAATTCTTGAAGACATTGCTAAAGTAAGCTCGCCCTTTGGACCAGTCACTTTTATCAATTTGGTGTCTTTTTCAACACGGACACCTTCTGGAATATTAATTTGTCTTTGACCTATTTTTGACATTTTTAATCCTTACCTAATCTCGGCAATTAATTCCCCACCTAAACCTTTTTTACGCGCTTCTTCGCCTTCAAACATACCTTTAGAAGTTGAAATAACAAGCATTGACTGCGGTCTTTTGGGTCGGGGAATATTACCAGCCGTAGTATAAACTCTTCTACCCGGACGACTAACTCTTCTTATATCAATTAAATTTTGATTTAAATCAATTTCAATTTTTTTCTGCCCTGAAGGTAAATCAACCACACGAAAATCAATTATTCGTTGACGTGATTTAAGTATTTCTAAAATAGCCAATTTAATTTTGGAATAGAAAATAGTCATTTTTTCATGACGGGCGCCTTGGGCATTTTTAATTTGTGAAAACATTTCTGCAATTGGATCCATTATATTCTCCTCACCATGACGACTTTATGACCCCGGGAATTTGACCGCAACTAGCCAGCTCACGAAAACAAATGCGACAAATACCAAACTTTCTTAAATAACCGTGACGACGACCGCAACGAAAACAACGATTTACTCCGCGGGTAGAAAATTTTGGTTTGCGTTTTGCTCTTTCAATTTGTGATACTTTTGCCATTATTAATCCTTTTTAAACGGGAATCCTAAAGCTTCTAATAATATTCGACCTTCTTTTATATCTTTTGCGGTTGTAACAAAGGTAATTGACATGCCGAAAATAGTTTCCGCTTTTTCATGAGAAATTTCCGGAAATATTACTTGCTCTCGCAGGGCAAGGGTAAAATTACCGGCTCTGTCAAAATCTTTTTCATCTAATCCTCTAAAATCACGCATTCTAGGTAGCACTATATTGGCTAATTTATAAGAAAAATCATACATTCTGTCCTTGCGCAAAGTGACAACTAGTCCAATTTCATCATTTTGTCTGATTTTAAAACCGGAAATCGCTTTTTTGGCTTTTGTTACTTTTGGTTTTTGTCCGGTAATACTTTTAAGGCTTTCGGTAACAATTTCTTTAAATTTTGGATTCTCCCGTGTTTTACCAATACCAACATTAATGACAATTTTTTCTAAATCCGGCACTGCCATTTTATTTTTTAATTCTAGCTTTTGAGCTAGTTCCGGAACAATTTTTGATTTAAATATTTCTTGTGCTTTTGACATTTTAACTTAAATCTCCTTGACAACTTTTACAGATTCTAGCCTTTTTTTTCGTATTTTTATCTTGAATTATTTTATATCCAATTCTTGACGGCTTACTGCAATGCGGACAAACTAAAATTGCATTTGAAACATCAATTGGCGCCAACTTATCCATAATTCCGCCATGGGGATTTTTACGTGTTGACTTCAAATGATGTTTGGAAATATTAACCCCAGTTACCACAATTTTATTTTTTTGGGGCACAGATTTTTCAATATTGGCACGTTTGCCTTTGTCTTTGCCAGCAATAATTAAAACTGTATCGCCTTTTTTTAATTTCACAATACCTCCTCTGCCATTGAAATAATTTTACCAAAACCTTTTTCTCGCAGTTCGCGCGCCACTGGTCCAAAAATACGACTGCCACGAGGAGTTTTGTCCGGGTTAATTAAAACAATAGCGTTATCATCAAATCTGATGTTGGTGCCATCTTTTCTACCCAAAGGAAATCTTTGTCTAACAATCACCGCTTTAATTATTTCTTTTTTCTTAACCACCGTATGAGCCGTCGCCGATTTAATTGAGCCAACAATAATATCGCCAATTTGAGCCGATTTGGGTTTAGCATGACCAACAACCCTAATACACGACACAATTTTAGCGCCAGTATTGTCCGCAACTTTTACTCTTGAACCTGATTGAATCATTTTACCTCAACTACTTTCCAAGCTTTTTTTCTACTAATTGGTCTTGTTTCGGAAATCAAAACTGTCTGCCCTGCTTTAACTTCACTTTCGGTATGGACCAACATTTTACGATTAGAAAAATATCTTTTTTTATAAAGCGGATGAATTTTTAGAAATTTTACTTCCACTAAAACAGTCTTGTCTTTTGAATCTCGCAAGGCAATCGCTTTAATTTGTTTTATTTTTTTGATGATTTTTTCTTTTTCCATTATTCCTACTTATTTAATTTAACTTGTTCTTCAAATATTTTTTCAGAAAGAATTGTCCAAAGACGAGCAATCTTTTTCCTTGTCTGGGTAATTTCATGATAATTTTTAAGCTTCCGAAAAGATTGACCCATTCGTAATTCGGTTAATTTTTTTTGCAAGCTTTGCAATTCTTTATATAAATCTTTTTTATCTTTACTTCTTAATTCTTGAAGTTCTACAGTAGTTTTCATGATAAATCCTTCTTTATAAATCGGGTTTGTACTTGCAATTTATGGGATGCCAATCTTAAAGCTTCTTTGGCAATTTCTTCACTAATACCACCGATTTCAAAAATCATTCTACCCGGCAAAACAACAGCCACAAAATGGTCAAGACTGCCTTTGCCCCCGCCCATACCTGTTTCGGCCGCCATTTTGGTAATTGGCTTGTCGGGAAAAATGCGAATCCAAACCTTACCACCACGACGAATATAGTGGGTGATAGCGCGTCTGGCGGCTTCAATTTGACGGGCACTAACCCAACCGCGACTGGTGGCTTTCAGACCAAAATTACCAAAGGAAAGCTCGCTTCCCCGCAGGGAATTACCTCTCATTGTGCCTCTAGAAATTTTTCTATGTTTTAATTTTTTTGGAATAAGCATTTAAACCTCTTCTTGCTCAATTTGATCGCCCTTATAAATCCAAACTTTAACCCCAATCATCCCGTAAGTGGTTAAAGCGTCAACTTTAGCAAAATCAACGTTAGCTCGCAATCTTCCTAATGGAATTGAACCTTTGCCATATTGTTCCCTCCTCGCAATTTCCGCTCCGCCAAGCCTGCCGGAGATACCTATTTTTATTCCTTTGGCTTTGGCATCTATGACTTTACCAATTGACTGCTTGATGGCTCTTTTGTAAGCAATTCGGCGCTCAACTTGATAAGCAACTGTTTGAGCAACCAATTCGGCTGAAAGGTAAGGATTTTTTACTTCCATAATTTCTATTTCAATTTTTGTTACAACACTGGTTTTTAAATTTCTAAGTTTCGGACAATTTTTAACCAAATACATTTTAATATCATTTATTCCTTGACCACTGCGACCAATTAAAATACCCGGTTTTGATGTATGAATAATAATTTTAATCGCATCTTGGGAACGATCAATTTCAACTAGTGAAACTCCGGAAGTTTTACCAAACTTTTTATCTAAGGCATTTCTAATTTCAATATCACTCAAAAGATTTTCCCGATAATTCTTTTTCGCAAACCATTTTGCTTGCCAATTTTTATTAATTTGTAGTCTAAATCCAATTGGATTTACTTTATGACCCATTTGACGCTCCCTTTGGTCGCTTAATTTCTAAGACGACGGTGACATGCGACATTCTTTTAAGAATTGCGGTTGCTTTACCTTGATGAACAATTCGTCGCCGTTTTAACTTTGGTCCTTCATCAACGCAAATTCGTAAAACTGATAAATTATCTTCGCTAATATCTTTTTCTTTGGCAATGGCAAGGGCATTCTTAAGTGTTAAAGCTAAAGGTTTAGCAGCAGCTAAATTAGAAAACTTTGCTATGCTCAATGCTAGCGATAATTTTTTTCCCTTAACCAGACTGCCTGCTAAACGCATTTTGTCGGGGGTAACTTTAACAAATCGTCTTTTGGAAATTATTTCTTGCATTATTTCACCTTTTTAACTACTTCAGGCTCTTTTTTAACTGCGCCTTGAGCTGGTTTTGCACCCGCAGATTGGGCTTCTTCACGCGCCATTCGTCCACCATGACGGAGAAACTTTCTTGTTGGCGCAAATTCACCTAATTTATGACCAACCATATCTTCAACAATTAAAACCGAAATATGCTGGCGACCATTATGAACACCAATCCTAAAACCAACCATTTCAGGGGAAATATCTGACTTTCGTGCCCAAGTATTGATAACTTTTTGATCACCAACTCTTAAGGCATGGATTTTTTTTAATAATTTTTCGTCCACATACGGACCTTTTTTAAGCGATCTACTCATTTTATTTCTTTCTCCTTCGGACAATCATTTTACAAGAATATTTATTCTTTTTTCTGGTTCTGACCCCTAGTGCATGCTTGCCCCAAGGTGTTTTTGGATATTTAAGACCAATCGGGTTGACACCTTCTCCACCACCATGTGGATGAGCCGCTGGACTCATAGCTTTTCCTCTGACTGACGGTCTAATCCCCATATGTCTAACGCGCCCTGCTTTACCAATTCTTTGAGCAGAATGAGTAATATTGGAAACTTGACCTAAAGAGGCAAAACAATTTTTATTTATTTTCCTAATTTCACCTGATGGTAATTTTATTTGAACAAAACGGCCTTCTTTTGCCACAATTGTGGCGCTACTACCAGCCGAACGAACCATTTTTCCACCTTGTCCCGGTTGCAGTTCAATATCGTAAATAGCAACACCATTAGGAATTTTACTAAGCTGGAGGCGATTGCCTTTTTGAATGTCAACTTCACCAGAAGTGATAATATCGCCCACTTTTAAGCCTTCCGGCGCTAAAATATAGGCTTTGGTCTTATCTTCAAAAGTTACTAAATTAATAAAGGCGCTACGATTTGGATCGTACTCCAAGGTCTCAACTTTTGCCGGCATATTTAATTTTTTATCTATTGAAATTAAAACCCGATATTTTCTTTTTGCTCCGCCACCCTGATGACGAACGCTAATTTGTCCGGTTTGGTCCCGTCCAGATTTCTTTTTCAAAGGACGAGTTAATTTTTTAACCGTTTTTTCGGTCGTCAAAACTGAATAGTCGGTGACTGTCATTTTTCGTCTGCCTGAAGTTGTCGGTTTATAAAACTTAATCATTTTTACTTTTCTTCAAATCCGGGTATTTTTTGACCTTTTTTTAAGGTAATAATGGCTTTTTTCCAAGCTTTTTTGCGACCAGCATATTTGCCTCTGGTCATTACTTCTTTGCTTTTTTTATTAATGACATTAACTTTAACCACATTAACTTTATACAAATCGGCAATTGCTTGAGCAATTTGAATTTTATTGGCCCGAGTGGCGACCTTAAAAGTATAAGCCCCGCTTTCAATTTTGCCAATAGCTTTTTCAGTAATTAGCGGCGCAATTAATACTTCAACCATTTTTCCTCCCCGCAAATATTTTCTCTAGAGCCTCAACGCCAGCAACATCGGTTAAAATATAATCGTATTTTAAAATATCTAAGATATTAATATTTTGGGCTTGAATAACTTTTAAATATGATAAATTAGCCACTGATAATTCAAAATTAACATTTGTTTCAGACAAAATGGTTAAGATTTTTCCTTCTTCAATGGGCAATTTTTCCAAAAAAGATTGAACTTCTTTGGTGCTAATTTTAGCTAATTTTAAAGTTTCAGTGACAATAAACTTATTGTTTTTGATCTTTTCGGAAAGTGCCATAAATATTGCTTTTTGAAGCATTTTTTGGGGCAATCGTTTGCTAAAATTTCTAACATTTACTAAATTCGTATTTTTCGCGAGCTTCCTCCCAAACCACAGTCATTTTTCT
>CAYZMA010000005.1:35846-37988 GCA_964479405.1 uncultured Candidatus Saccharibacteria bacterium
AGTTATACCGCCACCAATCCAAAGAGGTGAACGAGTTGAACCAGCTCTGGCGTTACCGGTGCCTTTTTGTTTGAAAGGCTTTCGTCCGCCACCAGAAACTTCCCCCCGAGTTTTGGTGTGGGCAATTGCCCTGCGATGGTTTGCCTGTTGGGCTCTAACAACTTGAGCTAAAAGATTTTGGTTTAATGCCACAGCAAAAATTTCTGATTTAATATCCATACTTGTCGCGGTTTTCTTATTATTAATAATCTTAATTTTCATTGTGGCTCCAAATCAAAACATGGGTGTTTAAAGGACCGGGAATGGCGCCTCGAAGCAAAATTTCACTGGCTTCGTTATTAATTTTGACAATTTTTAAATTTTTGACCGTTACTCGCTCATTTCCCATATGTCCCGCCATTCGGCGACCCTTAATAACTCTTTCAGGATAAGTGGCGCCAATTGAACCGGGTTGACGATAATTATGCGAACCGTGTGTTTTTGGCCCTAAATGAAAATTGTGTCTTTTAACTGTCCCTGCAAAACCTTTACCTTTGCTAACACCAGTAACATTAACCATTTCTTCTTCTTTAAATTGATCTATAGTTAAGGCTTGACCCAATTCATAATTATCACCTCCACCAGCTGGCGGAATTTTAATTTCATACAAAACTTTAGGTTTAATTTTACTGTCCACTTTCTTAAAATGACCCTCTTCGGCTTTATTTAACTTCTTTTTTTCACCGGCGCCAACCTGAACAGCTTCGTAACCGTCTTTTTCAAGATTTTTAATTTGAGTAACAATATTATTTTCCAGTTTCACTAAAGTAACCGGTACTTGCATACCTTCTTCGTCAAAAATCCTGGTCATTAAAATTTTTCTTCCTAAAATTGCTTTCATTGAAACCTCTAGTCCGGAAACACCCGCTTATTCGCAGATATTATCCTGACTTGAAACTTTGATCTAAAAATAAATTTATTGAAAATATTTAAGTTTTAATTTCTATATCTACACCCGCCGGCAAATCAAGACTCATCAGTGAATCAATTGTTTTAGGCGAAGGATCCATGACATCAATCAAACGTTTATGAATTCTCATTTCAAACTGTTCACGACTATCTTTATGGACAAACGGCGACTTTAAGACTGTTACTTTGCTTTTTTCGGTCGGCAAAGGAATTGGTCCGGAAACAACGGCACCAGTTCTCTCGGCTGTCTCAATAATCTTCGCTGAAGATTTATCAATAATCCGATGATCGTAAGCTTTCAGTCTAATCCTTATCTTTTGAGAATTTTTATTCTGCATTTTTTAAAAATTGCTTATTTTATTTGTCAATTTTGGTAACAATTCCGGCACCAACTGTTTTACCACCCTCGCGAATAGCAAAACGCATTCCTTCTTCCATTGCCACCGATTGAAGTAATTTAACTTTAAATTTAATTGTGTCGCCCGGCATAACCATTTCAGTATCGGCTGGCAATTCTACTTCACCGGTTACATCAGTGGTTCTAATGTAGAATTGTGGTTTATAGCCTTTGAAAAATGGCGTGTGGCGACCACCTTCTTCTTTGGTTAAAATATAAACTTCACTTTCAAATTCGGTGTGAGGGGTAATTGAACCGGGCTTAACAATAACCTGACCGCGTTCAACATCTTCCCGTTCAACCCCACGAAGTAATGCTCCAATATTATCGCCAGCCATACCTTCGTCAAGTTGTTTTTTAAACATTTCAACACCAGTAACAACAACTTTTTTAGTTGGTCTTAACCCAACAATTTCTACTTCTTCATTAACTTTAACTTTACCTCGTTCAATTCGCCCAGTTGCCACCGTTCCACGGCCTTTAATTGAGAAAACATCTTCTACCGCCATCAGAAATGGTTTTTCAATTTCTCTTTTTGGTTCAGGAATGTATGTGTCCAAAGCATTCATTAATTCATCAATTGATTTTTCCGCTTCAGCATCACCTTCAAGGACTTTTAAAGCCGATCCTTTAATGATTGGTACTTCATCACCCGGATATTCATATTTTTTCAAAAGATCACGGACTTCCATTTCCACCAAATCCAAAAGTTCTGGATCAGAGACTTGATCGGTTTTATTTAAATAGACAACAATATTTGGCACTCCAACTTGATGGGCCAAAAGAATATGTTCTCT
>CAYZMA010000006.1:0-10897 GCA_964479405.1 uncultured Candidatus Saccharibacteria bacterium
TTTTCATTTGACCCAACAACTGCATTTCAGTTAGGTAGTTTGACGACTTGACACGACAGTGGTTGCCACATGGTCAAGTAATGATTCCCACTCCGCATCAAGGTTTCCCTTCAGGGTTAACTGGGTATGCTCCGGATGATTTTCTACACGAATCTCTAATTTAACATCCTTTATTTCTGGAAACGTCACTTTGCTATCCTCCTTGAAATGTACTTCTTGCGTCCCATCTTGGCGGGGCACAAAAATCAATCTTACCAAAATATTTCGTTATTGTCAACAGCTTATCTCTGTAGTAAGATAAAATTAGATAAAATGATAGAAGAAAAAAAATTTAATATCAAAGAGACTTCCGAGCTATTTAAAGCAAAGAAAACAACACCGGTTGAGTGTACAAAAGCTTATCTTGACAGAATTTCCGAACATAATCATAAATTAAATGCTTTTGTTAAAGTTTTGGCAGACTCGGCTCTTAAAATGGCCGAAGAAAGTCAAAAGCGATTTGAAGCTGGCAGTTCTAAAAGTTTATTGGACGGAATTCCAATTGCCATTAAAGACAACATTGCCATAGAAGGAATTGAAACAACCGCCGGTTCAAAAATGCTCCAAGGTTTTGTTCCGCCTTATGAAGCAGAAGTAATTACTAAATTAAAAGAAGCGGGCGCGGTTATTTTGGGCAAGACTAATCTTGATGAATTTGCTATGGGTTCGTCCACAGAAACTTCTGTTTTTGGACCAACAAAGAATCCGGCTGACGAAACCAGAGTTCCCGGTGGTTCTTCGGGCGGTTCGGCAGTGGCGGTCGCTTCAGGAATGTCTCCTTTAGCACTGGGTTCGGACACGGGTGGTTCAATTAGACAACCGGCGAGCTTTTGCGGTATTGTCGGGTTTAAACCAACTTATGGAACAGTTTCCCGCTACGGTCTTTTTGCCATGGCTTCATCTTTGGATCAAATTGGATCAATGGCAAGTACCGTTGAAGACGCAGAAATACTTTACAATATTATCAAGGGATATGATAAGAAAGACAGTACATCAATTGACATAAATCAAATCTCAAATCTCAAATCTCAAAATGACATATCAAAAATCAAAATTGGGATACCGAAGGAGTATTTTGCCGAGGGTTTGGATCCAAAAGTTAAAAAAGTCATTGAAGAGGCGATTGAAAAATTTAAAAAAATGGGTGCGGAGATTAAAGTTGTCAGTTTGCCAAATTCCAAATACGCCATGACCTGCTACTATATTATAATGCCGGTAGAAGTCGCTTCCAACTTGGCGCGATACGACGGCATAAAATATGGCTATTCGGCCAAAGCTCAAAACTCACTTGATGTGTATTTAAAAACTAGATCCGAAGGTTTTGGAGCGGAGGTTAAAAGAAGAATTATGCTGGGGACTTATACTTCATCGGCAGGCTATATTGATCAATACTATAATAAAGCCCAAAAAGTCAGAAGCCTGATTCGCCAAGATTTTAACCAAGTTTTTAAAGATGTTGACTTTATTTTAGGTCCGGTGGCGCCAACAACTGCTTTTAAAATCGGTGAAAAAACCACCGATCCATTGACAATGTATTTATCCGATATCTATACCATTGCTGTTAATTTGGCGGGTTTGCCGGCTATTTCTGTCCCCTGCGGAGAAACTGATGGACTACCGGTTGGTTTGCAAATTATTGGTCCGCAATTTTCTGACACGAAGATTTTGGAATTAGGGAAAATTTATGAAAGTGCATAGATATCATAAAACAACCGAACAAAAAATGGTTGAAGGTTTTCTTAAAGGTTTGTGGTGGATTATTTCTTTGCCTTTTAGATTGATTTTTGGTAAAAATCACAAAGGAACACGGGGCGAGAGTTACAATAGTGGCGGAGTGGACAAAAATTATGTTTCGCAAAAATGGCAAGAAATTGAGGAATTAATCCGCTTGGGTCGGCCATCAAATTTTGCCCGAGCAGTTTTAGAAGCTGACAAACTTCTTGACCATGTTTTAAAAAGTTTGCGCGCGCCGGGGCTAACAATGGGTGATAGGCTTAAAGCTAGTCGTAATCGTTTTTCGCCCGAAGGGCTTGACGCCGCTTGGCGGGGACATAAAATAAGAAATGAAATTGTTCATACCAGCGATTATGAAATTACCGATTTTATGGCTAGGGAAGCCATTTCAAATTTTAAAAAAGCAATCGGAGAATTGATATAAATTATGTTTAAAACAACCATCGGATTGGAAATCCATGTCCAGTTAAAAACTAAAAGTAAAATGTTTTGCGGGTGTGACAACAAAGCTGAAACGGCCGAGCCCAATACTTTGGTTTGCCCGGTTTGTTTGGGTTTGCCCGGAGTTTTGCCAGTTGCAAATAGGCAAGCAATTGAATGGACCTTAAAAACGGGCATGGCTTTAAATGCGAAAATTGCCGAAAAAAGCAAATTTGATAGGAAGCACTATTTTTATCCCGATTTGCCCAAAGGCTATCAAATTTCTCAATACGATCTGCCTTTCGCCATTGGCGGCTATTTAGAAATAAGAGATAAGAAAGAAGAAATAAGAAGAATTAACTTAACCAGAATTCATCTTGAAGAAGATGCCGGCAAATTAATTCATACCGCTGACGCTACATTAATTGATTTAAATCGTGCTGGCACACCTTTGATGGAAATTGTCACCGAGCCGGAAATTTCTTCGCCTCAAGAGGCAAAAGCTTTTATGCAAGAGTTACGGCTAATTTTAAGGTATTTATCAGTTTCAGACGCTAATATGGAGAAGGGACATCTTAGATGCGATGCAAACATTAGCATCGCAAAAATCCAAAATCCAAATGACAAATTTCAAATGGGGATACCGGTTGAAATTAAGAATATGAATTCTTTTAAAATGGTTGAAAGGGCGTTGTTGTTTGAAGAAAAGCGTCAAAGGCAATTATTAGAAAACGGCAAAGAAGTCGTTAAAGAAACTCGTGGTTGGGACGATAGTAAAGGTGAAACCTATTCCCAAAGAAGCAAGGAAGAAGCGCATGACTACCGTTATTTTCCCGAACCGGATATTCCACCGTTTGAAACGGCAGAATTTAATTTAGAAAAAATCAAAACGGAAATACCGGAATTGCCAGATAAAAAAAGAAAAAGATATGTTGAGAGTTTTAGTCTTTCTTTGCAGGACAGTGAAGTCCTTGTTTTAGATAAACATACGGCTGAATATTTTGAAAAAATCACTGAAAAAATTTCGCCGAAATTAGCCGCTAATTGGATTATTAACGAATTAAAACCTAGCCCTCACCTGACAGGTGAGGGCGGTCAAATTACTCCCGAAAAAATGATTGAGTTACTCCAACTGCTTGAAAAAGGTGAAATTTCGGGTAAAATGGCAAAAGATATTTTGGCGCAGATGCTTGTTAGTGGCAAAAATGCCAATGAAATTATTAAAGAAAAAGGTTTGGGACAAGTCAGCGACGAAGGGGAGATTTTACAGATCATTGACGAAGTTTTAAAAGAAAACTTAAAATCAGTGGAAGATTTTAAAAAAGGTAAAAAAGAAGCGCTAGGTTTTTTGGTGGGACAAGTGATGAAAAAAACCCAAGGCAAAGCCAACCCCCAAATAGTCAACAAATTATTAAATGAAAGGATAAAATGAGCAAGAAAAAAAGGTTGCATATAGAATTTTTAAAAACCATGACCCAGCTAGCAACGGCTAGTTTTGGTTTGATCGCCGCTTTGGCATGGAATGAAACAATTCAAACTTTTATTAACCATTTTATTAAAGCAGGCTCTGGATTTTATTCCAAATTGATATATGCGGTTATTGTAACCTTGTTGGCAGTGCTAGTAACATATTTATTAGGTAAAAGCACTTACGAAGCAAAAGAAGAAGTAAAAAAATAGTACTAAATAATTTCAAGGAGGGTTAGGTGCCAGAATTTGCTCCAATTGATGAAAATCAAGAAAATTCATATCAAGATGTATTAAAAGAAATAGATGTGTTGCTAACAGAAGAAAATTTGGAGCAACAATCAAAAGCAATTGAACAATATACAAATCAGCGTTTGGCAGAATTGACATCCGTTGTTAAACCAGTAAATATCTCAATTCAAGAAAATCCGTTTTATAAAGGATTTATCCATCCTGAATCAAAAATAAAAAGAAGTTTTATAGTTGATCCGTTTCAGTTGGATGATCAGGAAATTTATTCACATTTAATAAAAAATATTGGTGAGATAAAAGCATCACCAGGTTGGAACGAAAAAACTACCAGAGTAATTATTCCAACTGCTGTTTTATACACTGTTGCGAAGTATTTTGGTAATTTTGTTGGTTATCAAGACACGGATGCAAAGAACAGAGAATTTTATATGGATAAAACAACGACAGAATCGGATAGTGTCTCAATTAAAGAATTGGAAGGAAAGGGAATAGCTGTTTGTGCCGAAAAAGCTGCTTTAAGTCAAAATTTATTATCATTTATGGGAATTGATTCAACTTTAGTATTTTCTGACAAATGTCAATTTGATGGGGAAAAAGAAGGTTTGCACGCTTTCAATATTGTTCATACGGAAAATGGTTTTTTTATTTTTGATCCCACAAATCCAGAACAGCATCGCGACGCAGAAGGTAAATTAGCCAATTATTTACCAAATTTTTATCCTATTTCCAATGAGCAATATCAATCTCTTCAGGAAAGTGGAACTGTTGAAGTTCAGCATAAAGATTACGAGACCGTTGATGGTGTTTCAAAGGCAGTAGATTCAAAACGAATTTACTAAAGAAGGAGGTTAATGAAGAATGAGTTATTAAATTTATCGCTTAATGATTTATATCGGAATTTGAATACTTCTGAAAGAGGAATTTCTTCAACCGAGGCTCAAAAAAGATTAATTCAATATGGCTACAATGAACCGGCTCGCAAACAAAAAATAAATGTTTTAATAAAATTTCTTCTTGAATTTACCAGTCCTCTAATTTTCGTTTTATTATTAATTGCTCTTGTTTCTTATTTTGCTGGTGAAAAAATCACTGCATTATTAATTGCTATCATGGCTTTTGTAGGGGTAGTTGTTTCTTTTATTCAAGAATACCGGGCTGAAAAAGATTCTGAAAAATTAAGCGAAATGATTAAAATTAAAGTTTCAGTTTATCGTGATGGTGAGTTAAAAACAGTTGATCTTAAGGAGGTAGTACCGGGTGATGTTGTTAAATTATCGGCCGGGATTATGATTCCAGGTGATTTGAAAATTATTGTTTTCAGGGGATTGTATATAAATGAATCGGCTTTAACCGGTGAGTCTTTTCCGATTGAAAAAACAACCAATAAAAATGAAGACATTGCTTATATGGGGTCAAATGTGATTAGTGGTACGGGCTTTGGTCTAATTGTTGCGACTGGTTTAAAAACGCAATTTGGTAAGCTTTCGGCGGAATTAGCTAAAAAAGAGGAAAAAACTGATTTCGATCAAGGAATATTAAAATTTGTGAGCTTAATGCTCAAAACTATTTTGATCTTAGTTTTGGTAATTTTTATTATCAATTTTATTGCTAAAGGAGATTTTCTTGAGGTATTCTTATTTTCATTAGCAGTGGCTGTCGGGTTAGTGCCAGAAATGTTGCCGCTTATGGTCGCGGTTAATCTGTCTAAAGGGGCAATTAAGATGTCGCAAAAAAAAGTAATTGTCAAAAAACTAAAATCTATTCAAAATGTTGGCGCGATGGATATTTTGTGTACCGACAAAACCGGGACATTGACACTAGATAATATTACCTTAATTAAACATTGTGATATTGCGGGTTCGGAGGATGAAGATGTTTTAAAATATGCTTATCTTAACAGTTTTTACCAAACTGGTTTAGACAATATTCTGGATAAAGCAATCTTGAAACACGATAAACCGTTTATAAAAATAATTAAAAAAATTGACGAAATTCCTTTTGATTATATTCGCAAAGTTATGTCAGTGATTATTGAAGAAGACGGGCAATACAAAATTATTACCAAAGGTACTCCGGAGGTGATTTTTCAAAAATGTCGCAGTTTCGATTTAAAAAATTCAGTTAAAGATATTGATTCAGAAATACTTAATAGCCTCAATCAAATTTATCAGCGTTTAAGTAGTGAGGGGTTTAGAGTTATTGCTCTTGCCTATAAACCCATTATTGATCGTAAAAAAGATTATACGCCAGAAGATGAAAATAATTTGATTTTTAAAGGTTTTGTCGCGTTTTTAGATCCACCAAAACCAGACGTTGCTCAAGCGATTAGTGGTTTAAAAAATCTAAATATTGAGCTCAAAATAGTTACCGGTGACAATGAGCAAGTTACTCGAAAAATTTGTCAGGAGGTAAAATTTAATATTTCCGGATTGGCAACGGGGGATCGGGTAGAAAAAATTGACGATAAGACATTGGCCGAATTAGTTAAGGAAACCAATGTTTTTACAAGGATTAATCCTTTGCAAAAAGAAAGAATTATTAAGGCCATTCAATCCAACAATCATGTCGTTGGCTTTTTGGGTGATGGTATTAATGACGCGCCGTCTATTAAAACTGCCGATGTTGGAATATCGGTTGACAATGCGACTGATATTGCTAAAGAAACGGCGGATATTGTATTACTTCAAAAAGATTTACATGTTTTGGAAGATTGCGTGATGGAGGGACGTAAAACTTTTGGAAATATAATGAAATATATCAAAATGGGTGCCAGTTCGAACTTTGGTAATATGTTTAGTATGACCGGCGCAAGTGTATTGTTTCCATTTTTACCTTTAACGCCAATCCAAATTATTCTTAATAATTTTTTATATGATTTTTGTCAAATTACTATCCCGACTGATAAAGTCGATCGTGAATATTTGGAAAAACCCCATGCTTGGAATATGAAATTTATTAGTAGATTTATGATTCGCATAGGTATTGTCAGCTCGTTTTTTGATTTTCTGACTTTTGGTGTTTTGTGGTATTTCTTTCAGGCTTCACCCGAGCTTTTTAGAACCGGTTGGTTTTTGGAGTCGTTAGGCACTCAAACTTTAGTTATTCATATTATCAGAACTAGCAAAGTGCCTTTTTTTGAAAGTAAACCCAGTTTTTTACTTTTTCTGTCATCTATTTTAGTTGTTTTAGCCGGTTTTGTAATTGTTTTTACACCTCTTGGAAAAAGCATTGGTTTTGTCGCGCCCCAAATGAATTTAATTTTAATTCTATTATTAATAATTGCTGTTTATTTAATTACGGTTCAAGTGGTTAAAAACTGGTTTATCAGAAAATATGATTATGAGTGATTTGATTATTGACAACAAGTTTCATAAAAGGATAAAATAAATTTTACGGAGGTTTAACTATGCCCAAAATTAATTATTTGGATAGTAATCAAAACTCTGGTTTAAAACGCGGTGGCACTTTTGTGGTTTTGTTTTTAGTCTTAAGTTTTCTAATGGGTCTGCTTGGTGGCACCGGCGCAACTTTGCTTTTAGTGTCTAATAGTAAATTGCAAGATATTTTGGGAATTAAAGGTGGCTCGGTCAATATTGCGACTACCAAAACTGAAAAATTGCGGTTAGATGAAAGTTCGGCTATTATTGACGCCACCAAAAAAGTCGCCCCAGCCGTGGTTTCTGTTACAACTACCACCAACGCTAAAGATATATTTGGTCAAATAACCCAGCAGGAAGGTGGGGGGACCGGTTTTATTATCACTAACGACGGTCTTATTTTGACCAATAAGCATGTTGCCCAAGCGGGCGAAAGTTTAACCGTGCTAACAGCCGATGATAAAACTTACTCTGCCAAAGTGGTTGCCTTGGATCCGACTAATGACTTGGCAATTTTAAAAATTGAAGCCAGTGGCTTGCCGGTAGTTGATTTGGGCGATTCTAACGATTTGCAAGTCGGTCAATGGGTGGTGGCTATTGGCAATGCTCTTGGACAACTTCAAAATACGGTTACGGCTGGGGTTATTTCGGCTCGTGAAAGACAGTTGACGGCCGGTAGTGGCAACGATCAAGAACAATTAAATAATTTATTACAGACGGACGCGGCCATTAATCCGGGTAATTCTGGCGGACCGCTAATTAATTTAGCCGGTCAAGTTATTGGCATCAATACCGCTATTGCCGGCAACGCCCAAAGTATTGGTTTTGCTATTCCTATTAATCAAGCCAAAGGCGCTTTGGAGAGCTATAAAAAAACCGGCAAAATTATTAAACCGCAAATTGGTGTCAGGTATGTTATTTTAAATAAAGAAATTTCAAAAAGTTATAATTTATCTGTTGACTACGGCGCTTTGATTTCTGGTGGCAATGGTGGTGTCGCGGTAGTGCCGGCTAGCGCGGCCGATAAGGCAGGTTTAAAAGCCAACGATGTTATTTTGGAAATTAATGGGGACAGAATTGACGAAAACCATCCTTTGAGCGGCATCATTCAAAAATATCAAGTCGGCGATGAAATTTCAATCAAATATCTCCGTGATGGTAAAGAGAGTACGGTCAAATTAAAACTCGGCTCAACCGAGTAAAGATTAGGGATATAATAATATAATAAACTATACTTGACAATAATATTATATTATTATAAACTATACTTATGAATAATAATACTGAAAATTTAGTAAAAATAATTGATTTCTGGAGAAAAACGGCAACAAACGATCGACTGTTTCCTCGTAATGCGCAAAAGCAAATTGATCTCAAGTCTGACGAAGTCATTGCAGTCATTGGTCCAAGACGAAGTGGCAAGTCATCTTTTTTAAAATTAACTATGCAAGATATACCAGAAAATTCATGGCTTTATATAAATTTTGAAGACCCTTTTTTTATTGAGCACAGAAATGTGGATATTATTGAGCAATTAATAGCTGTTTTTGTTGAATATTTTCATCCGACATTAAAATACTTATTTTTTGATGAAATACAAAATATTCAAAATTGGGAGAAAGCGGTTAGGAAATATCAAGAGACAAAAAAATATAAGATTTTTATTACCGGTTCTTCTTCACAGCTCTTAAGCAAAGAGTTTTCAACCGTACTAACTGGTCGTCATAAAACTATTAAAATATTACCTTTAGATTTTCCCGAGTTTTTAGTTTTTAATAAATTAAAATTAGGAAAAAAAACAGATTACATTACAAATGAAATTCTTATAAAAAAACTTTTTGAAGAATATCTGTCTATGGGGGGATTTCCAAAAGTAGTTTTAGATAAAAAACCAGAAGTTTTAAAACAGTATTTTTACGATATTGTCCAAAAAGATATTGTTGGTCGTTATGAGATAAGGCAACATGACAAATTGGAACGGCTTGGTAGTTATCTTTTGAGTAATGTTGCTAAGGTCTATTCTATTGCAACTTTGTCTAACACTTTTGATTTGTCATGGGAATACATAAATTTATACATTCAATATTTTAAAGAAGCTTTTGTTTTAAATGATCTTGTACAATTTTCTTATTCTTTAAAAACTCAAGAAAAATCTTTTAACAAAATTTATGGTATTGATAATGGTTTGGTTTCTGCGGTTTCGTTTGCTTTTTCTGAAAATCTTGGTCAAATGATGGAAAATTGTGCCTACAATTATTTTGCGAATCATTTTGAAGAAATCTATTATTACAAAACAAAGAACAATGCTGAAGTTGATTTTGTTTTAAAAACCGGTAAAAAAATTAACTTCCTTATTCAAATTTGTGCAGATGTATCCCTTGAAGAAACAAAAAACCGAGAAATTAAAGCATTATTAGAAGGTGGGAAAGAATTGAAATGTAAAAAAATGTTAGTTATCACTTCTGATTATCAAGGAAAAGAGTCGGTGGATGGTAATGAAATATCTTACATTCCTTTATATAAAATATTAACCAATTTCACCCCATTTACGAAATGGGGGCAAAACGGTTAGAATTAATTGGCGTTAGTCAGGGCTTTAATCATTGGTTCTAAGTTGCCGTCAAGAATTTGACTAATTTTACTCCAAGATTTTTTAATCCGATGGTCGGTGATTCTATCTTGCGGAAAGTTATAAGTTCTAATTTTTTCACTTCTATCGCCGGCGCCGATCTGCGACCTTCGTTGCGTACCTTGTTCGTTTTCCTTTTTTTCTTTTTCAGCTTCGTAGAGTCTGGAACGAAGGACGGCTAAAGCTTTGAACCGATTTTTAATTTGCGATCGTTCGTCTTGGCAGGTGACTACTAGTCCTGTTGGCAAATGAGTAATTCGCACCGCCGAATCGGTGGTATTGACACCCTGACCACCGTGGCCTTGGTCATGATAAACATCAACTCGCAAATCTTGAGGATTAATTTGAATTTCAGTTTCTTCAACTTCCGGCAGGACGGCAACAGTAGCAGCGGAAGTGTGCAAGCGACCGTTTTTTTCGGTTTTCGGGACTCTTTGGACGCGATGAACCCCCGATTCGTACTTTAGCATTTCGTAGGAATTATCTCCGGAAATTTCGGCAACAATTTCTTTTAGTCCGCCAGAAGGCGTTTTGCTAGAGTTCAAGATATTTAAGCGCCAACCCATTTTTTCGGCAAATCTTTGGTACATCCTAAAAAGTTCACTTGCAAAAAGTCCGGCTTCATCGCCACCGGTGCCGGCGCGAATTTCTAAAATAAGATTTTTATGAGTTTCTATCATTCTTTTTTCTTGGTGGTTTTTTTCTTCATTTCCTGGGCTCTTTTGACTCTTTCTTGGAATTTATCTACGCGCCCGGCGGTATCAATAAATTTAGCCGTGCCGGTATAGAACGGATGGCAAGCACTGCAGACTTCCACATGAATTTCGGAGACGGTTGAGCCAACTTCAAAAGAGTTACCGCAAGAACAGGTAACTTTGGCTTTCTCGTAATACTTTGGGTGTATGTTTTTCTTCATAATATATCTTTTCTAATGGGTGGATACTTGCCCGTCCGTAATTCGCACTGTCATAACAGAATG
>CAYZMA010000006.1:10907-36705 GCA_964479405.1 uncultured Candidatus Saccharibacteria bacterium
CGGGTGAATATCCTTTTTCATAAATATATCTTAACATAAAGAAGGTAATTTGACAAGCGTTCAGAGTCCTCTATAATGAAATAAAGGAGTGTGGAATGAAAAATAAGCGTTTTTTGTATTTAAGTTTATCGTTCTTTTTAATCAGTCTGGGTCTTGCTCTCTTGAGCTTTTCTTCCTATAAACCGGTTAAGGCGGCAACAGGTTACGGTGTAACTTATTCGGGTAATGTTTTAAAGACCGCAAGCGATGAAGCACAACCGGTTTTTGGTGATGATACTATTAATTATAGTCTATTTGAACCGTTTGTTTACAGTTGGGACATTGTTGTAACTGAACCAGCTTTCGGAACCACTAAAGCGACGGAGAAATGGACAGTTCTTGCTTTTAAAACTATTAAAGAAAGCGCGGTGGGACCACGTGGTTCAATTGAAGCTGAATTTAAGTATACTGGTGATGGTCGAATGGCACTTTCTGCAGATAGTCAACATGAATTAAGTCAGCAAGAATTGTTCAATTTGAGCCCTCAACAACGCGAATCATTGATAAGAACATACAAGGTAACAGTTCATATTCCAGAGGTACGCCAGAGTGATTGCGCACTTGTTGGTGGAGTGGGGAATATATACGATACAAAATGGGTTCCTGAAAATATAGGAGCAAGTTGGTTTAAAAGTAATATTAGATGCGGTGATGTGATAAATAATAACAGTTTAGCTAGGGGACAAGCAGCACTATGGGAGGGACCAGGAGGGGGATTAAATGGTCATTTTAATCCAACAGAGTGGGTCATAAGTGGTACTATTAATTAATTATTATTTTAAAATTTAATATTAGGGGTTCATAACCGGATTAAAATTGGGGGTATAAGTATAGTCTTTTTGACCCCTGCGAATCGCCTCGGCAATTGCCATTAATCTGGCGTAATCATTACTGCCGGCGGGATATTTTTTCGCCTGTTGTTCTATTCTATAAGCTTTAATATAGCGGTTATTTTGAAAAAAGGGTGAAAAATACAAGGCTGTCACTAGACACAAAAAACCCAACCCTAAAATCACTCTCACTAAAACTTTTTGTCCTCTCGGACTTAATTTTATTTTCATCACATTTATATTATACTACAAATACCATCTAGCCAACCGTGATTAACCTACGAGGTTAATCAAAATGGTTTAGGGGGGATTGACAATTGATTTATTTTATTAGATAATTAAGTCAAACAAGATGTTTGGGACAAATCCCAGTGGGAAAGTTTGCTTAGCGCGGACTACCAAACACTCTGGCCTCGGTTCGTCCGAGGCTTTTTGGTTATTTGATAGTGATAATAAGTTTTTTCTCTAGTTTTCTATAGAATTTATCAAATCTTTCAGGGTTCTTCTTGTCAAAATAAGACCGTGCTAGCCCAGCTATCATATCAGCTAATCGAATACCGGCAGATTGCTCGTCTCTTACAATTTTTAATTTTTTAACAGAAATGTTCTTATCTCTTAAAATATGTTTTATTTTGTGTTCGTAACGTTTGGATTTTTGACCATCAATATAAATATATTTAATGTCGTGTTCAATAATAGTATGCTTAAGAATTTTTTCAATTTCTTTAAATGGATTAATTGGATTTTTAACAATAGCGATCTTGGCTTTAAAATCAAGATTTAGAGTTTGTTCCATAAATTTTTCCTTAACTAACCAAACCGTCTTTGACCAGTGAAAATGCTCTATTTTCAGTTTAGCTTCAATATTTAATATCTTTTTTTCAACAACCGGATAATTTTCAAATTCAACATAAGCCAATGCAAATGTTGAATGGTCAACCTTTTTATGAATTCCCGATTCATCAATAAAAATAATCATTTTTAAAAAATATTCCAACCCATAAATTTATTATACTATAAAATACCATCTAGCCAACCGTGATTAACCTACGAGGTTAATCAAAATGGGATATTCCAATCATCATATGAGAATGAAATAGTGGTTTAAATAGGCAACTGATAATTACAGGACTTACGCAGTTTATACTGTCATTCTCGAGTCGGATGGTAATCCGACATCGGGAATCTAGATTCCAGATAAGGAGTCCCTCCTTTCTGGAATGACAAAGTGCGTGAATCATATCAATTGTTTTTTATGCTCATTTTGCGTTGGAACTGGCATCTATTTCATGCTCATCTTGTATTGGACAAGACTTAAAATTGACAAGGAATTATTTTCGTCCTAAAATAAATATAATTATGGAAATAAATTTTGTGACACAAATTTGGCAAGAAGGAAAAATGTATGTTGCTTATACGCCGGAATTAGATATTTCTTCTTGTGGAAAAACATTTTTGGAAGCGCGAAAAAATCTTCATGAAGCGGTAGAGATTTTTTTGGTAGAAACAGCAAAGATGAATACTCTTGATGAAATATTGGAAGAGTCAGGATTTATTCGAGAAAAAAATAACCAAAAAATTAGATGGCAACCGCCCAAAATTATTTCTACCGAAAGAGAACGGGTTGTTGTCTAAACTGTGAAAAAGAGGAAAGGTATTTCAAGACCAGTAATTATTCCGAAATATTCCGAAATACCCGTTTTTATTATTAAAAATAATTTAAGAACAGCCAAAGTTAGTCGGGAAGAGTATTTAGAACTATTGTCAAAAGATAAAAGATATGATAAGATTTGAATAGAAATTAAAAACCTTAAGAGAGGAATTATTTAGATGCCAACATTAACAGAATTGTTAGAAGCGGGAGCGCACTTTGGGCACAAAAAGGAAAAATCTTTTCCCAGAGCCAAACAGTTTATTTATACGATTCGCGATAGCGTTTATGTTATTAATTTAGAAAAAACTCTGGAGCAACTTGAAAAAGCGGTAACTTATTTAAAAAAAGAAATTTCCGCCGGCAAAACGGTTTTATTTTTAGGGACTAAATCGCAAGCCAAAGAAATTGTCAAAAACACAGCTTTAAATTTACATATGCCTTATATGGTTGAACGCTGGCCCGGCGGGACGCTAACTAATTTTGAAACAATTCGCAAATCTTTAAAAACTTTAAATAATCTTGAAGAACAGATCAAATCGCCGGAATTTACAAAGTTCACCAAGAAAGAAAGAAAAAGAATTGAAGAAAAGGCAGGCAAATTAAATTTGGTTTTTGAAGGAATTAAAGATCTGAATAATTTGCCCGATGTCCTTTTTGTGGTGGACACGGCTAAAGAATTGGTAGCGGTCAAAGAAGCGCGAAAAATTAATATTCCGATTATAGGCATTTGCGACACCAATGCCAACCCAGATATAATTGATATTCCCATTCCTGCCAACGACGACTCAAAAAATACGATTAAAATTATTTTAGAAAAAATTGAAGAAAGCTTAGAAGAAAAAAAAGAAATTAAGAAAGAAAAGAAATGATTTCAGCCGAAGATATTAAAAAATTAAGACTTACAACCGGTGCCGGTGTGATGGATTGCAAAAAAGCTTTGGAAGAAGCTGGCGGTGATTTTGAAAAAGCCAAAAAAGTTTTAGCTTCCAATGCTCAAGCAATTGCGGAGAAGAAAGCGCAGCGATCAACTAATCAGGGTTTGGTTGAAGCTTATATACACGCCAACAAAATTGGTGTCTTGCTTGAAATTAATTGCGAAAGTGATTTTGTGGCGCGAAACAATGAATTTAAAGAACTTGCCCACAGTATTGCGATGCAAATTGCCTCAATGAACCCTAAAGACTTGCCAGAACTATTTGCGGGCAGTTATATTAAAGATGAGGCTATGACGATTAAAGATTTAGTTGATCAGGCGACGGCTAAAATTGGTGAAAATATCCAAATCAAAAGATTTATAAGATACGAACTTGGAGAGGAAGCTTAAAAGAGGGAATATGTATCAAAGTATTTTGCGAAGCCTAAATCCAAAAATGCAGGATGTGGTAAATAATCTGTCAGAAAGCTTGAAAGGTCTTCGGACCGGCAAAGCGAATTCTGCTTTGGTTGAAAATATTGCCGTTACCTATTACGGCTCAAAAGTGCCTCTAAAACAAATGGCTAATATTAGTACGCCCGATCCGAATTTGATTGTTATTCAGCCGTGGGACACAAATTCTTTGGGCGATATTACTTTGGCAATTGAAAATTCCGAAATTGGTCTTAATCCTACCAGCGATGGTCGCGCGATTAGACTTTCTCTGCCACCGATGACCGCCGAGCGTCGCGAGGAATTAATTCGCATGCTTCATAAAATGACCGAAGAAGCAAAAATTATTCTGCGGAATTTGCGCGAAGAAAGTTGGAAAGAAGTTAAAAAACTGGAAACGAAGAAGCAGATTACTGAAGACGATCGCTACCGGGCGGAAAAAGATCTGAACAAATTGATTGAAGATTTTAGTTTAAAAATTAATAAATTGCTTGAAGATAAAGAAAAAGAAATTAGGACGATCTAAATGTTTTTGACCATAATAATTTTTATTGCTATCTTGGCCATTCTTATTTTAGTTCATGAGTTTGGTCATTTTATTGTCGCAAAAATAATGAAAGTCAAGGTGGAGGAATTTGCTTTTGGTTTTCCGCCCCGACTTTTTTCTAAGAAATATCATGGTACTCGCTATTCTTTTAATGCGATTCCTCTGGGGGGTTATGTCAGTTTGTTGGGTGAAAATGAAAAACTTAAAGCCCCGGGTTCTTATTTTTCCAAAAAGATTTGGCAAAAGATTTTAATTATTATAACTGGTGTTTTAATGAACTTTTTGCTAGCGATTATTGTTTTAACAATTGGTTTTAGCGTTGGCATGACCCCGCTGGTTTCTGATCCGTCAACTTTGGGTGGCAAAAAAACATCCGAAGTGATGGTGGTAGAAGTAGTTCCAAATTCAGTTGCCTCCCAGATGGGTTTGGAGCAGGGCAATATTTTAAAAGGTTTTTCAACGCCGAGCGATTTGCAGGAATTTACTAAAAGTCATGCCGGTCAAAAAGTAACTTTAGAAGTTGAAAAAAATCGCGAGGTGAAAACATACGAAGTTACTTTAGCTACCGGCGATGCGCCTTTGGGAGTAGGAGCGGTTTCAGTTACTAAAGTTAAACAACCAGTTTATAAGGCTTTTGTGACTGCCATTGTGGAAGTGGGAAAAAGTATTGCGGTTATTTTTGTTGTTCTTTGGCAAATTATACGAAGCCTTTTTACCACTGGCAATGCCGGAGAAGCGGGTGCAGGCGTGGTTGGTCCGGTGGGGATTTACAATTTTACCGCTTCGGCAATCAAAGTTGGTTGGATTTATATTTTGCAACTTCTAGCCATTCTTTCAATTAATTTAGGCATTATTAATATTTTACCTTTTCCGGCTTTAGACGGGGGAAAGATTCTCTTTTTGGGTCTGGAAGGCATTTTCCGTAAAAAAGTCGTCCGTATTGAAATAGAAAATTTAATCCACACCATTGGTTTTATTATTTTAATTGTCCTAATGCTGGCGATAATTTTTCGGGATATTTTAAGGTTTAGATAGACTAGGTAAAATAGTGTTATAATATAAATAGATTCATAAATTTAATTGGTTGGTAAGAAAATTATGACTAATACATTTAATGACAATAACATACTCAATCCAGAAATTATAGCTGAGCGGGGAGAAAGGATTTATCAAGAACAATTGAGAGATATTCTTGAAAAAAGCCATAAAGGAAAGTTTGTAGCTATTGAAGTTGAGGGTGGTAAATATTTTTTAGGAGATTCGCCGGAAGCAGTATTAAATATTGCCAAAAAAGAATTTCCAGATAAAATATTTCATCTTATAAGAATTGGATATGCTGGGGTGTATAATGTGAGCTGGTCTGCTGGAAGGAAGTCTTATGGATGGATTTTTTAATCAAAACGGACACCCTGTTATACCAATTGAAGTTTATGGATTCTCGGAAAAAATCTCGCAGAAATTTGGAGCGATATTAGATACTGGTTTTAGTGGTTTTCTCTCTTTGCCTTTGGTTTATGCATTTAAAGTTGGTTTAATACTCTCAAGCACGGCCTCTTTTACTTTAGCAGATGGTTCAACTGATCATACTTTATTATGTTTTGGTGGAATTAAACTAAATAAACAAAAACAAGCTGGGCTAATTTCAGTTTCAAAAGGTAGTGATATTCTATTGGGTATGGAATTTTTGAGAAAATTTAATAAGCGTTTGCTGTTAGATTGTGGTAATAATATTGTTAGATTAGAAGACAAAAGCGTTAAATGATTAAAAAATCCCCCAGATTTCTCTGGGGGATTTAATGCGAAAAAACTACGGTCGTAGCTTTTTCGCACTGTTTGATTTGAAATGAGTTCCGTTCGTTATTTCCGCCGGCGGCGGAAAGTGAGAAGTCCTGCAACTCCGCTACAAAGAGCAAGAATACTGGATGGTTCGGGGACGACTTCGATTATCCCATACATCCTATACCAATCAGGAAAATCGTTCCAACCACGCTCAATACCAATATTGTAGCCGACGTAATATTCTCCTTCTCCGCCGGGACCATTTGTATAGCTTGGCTCGCCATGATTCCAGTTGGAATATGAAACTGATTCTCCGCTTGACCACTCAAATGTCCCCAAATTTGTGACATCATTTAGCCCAATCCACAGCCAATCTGTCCCATAGTTAGCCTTTAGCCACTGTTCCTCAGCTAGGTTTCGGATTGTCGCGAGATGTCCGCCCAAACTTACCGCTTCGGCTTCCGCTTCTACCCAAGTGGGTTGAAGTATGGGAGTGTTTGTCAAGGTATAACGATACCCATTCACGGGATTAGTTGCCCAGTCGTAGGCGAATACTGGCATTGCCAGCATAGCGACAAGAATTACTACAAATACAAGCGTTTTCATCTTTCCATCCTCCAATAGGTAAAATTGTTCAGGAACATTCCCCCAAACTGCCTATAATTATACCGAATAATTGGTTTAAAATCAAGAGTTAGTCTTGTTCAATACAAGATGAGCATGAAATAGATGCCAGTTCCAACGCAAAATGAGCATAAAAAACAATTGATATGATTCACGCACTTTGTCATTCCAGAAAGGAGGGACTCCTTATCTGGAATCTAGATTCCCGATGTCGGATTACCATCCGACTCGAGAATGACAGTATAAACTGCGTAAGTCCTGTAAATTATCATATATTTAAATTATACCGCGATCGCGCTATTATTTACTTTTTCTTTTTTTAACCAATCTAACCCCATTTACGAAATGGGGAAAAAATGGTTAGGAATAAATTTGATTTTACTTTAAAAAAATAATTTGATAAGATTTAGCTATGCGATATTCAAAATCGTTTATTAAAACTCAAAAAGAAACGCCGCATGGTGTTACGTCTGTCAATCAATCCTTGCTTCAAAGAGGTTCTTTCATTGATCAGCTTAGTTCCGGCATCTTTTCATATTTACCTTTAGGTTTGAAAGTTTTAAAAAAAATTGAAAAAATAATCATTGATCAATTAAATGAAATTGGGGTTCAACAAATACTTTTGCCATCGGTTAATCCAACCGAAATTTGGCAAAAAAGCGGTCGTTTTAATGAAATTGGGGATGAATTAGTCAAATTATCGCTTAATAAACAAGATGATTTTGTTCTAGCGATGACCCATGAAGAAGCAGTAACAACTGTGGCTACCTCGCATATAAAAACTTATCAGGATTTGCCTTTTACCTTAAATCAAATTTCTAAAAAAATTCGCAACGAAGCGCGGCCAAGAGGTGGGCTGATTCGCTTGAAAGAGTTCACGATGCAAGATGCTTATAGTTTTAGCGCAACTTCGGAAGAACTTGATAATATATTTAAAAATTTTACAAAAGCATACGAAAAGATATTTAAATTAATGAGTCTTGAAGCGATTCAAGTTCAGGCATCTTCTGGCATAATGGGCGGGTCTGACTCAATAGAATTCATGTTAATTACTCCATCAGGTGAAGACAGAATATTTCTTTGCGGTGCATGCGACTTAGCGGTTAATGCCGAATTAACCTCTGATGTTAATAAATGTCCAAAGTGCGGCGGTCAAATAAAAGAGTATAAAGCAATTGAGCTTGGTCATATCTTTAAATTAGGGACTAAATATTCCGAAAAAATGGATTTAAAATTTGCTGATAAGGAAGATAAAGAAAAATATGTATTAATGGGTTGTTATGGCATTGGCATAGATAGACTAATTGGCGCCATAGTTGAAAAATATCACGATGAAAAGGGGATTATTTGGCCGGAAAATGTTGCGCCGGCAAAAGTTTATTTAATTGATTTGGAAGGTTCCCGAGGCGAGGAAATATATAACAAATTGCAAGAGCAGAATATTGAAGTTCTTTTTGACGACCGCAAAGTTAGTGCTGGGGTTAAATTTTCCGATGCCGATTTGCTGGGACTGCCCTACAGAATAGTTATAAGTGAAAAGACCTTAAAGGACGGCAAAGTAGAACTTAAAAAAAGAGACGAAAAAGAGGAAAAATTGGTGGGGGTTGACAAAATTACGGATGTTTTTGATAATGGAAAAAACAAAGATTAATTTTATAGGAGGTTCAATGAATCAAGACGACCGACAACCAACAGATGTCGCATCCGATCAAACAACAAGTAAAGATGATGCAGATGTCACCGTAGCCGACGAAGAAGTTGGAGACACAGAAGAAACAGACGAAGAGACAGAAGAAGAAGGAACAGAACCAAAAGCAGAAGTTGATGAAGAAGAGGAAGAAGATGCTGATATTAATGCTGACAAAGATACTGACAATAAAGAAGGCAATACCGAATAAGAATTCGTTAATTTAAAACAAATCCCCCCGATATTTTAGCCGGGGGATTTTGTTATCGCAAAAAATGTGGTAATATCTAATCTATGAATTTTAAGTTTGATTCAAAATTTAAACCCGCTGGCGATCAGCCCAAAGCAATTAAAGAATTAGCTGAAGGTTTGAAAAAAGGTTATCGCTACCAGACGCTTTTAGGTGCGACCGGTTCGGGAAAAACTTTTACGATTGCGAATGTTATTGAGCGATTGCAAAAGCCAACATTGGTGATTGCTCACAATAAAACTTTGGCGGCGCAACTGACATCTGAATTTCGCAGTTATTTTCCTAAAAGCGCGGTGGAGTATTTTGTTTCCTATTATGATTATTATCAGCCTGAAGCTTATCTTGAGACGAGCGATGTTTATATTGAAAAAGAAGTGGAAATTAATAAAGAAATTGAGAGACTTCGTCACGCGGCCACTCAAGCCTTGCTTTGCCGGCGGGATTGTGTTATTGTCGCTTCTGTTTCTTGTATCTATGGTTTGGGTGATCCGGAAATTTATTCCAAATCATTTTTAAATTTTAAAAAAAGGGCAGTAGTTAATCGTAACGAAATAATCCAAAGTTTAGTGGAACTTTATTTTACTCGCAGTGAAATTTTGGAAAGAGGCCGATTTCGTCTTCACGGTCAAACTCTAGAAATTATGCCCATAGACAAAGAAGAGATTATTAGAATTGAATTTGAAGACAACATTATTTCAAAAATTACCCGTTTTGAAAATTTGACGATGAAAAAAATTGTCGAAGAAGAAAGTTTTACTTTGCGTCCGGCTAAGCACTTTGTGGTTGAGCCAAAATCGTTAGAAAAAGCAACTTTAAAAATTAAAAAAGAATTAGCGGAAAGATTAAATTATTTTCGGAAAGATGGTAAATTACTTGAAGCCGAAAGATTGGAACGACGGACAAATTTTGATTTAGAAATGCTCAAAGAAATTGGTTATTGTCCGGGAATTGAAAATTATTCGCGCTACTTAACAGGGCGAAAGCCCGGTCAACCGCCTTATACTTTGATTGATTATTTTCCCGAAGATTTTTTACTAGTCATTGACGAATCGCATGTAACGGTGCCTCAAATTTATGGTATGTTTGCCGGCGACAAATCGCGCAAAGACGCGTTGGTCAAAAATGGTTTTCGCTTGCCTAGCGCTTACGATAATCGTCCACTTAGATTTCCAGAATTTGAGCAAAAAATAAAACAAGCAATTTTTACTACCGCCACGCCGGCAAGTTACGAAAGGCAACATTCTAAAAAAATTGTGGAGCAAATAATTAGACCAACTGGATTAGTTGATCCGCAGTTGGAAATTAGGCCAACCGAAAATCAAATACAAGATTTAATTTCTGAAATTAAAATCAGGGCAGGTAAAAATGAAAGGGTTTTGGTAACAACTATTACCAAACGAATGGCTGAAAATTTATCAGAACTTCTGCGTGAAAATAAAATTAAATCAGAATATCTTCATAGCGAAGTTGATACACTAGATCGGGTAGGTATTTTAGAAGATTTGCGAAAAGGAAAATTCAGTTGTTTGGTGGGTGTTAATTTACTTCGTGAAGGTTTGGATTTGCCGGAAGTAACATTGGTGGCGATTTTAGATGCTGACAAAGAAGGTTTTTTGCGAAGCGAAGTTTCTTTAATTCAAACTATTGGTCGCGCCGCCAGAAATGTTTCCGGTCGTGTGATTTTATATGCTGACAATATTACCAATTCAATGGCGCGGGCTATAAGTGAGACTAATCGTCGCAGAAAAATACAAACCACTTATAATAAAAAACATCACATTACGCCGACAACAATTAAAAAATCAATTGAAAGTATTATTGATCATGAATTAAAGCCAAAAGTAACCCCGGAATTTATAAAAATTGAAAATTTGGAAGATTTGCCAGTCATAATAAAAGCTAAAGAAAAGGAAATGAAAATTGCCGCTTGCGATTTACATTTTGAACAAGCGGCCATTTTGCGTGATGAAATTATCCAGTTGCGGAGACTAAAAATATGATAGATAAAATTGTTATTAAAGGCGCGCGGGAACATAATTTAAAAAATATTAATTTAGAATTACCGCGTCACAAATTAATTGTATTCACTGGGCTTTCTGGTTCCGGCAAGTCCACTTTGGCGTTTGATACAATTTTTGCCGAAGGTCAACGTCGTTATTTAGAATCTTTATCAAGCTACGCTCGGCAATTTCTGGGTCAAATGGAAAAACCCGATGTTGATTCAATTGAAGGACTTTCGCCTTCTATTTCTATTGATCAAAAAGGCGCTTCTCACAATCCGCGTTCAACTGTGGGAACAGTCACCGAAATTTATGATTATTTAAGAGTTCTTTATGCCCGCATTGGTATTCCTCATTGTCCGGTTTGTGGCAAGCCAATTACCAAACTTTCTTTGGAACAAATGGTGGAAAAAGTTTTGGATTTAAATTCTGGCAAAATTACTATTTTAGCGCCCATTGTTCGTGGTAGAACGGGGGAATATCATCAATTATTAAATGACTTTTTTCGTCGTGGATTTTCTAAGGCTAGAGTTAATGGCAAAATTAAAGAACTTTCAGAAAAAATTACTCTTTCTCGATACGTCAAACACAAAATTGAAATTGTTGTTGACAGTTTGGAAATTACCGCTGAAAATATTGGCCGCATGACTGATGCAATTGAACAATCTACTAAGTTGGCTAATGGTTTAGTTCTTATTTCTCACAACGAAGGGAAAGAAATTTTGTTAAATCAAAATTTACTTTGTTCGGAGCACGGGGTCGGGTTAGCGGAAATTGAGCCGCGGATTTTTTCTTTTAATAGTCTGTATGGCGCTTGTCAAAAATGTGATGGTTTGGGCGTGCAAAAGAAAATTGATCCAAATTTAGTTATTCCAGACAAAAATCTTTCAATTGCTCAAGGTGCGATTACCCCACAAAATTACAAACCAAATAATTATTACGGAGCAATTCTTAGGGCGGTGGCGGAGCATTTTGGTTTTTCCGAGCATACGCCGATTAAAAATTTTCAAAGCGAGCATTTGGAAACAATTTTATACGGTTCCTCGCTTTCAGAAAGACTTAAAGTTCGTTATTTTTCCCACGGTCATTCCAATGTATTTTGGGTTAAATTTGAAGGCATTATTCCCATGTTGGAACGACGTTATCACCAAACAGAGTCGCCAAATGTAAGAAAAGAAATTGAACGCTATATGAGCCAAACGCCGTGTGAAACTTGCAAGGGCTTGCGACTCAAAAAAGAAAGTTTGCTTGTTAGAATTGGTAATAAAAATATTTCTGAAGTAACCCAAATGTCTGTTAAAATGGCTTTAGAATTTTTTGAAAATCTAAAACTTTCGTTAAAAGAAATTTTAATTGCCGAAAGAATTTTAAAAGAAATCAAAAGCCGTCTCCAATTTTTAATTAATGTGGGTTTGGATTATTTAACACTAGATCGGACAGCTTTTACTTTAGCTGGTGGTGAAGCGCAAAGAATTCGTCTTGCTTCCCAAATTGGTTCCGGTCTTGTTGGTGTTTTGTATATTCTTGACGAGCCATCAATCGGTCTGCACGCGCGCGACAACAGCCGACTTTTAGAGGCGTTGGAGCATTTGCGCAATTTGGGAAATACTGTCATTGTAATTGAGCACGACGAAGAAACCATGCGTCAGGCTGATTTAATTGTTGATATTGGACCCGGCGCGGGTAGCTTTGGCGGGGAAATTGTCGCTCAAGGAAATATTTCTGAAATTAAAAATGAGCCAAGATCAATTACTGGTCAATATCTCTCTGGCAAAAAAAAGATTGAAGTGCCTAAGAAAAGACGGAAAATAAAAAGTGATTTTGTAAGTATCATCGGCGCCAATGAAAATAATTTAAAAAATCTTAATGTGCATTTTCCACTGGGAGTTTTTACTTGTGTGACGGGCGTGTCTGGTTCTGGTAAATCAAGTTTAGTCAATGAAATTTTATACAAAGCGGTGGCGCGAAAAGTTTCCGGTAATTTGGAGCAACCGGGCAAATACGCTCGTCTTGAAGGCGTGGAAAATTTAAATAAATGTGTTATTATTGATCAATCGCCAATTGGTCGGACGCCCCGTTCAAATCCAGCCACTTACACCGGCGTTTTTACCGATATTAGAGAATTGTTTGCGAAGACTCGCGAAGCTAAAATCCGTGGTTATCAGCCGGGCAGATTTAGCTTTAATGTCGTGGGTGGTCGGTGCGATAATTGTCAGGGCGATGGCATTCTAAAAATTGAGATGCACTTTTTGCCCGATGTTTATATTCCGTGCGATGTTTGTGAGGGCAAACGATTTAATCGCGAGACTTTGGAAGTTAAATTTAAAGGCAAGTCAATTGCCGATGTTCTAGCGATGACGGTTTTAGAAGCACGAGATTTCTTTACTAGCATTCCAAAAATTGCCGATGTTTTAAGAACCCTTGCCGATGTTGGTTTGGGCTATATCCATTTGGGCCAAGCGGCAACGACTTTATCTGGTGGGGAAGCCCAACGGGTTAAACTTGCAACGGAACTTGCCAAACGGGCGACGGGCAAAACTTTGTATATTTTAGATGAGCCGACAACCGGCTTGCATTTTGACGATATTAAAAAATTGTTAGAAGTCCTGCATCGCTTAGTTGATGCTGGCAATACCGTGGTAGTGATTGAACACAATTTAGATGTCATTAAAACTTGCGATTATATTATTGATCTTGGTCCCGAAGGTGGCGATGATGGCGGTAAAATTATGGCAACCGGCACTCCCGAAGAAATTATAAAAATTGAAAAATCCTACACTGGCCAATTTTTACAAAAAGTTTTGAAAAGGTAAAAAGGTGATATAATCAAACCGTTATGGATAATACTAAATTAATTTCTAAAATCAAAAAGTTTCCGGAGGTGCCGGGAATTTATATTATGCGCGATGAAAAACAGACTCCTTTATATATTGGTAAAGCATCAAGCTTGCGTCATCGCGTTTTAAGCTATTTTCAACGACCGCAAGAAACGCGGTTGGAAAAAATGCTGGAACAAGTAAAGGTAATTGAAATTCAAAAAACCGATTCGGTCATTGAAGCCCTGTTTTCGGAAAGCAATTTAATTAAAAAATATAAACCCAAATATAATATAAAACTTAAAGACGATAAAACTTTTTTGGGTATTTTTATCACTAAAGAAGATTGGCCAAGGGTAATGCCGGCGCGTCTGACTCAAAAACTACCCGAAGGCGAGTTTTTCGGACCTTTTCCGTCAAGCGGTCAAGTCAGAGAAGCTCTGCAAATTCTTCGCAAAATTTTTCCTTTCAGAGCTTCTTGCAAACCAATGTCAGGCAAAGCCTGTTTTGAATATCATTTGGGGATGTGTCCGGGAGTTTGCGCCGGCAAAGTGGATCAAAAAGATTACCAAAGAACAGTCAAACAAATCAGGCTTTTTTTGCAGGGACATAAAAAAGAGGTTATTCGCGATGTTGAAAAGCAGATGAAAGAACTAGCAAAAAATTTGGAATTTGAAAAAGCGGCCAAACTTCGTGATACTGTTTTTGCTTTGCGTCATATTCAAGATGTGGCTTTAATTGCCGAAGACGATTTAAAACATCCTGAAGATGTCCCAGAGCGAATTGAAGCCTATGACATTTCTAACATTTCCGGCGCTTTCGCTGTGGGTTCGATGGTGGTTTTTAGTGAAGGACTGATTGACAAAGCTCAATATCGTAAGTTTAAAATAAAAACAGTTTCAGGCGCAAATGACATTGCTATGCTTTCTGAAATATTTCGCCGACGGTTTGAACATAGTGAGTGGCCCAATCCAAACTTGATTTTAGTTGATGGTGGTAAAGGACAGGTCAATGGCGCCAAAGAAGTTCTAAAAGATAAAAAATTAGAAATTCCGGTGGTTGGTATTGCCAAAGGGCCAAAAAGGGATAAAGACGAAATAATTGCCGACGAAAAATTAAGTGTTGATAAAAAATTACTTTTAAGGATTCGCGACGAAGCCCATCGTTTTGCTATCTCTTACTATCGTTTGCGTCACCAAAAAAGCTTAAAATAATTTTGTAATTTTTTCTTTCTCACTGTATATTTAAATAGAAGATAAAAAAGGAGTTACATGCGAAGACCTATAATTGTTGGCAATTGGAAAATGAATACCACCCTTTCTGATGCAGTTGTACTGGCAAATTCAATCAAAAAAGCGGCCGAAGATTTAGACTGCGTGGAAATTGTTCTTTGTCCGCCTTTTACTTGGTTGGTGCCTTTGGCGGAAGATTTGGAAAAAGCGCCGAAAAATCTCTCACTCGGCGCTCAAAATATGTGGTTTGCTGATTCGGGAGCAATGACCGGTGAAATTTCGCCGGTAATGATTAAAAATTTAGTCAAATATGTCATTTTAGGCCACAGTGAAAGACGGTCGCATTTTAATGAATCTAACGCTTTAATTAACGATAAAATTCATTCCGCTTTTAATCACGGCCTGACGCCAATTGTTTGTGTCGGGGAACTTAAAAAAATATCGGAAGAAAAAAGAGGCCGAGGTCGACCTACTCAAGTAGATATAAAGTCGGACATAACTCACCAATTAGCAGAAGCCTTAAAGGGTGTAACGGCTGAAAAAGCTGAAAAAATAATTGTTGCTTATGAGCCGGTTTGGGCGATTGGCACGGGTCATGCCGCCACCGGTGGCTATGCCGCCTCGGTGATTGAAAAATTACGGGCGGTATTTGCCAAAAAATATAACCAGTCGCTGGCTGAACGAGTCAGAATTCTTTATGGCGGCTCGGTTGATTCTGGCAATGTCTCTGAATTTATGTACCAACCGGAAATTGATGGAGTTTTAGCCGGTGGCTCATCGCTCAAAGCCAAAGAATTTATTAGTATTTGTCGCGGAGCAGGAGGAACTAGCTAAATGTTAGTAACATCAAAACAAATGATTCTTGATGCCCAGCGAGGCAAATATGCCGTAGGTTGTTTTAATACTTCCGATTTGGAAATTACAAAAGCGATTGTCAAAGCGGCAGTGGCGCAAAAAGCGCCGGTCATTGTTGCTACTTCGGAAAAAGCAATTCAGTTTGGAGGCATTGAAACTTTAGCTGCTTTAATTAGAGAAGAAGCTAAAAGCGCCAGTGTGCCGGTGGCTCTTCATTTGGATCACGGCAAAAGTATTCATATTGTAAAAGAGTGTCTTAGTGCCGACTATACTTCAGTGATGTTTGACGGCTCGGAATTTTTCTTAGAAAAAAATACCCAAATGACAACCGAAGCGGTAATGCTTGCTCATGAAAAAAATATTCCCTGCGAAGGCGAATTGGGTCATCTAGGCAAAGCGGGAGTAAGTAAAAGTCAACTGACTAATCCTGACGATGTTTTGGAATTTGCCCAAAAAACTAATGTTGATTTTCTGGCTCTTTCTATTGGTTCGTCTCACGGAGTTGGGGTTGGGGAAAATCTAAACATTGAGCTTCTTAAAAAGATAAAATCTTTAACCGAAATTCCCTTAGTTTTACATGGCGGTTCGGGTGTGCCGGACGGAAACATACGACAAGCAATTGAAAATGGCATTTGCAAAGTAAATATTGATACCGATATTCGCCACGAATTTACCAAAGACCTCCGAGAGATTTTAAAAGAAAATCCCAACGAGCAAGACCCGCGCGAGATTTTGGAAGAAGTAATGGTAAAAGTCCAAGCATTAGTGGAGAGAAAAATTAGATTATTTGGATCAAATGGAAAAGCTTAAATGAATTATGACATTATTACAATTGGCGATGTGATGCGGGATATTTTTGTTTTTCCCGATCTTTCCGATATGGAAAAACCGGTTTCAGATGAAGAAATTGAAAGTAAAGAACCTTTTGATAAGTTCCTTGTTTTTGGTTTAGGCGATAAAATTGATATTTCGGATGTTTCTTTTTCAGTTGGTGGCACGGCCGCTAATGTAGCAGTGGGGCTGGGTAAGGCTGGTTTTAATACTGGACTTATTTCGGCGGTTGGTGGTGATAGTGTGGGTAGTGAACTTGTTTTAGACATTAAAGCTAAAAAAGTTGGAGTGGAAAATTTAAAAATTTACAAAAATCGTAAAAGCAGTTTTTCGGTGATTGTTTCTTACAAAGGTGAAAGGACAATTTTTGTTTATCATGCTTTCAAACCTTCAGATTTTGTCCTGCCTAAAGAAATTACTGCCAATTGGGTATATTTGGGACCAATGGCTCAAGGTTTTGAAGACATTTATAATCAAGTGACTAGCGAAATTGTTAAAAAAAATCTTAAAGTAGCCATTAATCCCGGTTCGGTTCAAATTAACCGCGGACTTGAAAGTCTGGGCGGTCTAAAAAGATTGATGGAAGTTATCTTTTTAAATCGTGAAGAAGCGCATATTATGTCCGGACTTTCTGGTACGCCTCAAATTAAAGATATAATGAAAGTAATCAGCTTTTCCGGTCCAAAAACAGTTGTTATTACCGATGGCAAAGAAGGCGCTTACGTTTATAGCGAGGAAAAATTTTTGAAAGTGGGTATTTACCCGGGTCATCGTATTGATGCCACCGGCGCGGGTGATGCATTTTCAACTGGTTTTTTAGCAGCCAGAATGAAAGAACTACCTTTGCAGGAATGTTTGAAATGGGGAGTAGTTAATTCGGCTTCAGTGGTGGGTAAAATTGGCGCGCAGGAAGGATTATTATCATCAAATACGATTAAAAAGAAGGTTAAAGAATATCGCTGGCCAGCTGAGAGTTTGCGATTTAGCTAAAACTTATGATAAAATAAATAAATAGGAGAATAAATAAATGAAAATAGCGATTAATGGTTTTGGGAGAATCGGTCGGACTTTTTTCCGGGCCGCTTTTGCCGAGAATCTAGAAATTGTTGCCATTAACGATCTTGGTGATCTCAAAACCCTTGCCCATTTACTTAAATATGATTCAAATTACGGCAAATTTGAAAGTGAAATTGTGGTTCAAAATGATAGTTTGCAAATTGGCAATAAAACAATCAAGATGTTGTCTGAAAAAGATCCTGCCAATTTACCTTGGAAAGATTTGGGTGTTGATTTAGTCATTGAATCCACCGGTGTTTTTACAACTTACGATAGCGCTTCAAAACATATTACCGCCGGCGCAAAAAATGTAATTGTAACCGCTCCTTGCAAGGGTGCTCCGACGCAAGGGTCGGAGTCCCGACATGAAGTCGTCGGGAAAGAAAAAATCAAAACAATTGTTTTAGGAATAAATGAAGAGGAATTTGACCCGGCAAATAAAGTTATTTCTATGGCTTCATGCACGACTAATGCCCTCGCTCCGGTGGCTGATGTTTTGCACAAAAATTTTAAAATTTTAAAATCAACCATGACCACGATTCACTCTTATACTATGGATCAACGATTGCAAGACGATGCACATAAAGATTTACGCCGGGCAAGAGCGGCGGCTCTGTCAATTATTCCGACTACGACTGGCGCCACCGTTGCTGCCACGGAGGTTCTTCCTGACTTAAAAGATAAAATGGATGGTATTTCCTACCGCGTCCCGACTGCTACAGTTTCTCTTTTAGAATTTGTTGCTTTGTTAGAAAAAAATACCACTAAAGAAGAAATAAATGAAGCATTTAAAAAATCAGCCAGTGATCCAAAATATCAGGAAGCGATTGATGTTTCAGCCGAACCTTTAGTTTCCACTGACTTTAAAGGCAATCCTCATGGCGCGATTGTTGATCTTTTGTCAACACAGGTGGTTGATGGTAATCTGGTCAGAGTAGTAGCTTGGTACGACAATGAAATGGGCTATTCTTACCGGTTAGTAAAATTTTGTCAATATATTAATAATAAAAAGTAAAGGAGTATTTATGCGAAAAGATTGGGCATTAGTTAGTATCATCGCTTTAATATTAGTAGTAGGACTGGGATTAGTAGGCTATCTTAAACTTTCTAAAAAGAAAGTCATTGCCAATCCTTTGCCTTCAACAGAAAGTCAACAAGTTGCCGGTATTTCTACAGCCAAACCTTTTTTTGCCGAAGATGCCAAAGTGATGTTTTTTTATTCTGACTTTTGTCATTGGTGTGTAAAGGAAGAAAATGAAGTTTTAACACCTTTAGTCCAAGAAGGATATAAAGTAAAACCAATGAATGTGGGTGAAAAACCAGAATTAGGACAACAATTTAATGTTACTGGCACACCAACTTTTATTGCTGAAAACGGCGATCGTTTAGTTGGTTTCCAGACAAAAGATGTTTTAAAAGCGTTTTTAGACGCCCACAAATAATATTTTAAAATGAAAAAAAATCAACAAATTATTGCAGGAACTGCGACTTTAATTATTGGGGTTTTACTTTTAGGCGCGGATAGACTTTTTGCTTCAGCATCTACCACAACTTACAGTCAATCGGTGACGGTTTTGACCACGGTTTCAATTGTCTTTTTGCTCATTGGTACGGTTGTTCTTTTTAGAACAACATATAAGAAATAAGAGGAAAAATGGCAGTTGAAATTAACGGTCAAAATTTTGAATTAAAACCGCATCAAAATGTTGTGCAAAACCAAAAAGGCAAACCTTTTCGCGATTTTGACGATATTGCTTTGACGCGCGACGAGGCAAAATGCATTGGCTGTGGTCTTTGTCGCACCGCTTGTTTGGAATACAATAATTTAGGGATACCCGTTGAAACAAAGGTGGAAGATTGCGTCTATTTTCGGCCTGATGGAAAATTAAAAGTAACTGAAAGTAATTGCACTCGTTGCGGTCAGTGTATTTTGGCTTGTCCAACTGGGACGTTTTCTGAAAAAGAAAATATTGAAGATGTTAAAAAAGATCTCGCTAATCCAAACAAAGTGGTTATTGCTCAAATTGCTCCTTCTGTGCGGGTGAGTTTAGGTGAATCATTCGGTAAGAATCCTGAAGATAATTTGGAAGGGCAAATGATTACCGCTTTGAAAAAACTTGGTTTTGATTTTGTTTTTGATGTTAATTTAGGGGCTGATTTTACTACTTATGAAGAAGCTTATGATCTAAAAGAGAGAATTGAACAGGGGACGACGCCCTTACTAACATCGTGTTGTCCGGCGCGAGTAAAATTTATTGAAGATTTTCATCCGGAGTTGATTAAAAATATTACATCGGTTAGATCACCGCAAGAATGTTTGGCAGTTTTAATAAAAACATATTTTGCCAAAAAACAGAAAATTGATCCAGCTAATATTTCGGTCGTTTCTATTATGCCTTGCGTGGCGAAAAAATACGAATCACGACGAGAGGGTGAAGATAAATCTGGACAATGGGATGTCGATTTTGTTTTAACTACCCGCGAATTTATTAAAATGGTAAAAACTGAAAAGATTGATTTGCCGAATTTAGAACCAACTAAATTTGACGCGCCTTTGGGTGAGGCGACAGGCGCAGGGGCAATTTACGGCGCATCAGGCGGAGTAATGGAATCGGCGGTCAGAACTTTTGCTGACATTTTTCATAATGAAAAAATTGAAAAAATAGACTACCAAGAATTTCGGGGAATGGAAGGTATTAAAAAAGCGACTTTGAATGTTGGCGGTAAGGAAATAAAAATTGCCATTGCTACCGGTCTTGCAAATGCCGAAAAAATTATTGCCGAAATTAAAAAAGGTGAAATTTATCACTATGTTGAAGTAATGGCTTGTCCGGGCGGATGCGTTGGTGGTGGCGGACAACCAAAACCGCAAAGACAAGAAATTATTAATAAGAGGCGAGAAGCTTTGTATAAAATTGATGAAGGAAAACCAGTTCGCAAAGCTCACGAAAATCCTATTTTAAAACAAGTCTATGATGAATTTTTAGGTTGTGCTGGCTCGGAACTGGCTCAAAAATATCTTCATACTACTTATAATGTCCAAAAAGCAAGAATTTGTAAAATATAGCAAAGCTATTGCTTTGCGTGGAATTTCAGTATTCCGAAATATAAAAAAGGAGAAAAATGTCTAGATTACAAAACAAGGTGGCGATTATAACTGGGGCTGGGTCGGGGATTGGCCGAGCGATGGCCGAAGTTTTTGCCAAAGAGGGGGCAAAAGTAATAGTTGCTGACTACAAACCGGAAGGTGGTCAAGAAACTATTAAAAACATTATTGATGCCGGTGGTCAAGCGGAATTTGTTCAAGCCGATGTTTCTAAATCCAATGAAGTAGAAGCGATGGTTAAAGTGGCGGTGGAAAAATTTGGCGGTTTGGATATTTTAGTTAATAATGCCGGCGTGGCTTTAATGGCTGATCTTGCTAACACTACCGATGAAATTTGGCAGAAAACCATTGATGTTGATTTGAAAGGAGTATTTTTGGGGGTCAAATTTGCGGTGCCGGAAATGGAAAAACGCGGTAAAGGCAAAATTATTAATACCGCTTCCATTGCTGGACTAGTGGGTTTTCAAGGAATTACTGCTTATTGCGCCGCCAAAGGCGGTGTAGTTAATATGACCAAGGAAATGGCTTTGGATTTAGCATCAAAAAAAATTAATGTCAATGCGATTGCGCCAGGAATTATTAAAACAGCCATGACCACTGATATTTTAAAAGATCCGAAAATGGCTGAAGGAATGCTGGCGCAAACGCCAATTGGTCGTCTAGGCGAGCCGGAAGATATTGCCTACGCCGCTTTGTATTTAGCTTCCGACGAATCTGATTTTGTCACCGGCCACACGCTTGTGGTTGACGGCGGCTGGATCGCCAAATAATAAGATATGAAAAAGATACAAGAAATTAAAGTTGAAAATAAAAATGTTTTAGTTCGCATTGACAGCGATGTTCCAGTTAAAGATGAACAAGTTACTGATGATGAAAGATTGCAGGCCAGTATTCCAACACTAAAATATCTCTTAGAAAATGGGGCGAAAGTTACTATAATTGGACACATCGGAAGGCCGAATAGTGAAGAAGTAACAGAACTCAAAATGCGACCGGTGGAAGATAAATTAATTGAACTTTTGGGAACGCACTTAAATTGGCAGATTTTAGAAAACTTGCGGTTTAATGCTGGTGAAGAAGAAAATAATCCGGAATTTACAGAACACTTAATCGCCGGTCAAGATTTGTTTGTCCAAGATGCTTTTGCCACGTGCCACAGAAATCACGCATCAACGGTAGGGGTGGCTAAACTTTTGCCATCGTATGCTGGCATGAGTGTTCAAAAAGAAGTGGAGAATTTAAGTAAAATTTTAGAAAGCCCTGTCAGACCGTTTATTGTTATTGTCGGCGGAGCAAAAATTGAAGACAAAAAACCGGTGATTGATGGACTACTGCCTATAGCAGATAAGATTTTAGTTGGTGGTGTGGTTGCAAATGTTCTTCAAAAAGAAAAAGAACAATTATCGCCAAAGATAGTCTTACCGATTGATGGTTTGCCGAAACTGACTGGTTTTGATATTGGACCAAAAACAATTGCATTATTTAAAAAAATAATAGAAAGCGCTAAAACAATTTTTTGGGCGGGAACAATGGGAAAATATGAAGATCCGGAATATTCAATTGGTTCTAAAGAAATTGCCGAAGCAATAGTTGCATCATCTGCCAAAAAATTCGCTGGGGGCGGTGATACAACTTCGTTTATTCGTCAAAATAATTTGCAAGATAAATTTGATTTTCTTTCCACCGGCGGTGGCGCGACTTTAGAATATCTCTCTGGCAAAAAACTACCGGGGTTGGAAGTATTGAATTAACACATCGGATGTGTAAAGTCTAAAGTCGGATGTGTCATGGGTGGATAGACTTTTAAAGAAGAACGTGCTATATTTTAAACTATGGAAATTAAAAAAGAAAATTTAGAAAAATCAAAAATTAAATTAACTATTAAAGTTAGCTCTCCGGAAATGCGAGGCTTTTTTAGTCTGGCTTATAATAAATTGGCGCCAAGCGTGGAAGTCAAAGGTTTTCGTAAAGGGGCCGCGCCACGAGCTTTAACAATTTCGGCTATTGGCGAAAATCGGCTTAATTCAGAAATTTTGGATTTAGCTTTGAAAGAAACCTATTCCACTGCTTTGAAAAAAGAAAATATTTTACCCGTTGCTCAACCAAAAGTCAACATTAAAGTTCTAAAAGACCTTACGGTTGACACTGCTGAATTAGAATATGAATTGGAAGTAGATGTTTTGCCGGAAGTAAAAATTGGCGACTACAAAAAGATAAAAATTAAAGAAAAGCCTGATAAAGAAATTAAAGTTACTGACGAAGAAGTAGATCAAGTTCTCTCGCATTTACTAAGGCAAAAAGCGACTTTTACTGACATTGATAGCCCTTTGAAAATTGGCGACAGAGCCGAAATTAATTTTTCCGGATTTGAAAAAGGTGTTCAGATTGAAAATTTATCAAGCCAACATTATCCGGTCATTTTGGGCAGTGGCACAATTATTCCTGATTTTGAAAAAAAATTAACCGGTCTTAAAAAAGGCGACAAAAAAGAATTTATGGTGGAATTAGCCGATCCAAAAGATCCTAAGAATTTGAAAAAACCAATTGATTTTAAAGTTGAAATTTTGGAAACGCAGGAAGTTATCTTGCCAAAATTAGACGATGCTTTTGCCAAAGATTTTCAAAAAAATTCATTAGAAGATTTAAAAAAAGCAATTTCCGAAGATATTATTTTACAAAAAAAAGAAGTTCAAAGAAAGAATTTAGAAAATCATGTTTTAGAGGAACTCTTAAAAATTACAACTATTGAAATTCCTGAAAGTTTAATTGAGCAAGAAAATGATCGACAAATTAATGACATTCGTTCCAAAGTTGCGCCAATGGGAATGACTTTTGAAAAATATTTGGAAAATCTTAAAAAATCCGAAGCTGAATTTCGTCAGGAATTAATACCCCAGTCGGAAAGAATGATTAAAATTGGTTTGGCGCTGGGTGAAATTGTCAAAGCCGAGGAAATTGATTCCAAAGATAAAGACGCTGGCAAAATTGCACTTGACAAATTGCTCAAATATGCTAAAATTAATGATTAAAAATTATAATTTTAGGAAATAAAAAATGCCCAATAATTTAAAAGAAATTCAACCAAAAAAGCAAAAAATTGCTTTTATCACTGGCATTACTGGACAAGATGGATCGTACTTGGCAGATTTTTTATTGGAAAAAGGTTACAAAGTTTTTGGTATGGTTCGCCGGACAAGCACGCCGAATTTAGAAAGAATTAGTCATATTTTAGACAAAATTGAGCTTGTTTATGGTGATTTGATAGATCAATCTTCGATTACCGCCTTGTTACAAGAAATTCAACCTGACGAAATCTATAATTTAGCGGCTCAAAGTTTTGTTAAAGATTCGTGGAATGAACCTTTGGCAACAGGTGAATTTACAGGACTTGGAGTTTTGAGAGTTTTAGAAGCTATGCGGCAAGCATGTCCAAAAGCTAAATTTTACCAAGCTTCAAGTTCGGAAATGTTTGGATCAGCTCTCGCGCCACAAAACGAAAAAACCAAATTTGAACCACGAAGTCCGTATGCTGTCAGTAAAGTTTTTGGTCATTATATAACTATCAACTATCGCGAAAGCTACGGGCTTTTTGCATGTTCTGGAATTTTATTTAACCACGAAAGTCCGCGTCGCGGGATTGAATTTGTGACTCGAAAAATTACTGATGGCGTGGCCCGGATTAAATTAGGACTTGCTGACGAATTAAAATTGGGAAATCTGGATGCAAAACGTGATTGGGGTTTTGCTGGCGACTATATTAAAGCGATGTGGCTAATGCTCCAGCAAGATAAACCTAACGATTACGTTATTGGTACAGGTATAAATCATACTGTTCGAGATTTTGTTGAAGTGGCTTTCAAAGCGGCGGGAATCAAAGAATGGGAAAAATATGTCAAAGTTGATCCGAAGTTTTTGCGCCCTGCAGAAGTAGTTGAACTAAAAGCTGATATTACTAAAGCCAAAAAGAAATTAGGTTGGGAACCAGAAACAGATTTTAATAGTTTAGTTAAAATGATGGTAGAGGCTGATACTAAACGTTTATTAACCGAACGAGTTAAAAAAGATTTGGATGCTTTGCAACAGTATCGTATGGGGTAAAAAACCAAAATTTTAGATTTAATTATGAAGATTATCGTGACTGGTTCTAATGGTTTCGTTGGTAAGCATTTAATTGAACTGCTTAAAAAAAACAAGGAAAATATAATTTTCCCTTTGGATTTTAAACAAGCCGATATTACAAAATATGCGGAAGTTAAAGCTTATTTAGAAAAAATAAAACCGGACCAAATTTATCATTTGGCGGGTTTTGCCTCCGGTGCCGGCAAAGATAAAGATCTTATTTTTAAAGTCAATATTGAGGGGACTCTGAATATCTTAAAAGCACTAAAAGTTATCGGTAAGCCAGTAAGAATATTACTTGCCTCGACTGCTTATGTTTATGGTAATACTCCCGTTTGTGTTAAAGAGGATGGCAAAATTGATACTAAAAGTTTTTACGATCAAAGTAAAATTAAAATGGAAGAAGAAGGGCTTAAATATCAAAATGGAAAGATCAAAATAGTCATCACGCGCGCATCTAATCACACTGGTCCTGGTCAAAAATTAGGTTTTGCGGTACCGGATTTTTGTAGTCAAATTACCAAAGCTAAAGATGATGCCGAAATTATTATTGGGAATCTTTCGGCCCAGCGAGATTTGTTTGATGTTCGTGATTGTGTTAGGGCGTATGAATTAATTATGCGAAAAGGAATGTCGGGCGAAATCTATAATATTGGTACGGGTAAAACTATTGAAGTTAAAAAAATATTGGAAATGCTGATAAAAATATCGAGTAAGAATATAAGTTACAAAATCGATTCTAAAAAAATGCGTCCTTCGGATATAGAAAAAAATTGCGTAGACTCTTCAAAAGTTAGTGTTCTTGGATGGGCGCCCAAAATAGCTTTAGAAAAAACTTTAAGAGATACTTATAACTATTTTGAAATACTCGTTAAATAACAGATTATATTTGTAGTAACTTTTTCGCGATCGCGGAAAAGAGGTATGAATTACATGGTTCAATTGGAACAAAATGAGGCCGTTGAATAAAGCTTTAATTTACTCAAACTAAGATGCGTTTTGGGTAA
>CAYZMA010000007.1:0-33081 GCA_964479405.1 uncultured Candidatus Saccharibacteria bacterium
GCTTTCATCCCAATTGGCTTACTTTTATACCACATTATTTGACATAGAGCCTACCTCCCATTGACAAAGACCAAAATATATGGTAAGATATAAGCTGATTTTCAAGTCAAGGAGGATAAAAGTTGAAAAAGCGAGTATTGATAGTGAAGATTCTGGTTATACTGGTACTTCTAATGTCCTTTTTCTGTTCTTACAGATCGGGGACATACACAAACACCTTAAAATGGCCAGGGTGGTGGGAGGTTGTTCAGGAGGAGTATTACGCTGAACGATTGACTGAACACGATATGTCAGTTGTTGAGGCATGCGCCCAGCGACTTAGTATTACCCCTGATAGGGTCATCTTGACCTTATTGTATCATCCAACTGTGCCGAATTCTTCTCACTGGGAAACTTGTGAAGAGCCAGAAAGATTTAGCCGGATTGAGGCAATTCAGTCAACATTCCGGTTACACAGTGGCGTCGCTTACAGATTGACTCATAGAGGTCGGAGTAATTTCTGGCAATACATAGTGAGTCAAGGAATGAACTCAAGTGATGTGAATATTACATTATTTGAGAGGCTATCTCCTCCGAACAAGGTTCTGGCCAGAAGCCAGAGATAAACTATTCCTTTCATTATCAAAGCCCTGTGCAATCGCGCGGGGCTTTTTCTTATCTTTAATTTATGGTATAGTATTTAAGATGTTTAAATTTAAAGTTACTAAACAATCTAAAAATTCACTGGCAAGAACAGGGGTGCTTGAAACTTCTCATGGCAAGATTGAAACCCCGGTTTTTATGCCTTGCGCCACTCGCGGAACAGTCAAAGGCATTAGTTTTGAAGAACTTAAAAATCTTGGTTTTAAAATAATTTTAGGTAACACTTACCATCTTTATTTGCGTCCGGGCGATACTTTAATTAAAGAACTTGGCGGTTTGCACAAATTTATGAATTGGGAAGAATCAATTTTAACTGATTCCGGTGGTTATCAAGTTTTTTCTTTGAGCAAAAATTTAAATCTAGTTAAACTAAAAAAAGAGGGCGTTGTTTTTAAATCTCATCTTGACGGTTCAAAACATCTTTTTACCCCGGAAAAAGTGATTGAGATTCAAAAAAATCTTGGTTCAGATATCATGATGGTTTTAGACGAATGCACCGCATTTCCGGCTACCAAGAAACAAGCCCAAGAGTCAATGGAGTCAACTCATCTTTGGGCAAAGAAGGCTTCCGATTATTGGCAGGAAAAGGGTAATAAAAAACAAGCTCTTTTCGGTATCATTCAAGGTTCTGTTTATAAAGATTTAAGGGAAGAATCAACCAAATTTATCTCAAAACTTCCCTTTGATGGCATCGCAGTTGGTGGAGTTTCAGTTGGTGAAGGCAAAACTCATATGTATAATGTACTAAAATGGGTGGGACCAAAATTACCTAAAGACAAACCTCATTATTTAATGGGAGTAGGGGAACCGGAAGACATTATTAAAGCTGTAAGTTACGGTTTTGATATGTTTGATTGTGTTTTGCCAACCAGACTGGGCCGTCACGGCACAATTTGGCAGACAGAAAATTGGAAAAAATTTACCAAAATAGATCTACGAAAATCTAAATATTCCCACGATCAAAAAATAATGATGGAGGGTTGCAAATGTCCCGCTTGCAGTTTAGGTTACTCGCGAGCCTATATTTCTCATCTTGTCAGAGAAAAAGAAATGTTGGGCATGCGGCTAGCAAGTTTGCATAATCTTTTTATTCTTCAAGAGCTGACCAGAAAAATAAGGGAAGGTCTTTTGTTTTAAACGCTCTAGTTATATACTAATAATAGTAGGAGAAAACTTAATGAATCAAAATGTGAATAATAATGAACCTTTGGGGCAGATTGTTGAACCTGAAGTAAAAGCTCCGGAAAGTTTAGATGTTAAACCTGTAGAAAACTTGCCAACACCAGAATCTGAAGAACAAGAAATAGAAGTAGCTCAACCTGAAATGGTGGTTGAAGAGCTAGGTGAAGTTCAGGTTGAACCGCCAGAACCGGTGGTAAAACAAGATAATCAATTACCAACAATTTCTGAAGGTGATGTAGCTTTTAATGATTTATATACATTGCCTCAAGCAGGAGATTTACAAGATCAGATTAATGACTTACAAGGATAATTTAAGGAGGGATTTTGGAAGTAGGTAGTGATCTTTTTAATATTTTTATTACTGTTGGTTTCTTATTTTTTGTATTTATAATTTGCTATATTATTAGGTCTATTTTTTTGGCTAATAAATTGAAATACGAACTTGAAAGAGTTAAAAATCTGCGGATTTTTGAAATTAGCATTCCTCAAGAAAAGAGTCAAGCAGAAGCAAGTCATGCCAAAGATTTTCAGGACAAAATTGCCGTAGCGGAACAATTTTTCTCTTCTTTAGGCAGTCTTTATGAAAATAAATTTGAGAAAAAAATCTATAATTTGCAAACTCAAATTTCATTGGAAATTGTTGCTCTAGAAGGTAAAATGGGTTTTTTCTGCGTCTGTCCGCAGGAAATTGAAAGTGTTATTGAGAGGCAAATTAATTCTTATTGGCCAACCTCTAAAATTGTTAAAGCAAAAATTCCTAATATTTTTAAGTCCAGAAAAGGAGCAATGGCAAGTTCTGAATTAAAACTTTTGAAAAAGTTTGTTTTGCCGATTAAAACTTATCGTTATTTGGAATCTGACCCCTTAAACGCCTTGACTAACGCTTTATCAAAACTAGGACCAGATTCCGGCGCGTCAATTCAACTTATTATGGCGCCGACAACCGATGATTGGCAAAAAAGTTCTTTTATGATGGCGAAGAAAATCCAAGAAGGCAAATCATTTTATTCCGACAAATGGTATTTGAAAATGACTAATTTTATATTTGAAGCTCTGTCAGGTGTCTTTCATGGTCAAAAAGAGAGTCCTTCGGGGGCAGGGGATTTAAAAAAACAAAATCTATTAACCCCAATACAAGAGCAAACATTAAAAGCTTTGCAAGAAAAATCAGCTAAAACCGGGCTAACAACAGCTATTAGAATTGTGACGACGGCGCCAACATCAGCCGAGGCAGTAATGAATCTTAAAAATATTACCACATCTTTTGGTCAGTTTGGGACGCCGGATTCCAATGGTTTTAAGGTTAAATCAGGCGACGAGCGGACAATCCGTGATTACATTTTGCGACGCATAACCAAGAATAAATTTATCCTTAATACCGAAGAACTAGCTTCTGTTTTTCATTTTCCGGGTGTTTTTACGCAAACTCCTAATATTAGTTGGCTACTGGCAAAAGAAATGGCGCCACCGGCGAGTCTGCCAACTGAAGGAACCGTTTTAGGAGAAAGTATTTATCGGGGCATTAAAAAACCAGTTAAAATTAAACTTGATGATCGTCGCCGCCATATTTTTATGATTGGTAAAACCGGTGTGGGTAAAACAACCTTATACACCAATATGTTTGAGCAAGATATGAATCAAGGATTGGGGTGTTGTTTTATTGATCCTAACGGCGATGCGGTAGAAGATATTTTGGGTAAAATTCCCGAAAATCGGATTAATGATGTTATCTATTTTGATCCGTCAGATATGGAATTCCCAATGGGACTTAATTTGCTGGAATGGAAAACCTTAGAAGAGCGTGATTTTCTGATTCAAGAAGCAATTCAAATATTTTACAAATTATTTGATCCGGGGCAAACCGGTATTGTTGGACCGCAATGGGAACATTGGTTCAGAAATGCCGCCTTGACAATTATGGCGCAACCGGGTGGAGGAACTCTGTTAGATGTCCCGCGAATTTTCACCGATGATGCTTTTAGGGATCGTTTGGTCGGTTATGTTCAAGATCAAATTGTTAAAAACTTTTGGCAACAGCAACTGGCTAAAACAGCTGATTTTCATAAATCGGAAATGTATAATTATTTTATTTCCAAATTTGGTCGTTTTACTACCAACGAATTAATGCGCAATATTATTGGTCAGAAAAAATCGTCTTTTAATATTCGTCAGGCGATGGATGAAGGAAAAATAATATTAATCAATTTAAGCAAGGGAAAAATTGGTGAAGTCAACTCCAGTCTTTTGGGAATGATTTTAGTTTCTAAAATTCAAATGGCCGCTTTTTCGCGGGCTGATATTGCCGAAGAGGTTCGTAAAGATTTTTATTTGTATGTTGATGAATTTCAAAACTTTACCACCGATTCATTTGCCACCATTCTTTCTGAAGCTCGCAAATATCGTCTTAACTTAGCAGTCGCTAACCAATATATTGCTCAATTGACAGAAAATATTCGCGATGCCGTCATTGGTAATGTTGGCACAATGATTTGTTATCGCATTGGCGCCGCTGACGCGGAATTTATGATTAAAGAATTTCCTGATGTTTCAGTGGAAGATTTATCAAATTTGGATAAATTTAATACATATACTAAACTGTTAATTGATGGCACGCCGTCTAAACCGTTTAGTATGAAGAATTTAAAATCAGAAGTTACCTCCAGCGTAGAAGTGCGCGAAAAGGCAAGGACAGCTTCTAGACAATTAGCCAGAAAAAGGGTAGAGGTATCGGCTGAAATTCAAGAAGCGCTAGATGCGATGGCCAATTCATCAGCCCAACCGCCAGCTGGCGGCAACGAGCCGATTAAAAACTTATAGAAAGGTAAAAATGCAACCAACTGATCGAAAATTAAAGGAACTTAAAACAATTTTAGACGAGGCGGAAAATAAAATTGCCACCGCCAAAAGAATTCTTTTTGAACAAGTTTATCAAGAAGAAGCCAAGAGTTTGAACGGTTCAATAGAAAAGGGGAATGTGGTAGAAGGTGTTTTTGACGGCGAGGAAATGATAGACGCCATTGGCAAAAAATATCCGGTGCCTCAAAATTATGCTTCCAAATCAAAATTAGTTTCCGGCGATAAATTAAAATTAATTATTGCCGAAGATGGAACATTTGTTTTTAAACAAATCGGACCGATTGATAGAAAAAGATTAATCGGCATTTTAAATTGCGTAGACGACAATTGCCAGGTAACAGCCAATGGTAAAAAATATCGCGTTTTACAAGCGTCAGTAACTTATTTTAAAGCTTGCGCCGGTGATGAAGTAGCAATTTTAGTGCCAAAAGTAGGGGAGACTAATTGGGCGACAATTGAAAATTGTTTGGCTCACAAAAATAAAAAATATGAGTAACATTGAACCAATCATTTATAAAGGAGTTTTTTACATCATTCTAGTAGCGGTGCCGATTATTGTAATTACTTTAATTTATAAATCAAACCAAATTCGTAAAAAAATGGACTGGTTTAAGAGTCTTAAATTTACAACTTTGCGAATTTTGGTGCCAAAAAACAACGAAAAGACGCCGATGGCGGCGGAACAAATGTTTGCGGCTTTGCATGGAATATTTAAAAAAGGCAGTCAATTCCAAGATTATTTTTCTTTTGAAATTGCTTCTCGTGAAAAATATATTCAGTTCTACGCCCATGTGCCGTGTCATTTGAAAGACTTTGTGGAGGGACAAATTTACTCGCAATATCCCACTGCCGAAATTGCTCAAGTTGACGATTATGTTTTGGAAGAAAGAGAAAAGATTGAAAAAGGGGAGTTGAAAATGGCGGGAACGGAAATGAAATTAACTAACCCTGATGTTTATCCAATTAAAACTTTTCTTAATTTTGAAGTTGATCCATTGTCAGGGATTACGGGAGTTTTGTCTAAAGTTGAAAAAACCGAAGAAATTTGGATTCAAATTTTAGCTCAACCGCTTTCGGATAATTGGCAAAAAAAAGGTAGTAGTCACATTAATGCGGTTAAATCCGGTACTATGAATAAAGAAGGCGTTATAAGTGGAGTATTTTCGGCTTTTTTAAGATTTTTATCAGGAGTTTTAACTTCCATTTTGACTGGTGTTACTCCGCCGTCGTCAAGAGGCGATGCCGAAAAAAGCGAAGCAAAACTTTCTGGTAGTCAGGAAGAGGGTTTGAAAGGTGTGGAAACAAAAGCGACAAAATTGGGTTATGAAGTTAAAATCCGGGTGATTGCTTTTGCGCTTGACGAACAAACGGCTCAAAGTAAATTAATGACTACGGTGGCGGCTTTTAAACAATTTAACTTACTTAATCTAAATGGTTTTGAAATAGGCTCAATTACTCACAATTTAGATTTTTATGAATACTATCGCTACCGTGCTTTCTTGGATTCCGGTTTTATTTTAAATATTGAAGAATTGGCTTCTATTTTTCATCTGCCTAACATTAGTGTCGCCACGCCGAATATTGTTTGGGCTGGTTCTAAAAAAGGTGAGCCACCGGCCAATTTGCCGATTGAAGACAATGTCCCGGCGAATGAACTGACAATATTTGCTAAAACAAATTATCGTCACTTAAGCCACCAGTTTGGAATTAAAACTAAAGATCGTCGTTATCATACTTACGCTATTGGTAAAACGGGAACTGGAAAATCAACTCTTTTGGAAAATATGATCATTCACGATATTCGTGAAGGTCGCGGTGTGGCGGTGGTTGATCCTCACGGAGACTTAATTAATCATCTTTTAGATTTTGTGCCGGAAGAAAGAATTAAAGATGTTATTTTATTTAATCCGGCGGACAGAATGTATCCGATTGGTTTTAACATTTTGGAAAATGTTGATCCGGATTTAAAAAATATTGTTGCTTCCGGCGTAGTTGGAATTTTCAAAAAAATCTTTGGTGAATCTTGGGGTCCAAGACTGGAATACATTTTAAGAAATACAATTTTAGCTTTGCTTGACTATCCCGATGCCACCATGCTTGGAATTACAAAAATACTAGTTGATCAAGATTTTAGAAATCGGGTGATTGAAAAAATTCAAGACCCAGTGATCAAAGATTTCTTCGTTAATGAATATGAAAAATACGATCCTAAATTTAGGACGGAAGCAATTGCGCCAATTCAAAATAAAGTTGGTCAATTTCTTTCGTCAACAACCATTCGTAATATTGTCGGTCAGTCGCAGTCAACTATTAACATTGAAAAAATTATGAATGAAGGTAAAATCCTGTTTTTGAATTTATCAATTGGAGAAATTGGTGAAGACAATTCCGCCTTACTCGGCGCCATGATGATTACTAAAATTCAATTGGCGGCAATGCGACGAACAACTATTCCCGAAGATGATCGTCGTGATTTTTATTTATATGTTGATGAGTTTCAAAACTTTGCCACAGAATCTTTTGCGACCATTTTGTCGGAAGCCAGAAAATATCATCTCAATTTAATTATGACCAATCAGTATATCGCTCAAGTGCCGGAGGAAGTCATTAGCGCCGTCTTTGGAAATATTGGCACCTTAATTTGCTTTAGAGTTGGTGCGCCCGATGCTGTTGCTCTAAAACAAGAATTCGCGCCCGTTTTTGAAGAAGTTGACTTGGTTAATTTAGACAATTATCACATTTACGTTAAAATGTCTATTGATGGGGTTACCAGTTCATCTTTTTCGGCTGTTACTTTACCGCCGGATACAAGTAGAAATTTTAACAAAGACAAGATAATCCAACATTCGCGGGAGTATTCGTCCAAAAGGCGAGAGTATGTTGAAGAGAAAATTTCAAATCTAACTGAAATGCCTAAAATTGATGAAATATTAACTAAAGCGCAAAAGGACCGGGTTTTGAAAATTCCTCCCAAAATAGGGGAGACCTATTACAGAGAAGTCCAAGCCACCGGCGATGAGCGTTGGTATCTTGGCAGTGGATCAACCGATCAACCATTGTCAGAAGAAGTTGTTCAAGAAAAAATTGCCAAGCATAATGCCGAAAATGCAGAGCGTCAAGAAGGTTGGCAAAAAGAAAGGCTGAAAGCATTGGAAGTTAAGAAGCCAGAAAATGAAACTATTGAATCGGACGAACCCAATGAAATTGAAAAAGACAAGGCAGATTTAATTCAACATTTAGAGGATGGCAAATCTGTTAAACTTTAAAATTTTTTCTTCTCCGGTGGGGGAGTAGTTTAAATTCATTGAATTTGCATCTTTTTTTATTTAATTCAATTTATTTCTAATAAGTCTGCCCTTTAGCTGGAGTGTAGGGAAGTGCAAATCAGCGAAATTTAACACAAATTGTTTCTATATTTTAATCACTTTTTAAAAGTGTTTTTTTAGTACTATATATCTTTAAAGTATTAAATAGTCGCAAAAGATACATTCTACGACGAATAATATCAATGTCATTGCGAGCAAAGCGAAGCAATCTATCTGTCTAAAGAAAGATTGCCACGCCCCTACGGGGCTCGCAATGACAATTAAAAAATTATAGACTTTCTCCTATTTTTGAGTGCTTCTTACTACTTAATTGACGGTCGTCGGTTTAGTATATTAAACCTGTTAAGTTAGACCCTACCAGCCTCTAGGACGCATTCTTTTTCTTTAGACGATTGCTAGTCCATCCTTGCCAACTCACCAACATTGGTGTTGCGTTAAAAATAGATGAATAGGTGCCAATTGATACGCCTAAAAGTAACGCGAGCATAAATTCCTTCAGTGTCTCCCCGCCCAAAAGAAATAAAGATAAGAGGACGATTAAGACCGTAAAAGAAGTATTTAATGATCTATTTAAGGTTTGAATAATACTATTATTAACATTTGTTTCAAAATTTAAGGAAGGGGATTTGCGTAAATTTTCGCGAATTCTATCAAAGACAACAATTGTATCGTGAACCGAAAAACCCATAATAGTTAACAAGGCAGTAATAAATAAAGAATTAATTTCATAGCCGAAAAAATGTCCAAAAATAGCAAAGCTCCCTACTACAAAAAGGATGTCGTGAATTAATGCTAAAACAGCGCAAACGCCAAAACGCCAAGAACTGGCTGGTTTTGGGACTTTGCGAAATGCAATGGCAATATAAATTATAATTGCTAAAGAAGCAATAATAATCGCTACAATCGCTTTTGTTTTTAAATCCGAACTAACAGTCGGGCCAACACTGTCTAGCCGATTTTGTTTATAGCCCTCCCCTATTTTTGACAACGCATCGGTTGTTTTTTGAATTGTTTCATTAGTAAGCGGATCGGTTCTAATTAAAAATGTTGAATCAGCGCCGGGCTGGACATTAATGTCTTTAAGACCAACTTCTTTTAATTTTTCAGTAATTTGATCCTTATTAACAGTATCAGTTTTATACTGCACATCTAAAAGAGTCCCGCCCTTAAAATCAATGCCAAGTGGCAAGCCCCATAAAAACAAACCAACAACACCCGGTACAATTAAAACTAGGGAAATTAAATACCAAATTTTTCTTCTGCCAATAATATTCATTTTATCACCAACTTATTTTCAAGCCTTGTGCCGACTAATAATTTTAAAAATGTTCTACTAATCGTAATGGCGGTGAACATGGAAATAATAATTCCTACCGCTAAAGTAACGGCAAAACCACGGACCGAACCAGATGTTCCGTAATATAAAATTAAGCAAGTAATCAGCGAGGAAAAGTTTGAATCTCTAATTGATGGCCAAGCGCGACGAAAACCGTCGTCCAGACTGGCGCCAATTGATTTTTTAGCCATCAGCTCTTCTTTGGTTCTTTCAAAAATTAAAATATTGGCGTCAACCGCCATGCCGATTGATAAAATAAATCCGGCAATTCCAGCTAAAGTTAGAGTAATTGGAATAATTTTAAACAAAGCTAAAATGACTAATGTGTAAATAATTAAAGCAAAAGTCGCCAGCAGTCCCGGCACTTTGTAATAAATAATCATAAAAAGGGCGACAAAGAAAATGCCAATTAAGCCGGCAACAAGCGATTTTTGAACCGATTCCGAGCCTAATGTCGGGCCAATGGTTCTTTGCTCAACTAAGCTAATTGGCACCGGCAAAGCGCCGGCATTTAGTTCAATTGATAATTTTTTGGCTTCGTCAATTGTAAATTTACCGCTAATAACAGCCTGTCCGTCGTCAATGGCACTTTGAACTGTGGGGGCGGAAATAATTTCATTATCTAAAGAAATAGCCACCGGTTTTTGCAAATTCCGCGCTGTTATTTCAGAAAAAAGTTTTGTTCCTTCACTGTCAAATTGCAATGAAACTTGGGGTTCGCCAGTGCTTTGATCAAATTGAACTTCAGCTTGTCGCAGGTGCGAACCGTCCAGACCAGATTCTTTCCATGCATCAGCTTCAACAGTTGCTTGATCGTTACTTTCTAAAAATTTTAATTGAGCGGTTTTACCAATTAAATTAATGGCTTCATTGACATCGGTAACGCCCGGCAATTCAACAACGACCGCTTCTTTACCGCCTATTTTAGCTGATTGGATGACGGGCTCTGTTACACCCAGGGCATTAATTCTACGATCAATAACATTAATAACCGATTCAGCTGCTTTAGTTTTATCTTTATCTTCTACTTTAGAAGTATCAAGCTCGTAGACCAAATGAACCCCGCCTTGCAAATCAAGACCTTCGTGAATTTTAAATTCCTTAAAATACTTGCCCATTTTAAGATTGGGACCAGTTGGCCAATCAACCATGCCGGCAAGCACTGTAATGATTATAATAATACCAAAAATAATCCAAAGATTGCGTCGCAAAATAAGCTCCTTTACAAATACTTACTCTTGCCCTTTTCTTTAATTTTTTCAATTAGTTTTTTAACATCTTGGGCGCGATTTTTGTTACAAACAAAGGTAACATCTGGGGTGTCAACCACTATAATATCTTTTAAACCAACGGTTGTCAAAAGTTTGTCTTGAGCGTAAATCAAGCAGTTTTTATCATCAAAGCCAATATGGTTGCCACGAGAAACAGTATGATTACCACTTCTGGCGGTTAGAAATTCATAAAGAGTTGTCCAATTGCCAATATCAGACCAGCCTAAATCAGCTGGCAGAACGGCAATTTTTTCAACTTTTTCAGCAATGGCCGTATCAATTGGTTCTTTAGGCAAATCTTTATAAATGTTTTCAATTTTTTCCTTACTCCCTTTCTTTCCTAAAAGTGTGATTATTTTAGAAATGCCGGCATAAATTTCTGGCGCAAAAGTTTTGTACATATCCAAAAGCTTATTGGCGCGCCAACAAAAATAACTGGCATTCCAAAGAAATTTACCGGACTTTAAGTATTCTTTGGCTTTTTTTAAGTTTGGTTTTTCAACGAAACAATCTACGGCATGGAGTTTTGACCCGCTAAATTTTTTTCCAATTTTAATATAACCGAGACCGGTGTCTGGTGAGGTAGGTTTAAGACCAACAGTAGCTAAATATTCTGGATTTTTATCAATAAAATTTAAAACTGTATTGATGCTATTAATAAATTCTTCTAATTTATCAATGGCGTGATCTGAAGGAAGGGTCACCACTACAGCTTGAGGATTTCTCCGAGCAATCGTTGCGGCGGCATAAGCAATGGCCGGACCAGTATTTCTAATATCTGCTTCAACAATAAAGTTCTCTTTAGGCACTTCCGATAATTGTTTTTGGGAAGTCTCTAAAATTGGTTTGACCAAAGAAACAAAAATATTTTCTTTGGGTACGATATCTTTGACTCGGTCGTAAGTTTCTTGGATTAAAGATTTAGAACTGCAAAGATTATGAAATTGTTTGGGTTTATTACAGCGTGACATCGGCCAAAGCCGTGTCCCCGATCCTCCAGCCATAATGACAACATAAAAATTATTATTCACATCTATATTATAAGGTTATTGGCTAGGCTTAGTCAACTTTTGTGCTTTGTTATTGCGAGCAAAGCGTGGCAATCTTTTATAATTTTCCCCCGATGATTTTTATTCTATGTTTTTGAAAAATCTTTAATCTTTTTCTTGTCTATTGATAAAATCCATAATTTACCTTGCAAAGTGTTTTTAGAAAAACATTCTATCCATTTTTGAATAATTCTTTCAACTTTCTGTGTTACGGGATCGGAACTTAAGATTAATATTACACCTGAACCATTAGTGATAATATTATGTAAAGACTCATTGCATCTAAAGTCTTTATCTAAGGCTAAAAAAATTCTCTTTTCTTTATTAGCAAATTCCAGCAACTTATAGTCCGAAAGAGATCTAAGATTATTATCACGGATTACAAATTTAACATTGTGACCAAGCTTTCTTAAAAATTTCCCCGCTGGAGCGGGGAAATTTTCATCAAGGCAAAATCTAAATTTATTTATTTTCGGACTCAAGTGTCTTCCTTCCCCTTACTGCGTTGTCTTCCAAATATTTGAGTGCGGCCGAAATTTCATCTTTTGAAAGATGCGGATAATCTCTTTGAATTTCTTTAACTCCATAACCACAAGCAATGTAGCCACTAATCACATCAATGGACAAGCGTGTACCATTAATTCTTGGTTTACCCCCCAAAATATCTTTTGTTTGAACTATCGCGACCATTTTTCCTTCTCTCCTTACTTACTATTTATATCATACAATAGTGGTTATTTATTTACAATCATACTCAATAACTGTGAAAACAATTTTAAAACACACATTTTCACGGTTTTGATTATATTTCTCCTTAAAAAATTTCCTTGCAAAGCAATAATCTGTCTATGATTATATTATAGGGTTATTGGCTAGGTTTAGTCAAGAAATTTGACTTGACATATCTTAAATTAAGAGTACAATAAAACGGATTTCGTTCTCGCTTCAAAAATACTTCAGGAGGTGGAAAATGAGGACAGGAATCGTGGTGATAATGGCAGTGTTATGTCTTTGTGTGATGGTGAGTGCCGAACCAATTAAGTGGTCGCTTAATGTTGGGACCAGGGATTGGTTATCATCTTGGACCAATAACCGTGGGTGCATCTTACGAATTTGTCCATGTTGAATCTGACTTTAGGTCTGGTTTTGTTGATCGGCGAAGATGGCGCAAACCAACAGAGGGCGAAGCCTATGTTTATACCAGATTAAAAAGTGCCTCACCTCTTGCATCAATCTATATCGGCTTGCCTTTAAGTCTTAAGAAAGATAAATCGCAAGAAAATAAGGTTGAGCTTGGACTAAGATTTACCTCTTCCAAATTGTCATTTGAGCAGGGCTATGACAGGTATAACCAAATGCAACCTTTCCGTGGTTTAGATGCTAAGATGCGGGACACATCTTTATGTGTGAAATTCACAGGATACAATGACTTAGCTAGTATCTTCGGGTCACTGGAAATATCACTCAAGAATTCTCTTGACTTTGGAGTAATGGGTTCCGGATCGGGAAGGGTGATTTCTTTCCGGTTTGGATACACACGTTAGAGTAATTCTCGTTCTTATTGAAATATCCACCTTGATTTATATCGGGGTGGATTTTATTATCTCTCCCCTCTTGATAATCAACCAACTATCTGATAAACTTGAGGCAGTTTGGGGAGATCCTGAACAATCTATTTGAAAGGAAAGACAATGATACACTTGGGTTTGTTTGATTTTGGTATTGGAGGAGTTGTTTTAGGTCTGATTGCGATGATAGTATTTCTTTACAACTTAGACAAATACTTTAACAAAGCGAAGGAACGGTCTAGGCAGAAAAAAGCTTGGATTGATGTCAATTCTGGAATTTGTCCATGGTGCGGAGAAAAAACTATTGGTAAGTTCACTGAAATTCATTGTAGTAGGTGTAGTTTTTCTCATCCAAAACAAGTATTGTCTTTAAATAATTGTTGTTCGTTTTGTGGCACCGAACTTACTATACGCAAGCAAGGTGAAACAGTTGGTCATGACGAAAAAGAACGTGTTATTTATCGTTCTTTTCTTGGTTGTCCGCAGTGCAAAGGTTGGGTTAATCAACCTAACTTTTCAAAGTCAATGATAATAAACGACGGCAAATGTGGTTTTTGTCAAGGTCCCTTAAAAACTATTCAAGAAAAAAAAGTTGAACTTAATAGAACAACATATGCGATTATGGAGTGTGAAGACTGTGGTCGCACAGGAGTTGATTCGCCTCCGCCCGAGCCGGCTATGTCTAACAGTTATGAACAAGATGATAGTTATGATTGGCGACCTGGAGGTATTGGTAGTATTTGATTTGAACAATTTCAAGGAGGAAAAACCATGCGCAGTGATTATCAAAATGATCATTATCCTGATGATCTTAATGAAAATGGCAGTAAAGGCAACGCAAATACACCAAGTTTCCCATGTGGTTGTCTAGTGTTTGTGATTTTGACTATCGCCTACTTTGTCTGGCAGGCTACTAAAATAGTACATTAATTTATATCCCCCGCGCGATCGGGGGATTTTCTTTAGTCTTTAATATATTTTATTTAAAAATTAACTTCTTGAAGTTGGGATTGTCTAAGAATTGACCGGAAAGTACCAAATGGTATTTCATGACGATTAGCCGGGACAATCACTGTTAGGGTTGGATTACCGAGTTTTCTATATTTAATATGACTACCTTTTTGAGAGATAAAAATGAAACCGTGTTTTTCTAGAACTTTAATAATATCCTTGGAAGAATGTAGCTTAGGCATTTTGAAATTGATGCTTAACTATTGAAGGGTTTTCAATTCTTATTATTTTAGAAAACTTTTGATCTTCAAAATAGAGTTCTAATGCTTCATTAAGATTATCCAAGGCTTCTTTTTTATTTTTACCAAAACTAGAAACATCAACATTTAAACATTGAGCAACATAAAATTTGCCTTCTTTCCAAACTACATTTTGCAATTGAATAGAATTGTTCATATTTAATCCTTTTGATTATACTATACTATAAATAATCAAAATAATATACAGTTTATTTAACCAACGACCACCTCCGAGGTGGACTTTAGGAGGTTAATAAGTATTATCTTTTCCTTCAGGATCTTTATTTAAAATACCACGATCTTGTAAAAATTTTCTTTCGTCCAATAGCATCGCGACGGCCCTAGTTAACCCCTCAACTTTTGATTCTAATTGACTAACTCTCTCCCTTTCGGTCGTTTCATCTTCGTCAGTTTCGGGAGAATATTGATGAGTTCCTATTTCGTTCATAAGAATCTCCTTTTTTAATAATTTTTCTCAATTTAATTATACCAGAAAAGTCAGTAGGTTTGCCACTCCGTAGCCTTGTGCGTAGGATGGATGATTTTTATTTTTGTGAAATAATTTAACTAAACATCAGGGTAAAAGAGCATCGTCCCTTAGTAGTCCCCTATTACTAGTAAGTCTATTTCAATAAATCATCCAATTCACAAGACAAAAGTGCGGATATATTCAGCACGATCTCTTCTTTTTGATTTAGATTATCCGCAGTCATCCTAATTAATTTTGTCGTTATGCCATTACCGAGCATTATACGATTTGATTTTCCGAGATATTTTTCCGTTTTCTCGTAAAATAGAGTCGCATACTGGTTCAAATCATCCTGCGGCACCGATTTACTGCTCCATCCATTTCTTGAAAATTGCACCATATCCGCTATTTTCTTATCTATTTTAATAGGTAAACTTCCTTTGCGAAAGTCAGTCCAGTATTCACTTAAATAATAAATTATCCGCACCGTCTTTTCCCCGTCAGTATCATATTGATATACAAAAGAATAATTGTCAGTGTTAAAATCCCGATGAATCATAATATTTTTCAGTTCGGTTACAGTATTAATTTCGTAATCATCGAGGTACCGAAGATAACTTTCAAGCCAATTTTGCAACCAATTTTCTATATACGTTCGGTCCAAAAATAATGGAGTGAGATCATTTTTAAGATTCGTGTTATTCACTTTATTCATCTGAACAGTCAACTTGTCAAATAGTGTGCGTAGATCTTTAATATCAATGTTCTTAGCTACTAAATAATCAATGTCGGGAACGACTTTTTTATTCATATACCACAAGAGATCGTAAATGTCACGGCCCTTTTCTTCATATACTTTATCACCAATTCCTCGAACACCACGCAAAAAAATTGCTGCAATCTTGCTTGCCATTAACGCCGACATATTGTAAGTGACAATAACAAAAGAGAGCTGGTCGCGATTTATAGGTCGTCTTTCAATAACTGTTTTTTGGGCAATAAAATGATTAAGGTCTAACTTTACATGCACTTGTTTTGAGGGATGACCAAAGCTCAATGTCTCGCCCAGATTAAACTTTAAAAGCAATCCCCTGCCCGTGGTTATTTTAACCATAAGAAAATCAGCTCTGGCTCCGTATGTATTTGAAAAATATTCCTCTAATTCTTTTTTTAATTCCTTTAAAAATTTATCTGAAATTGCAAAAGGAACCTCAAAATCAAGGTCTATCGACATTCGATCAAGTCCATGAATGATACGGAGTGCGGAGCCGCCGTACATAATCCAATTGCTATATTCCGGATGATGATAGATAAAATTCAGAATCAAATACTGTAGCTCTTCTTTAAGAGCATTTCGCTTTGTTTCTGCATCAATCCCGCCTTTTGGGGCAAGTTCATTGAGTTTGCTCTTTAAAATTTCTGAAATTTGTTCACTCATTGGAGTATTCCTTAATCATTGAGTAAAACTTTATCTGCTCTTTTTTATCCATTTCATCAAAATCTATCCTAAGTTCTACTATTAACTCTTTTATTTTTCCCAAATTAACTCCACGAAACTGATTTGTTCTAAAATAAAGTAAGTCAAAAAGTGCCTTTGACGGCGAAGCGATAAAAAAATTAAATTTGCTTTTTTCTAATTTAAAATCAGTGAAAAGTTTTTTTGTAATCGACTGATAAGAGAAACTACCCATCTTTGTCTGATAATTTCTTGTAACTTTTGGAGTTACAGAGGTGATTGAAAGTATTGATTCAGTGGTTAGATTGTAATACTGAAGAGCAGTCCACGAACTTATATACGATGGTTTGCGGATAATATTAGATAAATAAAATGAATATGAAATATCATCCCTGTTGTTTTTATAAAATTCCATAGATACATACAGGCCATTTTTCAGTTGTAAGATTTCTTTATTTTTTAAAAATCGGCTGATGTAAGTATCAACTGTTGCATCTGTAAGCCCCAGCTCAACTCCTAGATGATAGACAGTATCTTTGTTGAAATGGGATAAGGATATTAATTGTTCTAATAAGTTATTATTGCTTTTCATAATTATGACATAATTGTATCATATCTGAAATACGATGTCAATAGCAATTTTCTCTTCATTTTTCTCTTGATTTTTAATTACTTATTTCTTTGGCTTATCAATTTTCACAATATTTGACTCGTTCATTTTCCACTCCCCTTTTTCCTTTACATAATATTATTCTATTTTAATCTTACTTCTTAGCCATGGCTTAAACAAGCCAGTGCGATTTGCCGGTATAAATCATTGATTTTTAACTTACTATCTGGTACACTTGAGGCAATTCGGGGAATGTTCCTGAACAATTTGCAAGGAGGAAACAGAAATGCGGTATTCAACACTTTTTCTGATGATTTGCGTTTTGGTAATTAGTCTGGTATCGCAAACTCAAGCCGACTACAGTTTGATTGATTCTGCATCATATAATGAGCGTCAACAGGCTGCCTTTTATTGTGCTTATGGTGCGTCAATCTACATTTGGTTTGTATCCATTGACAATCATCAAAGAAGCAAAATTGATTTGATGTTAGCAAAAACGGCTAACACGATCAATATAAGACTTGATCCCAATCCTTATACAGTTTTACCTAAAGATGCGATTGTAGCAATTGTGAAATATATCCAGCAGGGCGAATATAATGCTACGGAATCCTTACTTATCAATGAAAGTTACACAATTGGTCTAAAAACCGGTTCCGCTTTATTGGCCTGTAGGAGTTATAATCGTTTCAATGATTACTCTTCTCGTAACTCATATGGAGAATCATATTTTACCTTAATTGGTGATGCCCAAAGTCATTGCCGGAAGATTGGCATACCGGATAATATCATCGATTCAATAAAGATGAATTTAAATTCCGATTCATCATCCGATCTCCTTCAATGGCATGGGAAAATCGTTAAAGCCATTGCTGGTCCCGCACCCGTTAAAAGAGTTAACCATACTAATACAACTACCACTCTTAAAATTCAGGCCGAACTTTGCCGTGGTATCCATCTTAATCCCGTTGGAACTTCCTCTACAATGTCAACCTATGAGGGCGAGCTTGTTCTACTCAATGTGAGCAAAAGAAATCTAACTCTTAATAAAATAAAAACGATCTTCTGTAATTCTAAAAACAAAGGGGTTGAACTTGAAACGACAAAACCGGCAAAGGCTGGTAAAAAGTCAGGTTTCTTTATAGCACCGGGGAAAAGCGAACGAATCCACATTAGCTCAGATGGTTATACCAATGGGCTAATTCTCAACAAAGGGAAGGGCAGTTTGTATCTCTTTGTTATTGTAACTGGCTATGATGGTGTCAAAAAACCCATCATTGCTACATTTGGCACTTCTTTGCCTCCGCTAAATAAATTGCCATCTATTGGTGATAAACGCCGTTCTGTCTTAAAGATGAATCCGGTAATACTGCGTTAGTTACTACACAAGCCCTGGACGCAAAGTTCAGGGCTTTTTTATTTGTATTTTGACCAACGACCACCTCCGAGGTGGACTTTTCAGTGTTCGCGAATGACAAAAGATTTATTTTTGATTTCTTGTAGTATTTTAATGGTTGCCTGTACCGACAAATTGTCAGAATATAGTAGAACTAAATTATCCCCAAGCTGATCCAGTAACGGACTTAAAAATTCATCCCCCCATGATGGAGAAAAAGTCAAAACGCCGGAAAAATCAATTTCAAGAGCTTCATCCGGTTTAATCCCCTGCAACGTTGATTGAAAAGCCTTAAAAGCTTCATCTCCGGCTTGTCGCGAAGTAAGTGTCGTGCCGAATTTTTTTAATTCAATGCGCATATTTTTATCCTCAATTATTATTTCCGCGATCAGTGTTCTGATCCATTACTATCTTTAAAATTGAATAATTACGAAACAACCACGAAGAATCTCTTGTCCGCGCGTCAGCCTAAATTCCTTATCCGGAGCCTTGATGCGGACTTCGCCGTCGCCACTTTCAAAAAACAAGTCGATTGGTTGAGCTGTGGTCACTTCTCTAACAAACTTTAACCCGTTTCCTCGTTTCTCCGGAGAACGTCCGGAAAGAATCTCAGTAAATGCCACCATCAAAGCCTCCGTGTGATTTTTTAATGTAGGGCGCACTTGACGAAGTGTTTCCAAGACGCCAAGTCCACGATCGGCGAGTACAATTTGTTTTTTATTTATATTGTATCCAAAAAAGATACCTGGTGTGTCCGGCCACTTTCCTAGATTGTGATCAAAAGAATTGTTTCCAATCTCACCGGTAATGGCGATGATGAGTGAGAATAACTTTTCAAAACCTGGCTGATTCATTAAAATATACTCCAACTTTGACAGCCTGGCTTGAAAAACTGCACTATTGCCACAATAGAAAATGGAGGGTAGCTCTGAATCTTCTTTTATCCAATCATGAGCAAGTTTAATAATATCACTTGAAAATATTTCAAGATCTTTTTCTCGGTAAAACCGATGTACACCACCTTCTTTTTTGATTGCGACTAATTTTCCGTTACTGTCCCAGCGACGAAGCGTATCAATTGAAACCCCCAGTATTTCGGCGGCTTCAGCGATTGTTAGAAGTTTTTCTTCCATATAATACCTCTCTTTTACTATACTAGCATAATATACAAAACTATGCAAGTATTTCCATAAACTATGCATAAAATTGCTAAACTATGCATTTATATCATAAAATAGAGTATTTTGATCAAACCAGACATAATATTCAACCAGATTGACCTGCTTACTCCCATTTCCGAGGCGGACTTTAGGAGGTTAATAAGTATTATCTTTTCCTTCAGGATCTTTATTTAAAATACCACGATCTTGTAAAAATTTTCTTTCGTCCAATAGCATCGCGACGGCCCTAGTTAACCCCTCAACTTTTGATTCTAATTGACTAACTCTCTCCCTTTCGGTCGTTTCATCTTCGTCAGTTTCGGGAGAATATTGATGAGTTCCTATTTCGTTCATAAGAATCTCCTTTTTTAATAATTTTTCTCAATTTAATTATACCAGAAAAGTCAGTAGGTTTGCCACTCCGTAGCCTTGTGCGTAGGATGGATGATTTTTATTTTTGTGAAATAATTTAACTAAACATCAGGGTAAAAGAGCATCGTCCCTTAGTAGTCCCCTATTACTAGTAAGTCTATTTCAATAAATCATCCAATTCACAAGACAAAAGTGCGGATATATTCAGCACGATCTCTTCTTTTTGATTTAGATTATCCGCAGTCATCCTAATTAATTTTGTCGTTATGCCATTACCGAGCATTATACGATTTGATTTTCCGAGATATTTTTCCGTTTTCTCGTAAAATAGAGTCGCATACTGGTTCAAATCATCCTGCGGCACCGATTTACTGCTCCATCCATTTCTTGAAAATTGCACCATATCCGCTATTTTCTTATCTATTTTAATAGGTAAACTTCCTTTGCGAAAGTCAGTCCAGTATTCACTTAAATAATAAATTATCCGCACCGTCTTTTCCCCGTCAGTATCATATTGATATACAAAAGAATAATTGTCAGTGTTAAAATCCCGATGAATCATAATATTTTTCAGTTCGGTTACAGTATTAATTTCGTAATCATCGAGGTACCGAAGATAACTTTCAAGCCAATTTTGCAACCAATTTTCTATATACGTTCGGTCCAAAAATAATGGAGTGAGATCATTTTTAAGATTCGTGTTATTCACTTTATTCATCTGAACAGTCAACTTGTCAAATAGTGTGCGTAGATCTTTAATATCAATGTTCTTAGCTACTAAATAATCAATGTCGGGAACGACTTTTTTATTCATATACCACAAGAGATCGTAAATGTCACGGCCCTTTTCTTCATATACTTTATCACCAATTCCTCGAACACCACGCAAAAAAATTGCTGCAATCTTGCTTGCCATTAACGCCGACATATTGTAAGTGACAATAACAAAAGAGAGCTGGTCGCGATTTATAGGTCGTCTTTCAATAACTGTTTTTTGGGCAATAAAATGATTAAGGTCTAACTTTACATGCACTTGTTTTGAGGGATGACCAAAGCTCAATGTCTCGCCCAGATTAAACTTTAAAAGCAATCCCCTGCCCGTGGTTATTTTAACCATAAGAAAATCAGCTCTGGCTCCGTATGTATTTGAAAAATATTCCTCTAATTCTTTTTTTAATTCCTTTAAAAATTTATCTGAAATTGCAAAAGGAACCTCAAAATCAAGGTCTATCGACATTCGATCAAGTCCATGAATGATACGGAGTGCGGAGCCGCCGTACATAATCCAATTGCTATATTCCGGATGATGATAGATAAAATTCAGAATCAAATACTGTAGCTCTTCTTTAAGAGCATTTCGCTTTGTTTCTGCATCAATCCCGCCTTTTGGGGCAAGTTCATTGAGTTTGCTCTTTAAAATTTCTGAAATTTGTTCACTCATTGGAGTATTCCTTAATCATTGAGTAAAACTTTATCTGCTCTTTTTTATCCATTTCATCAAAATCTATCCTAAGTTCTACTATTAACTCTTTTATTTTTCCCAAATTAACTCCACGAAACTGATTTGTTCTAAAATAAAGTAAGTCAAAAAGTGCCTTTGACGGCGAAGCGATAAAAAAATTAAATTTGCTTTTTTCTAATTTAAAATCAGTGAAAAGTTTTTTTGTAATCGACTGATAAGAGAAACTACCCATCTTTGTCTGATAATTTCTTGTAACTTTTGGAGTTACAGAGGTGATTGAAAGTATTGATTCAGTGGTTAGATTGTAATACTGAAGAGCAGTCCACGAACTTATATACGATGGTTTGCGGATAATATTAGATAAATAAAATGAATATGAAATATCATCCCTGTTGTTTTTATAAAATTCCATAGATACATACAGGCCATTTTTCAGTTGTAAGATTTCTTTATTTTTTAAAAATCGGCTGATGTAAGTATCAACTGTTGCATCTGTAAGCCCCAGCTCAACTCCTAGATGATAGACAGTATCTTTGTTGAAATGGGATAAGGATATTAATTGTTCTAATAAGTTATTATTGCTTTTCATAATTATGACATAATTGTATCATATCTGAAATACGATGTCAATAGCAATTTTCTCTTCATTTTTCTCTTGATTTTTAATTACTTATTTCTTTGGCTTATCAATTTTCACAATATTTGACTCGTTCATTTTCCACTCCCCTTTTTCCTTTACATAATATTATTCTATTTTAATCTTACTTCTTAGCCATGGCTTAAACAAGCCAGTGCGATTTGCCGGTATAAATCATTGATTTTTAACTTACTATCTGGTACACTTGAGGCAATTCGGGGAATGTTCCTGAACAATTTGCAAGGAGGAAACAGAAATGCGGTATTCAACACTTTTTCTGATGATTTGCGTTTTGGTAATTAGTCTGGTATCGCAAACTCAAGCCGACTACAGTTTGATTGATTCTGCATCATATAATGAGCGTCAACAGGCTGCCTTTTATTGTGCTTATGGTGCGTCAATCTACATTTGGTTTGTATCCATTGACAATCATCAAAGAAGCAAAATTGATTTGATGTTAGCAAAAACGGCTAACACGATCAATATAAGACTTGATCCCAATCCTTATACAGTTTTACCTAAAGATGCGATTGTAGCAATTGTGAAATATATCCAGCAGGGCGAATATAATGCTACGGAATCCTTACTTATCAATGAAAGTTACACAATTGGTCTAAAAACCGGTTCCGCTTTATTGGCCTGTAGGAGTTATAATCGTTTCAATGATTACTCTTCTCGTAACTCATATGGAGAATCATATTTTACCTTAATTGGTGATGCCCAAAGTCATTGCCGGAAGATTGGCATACCGGATAATATCATCGATTCAATAAAGATGAATTTAAATTCCGATTCATCATCCGATCTCCTTCAATGGCATGGGAAAATCGTTAAAGCCATTGCTGGTCCCGCACCCGTTAAAAGAGTTAACCATACTAATACAACTACCACTCTTAAAATTCAGGCCGAACTTTGCCGTGGTATCCATCTTAATCCCGTTGGAACTTCCTCTACAATGTCAACCTATGAGGGCGAGCTTGTTCTACTCAATGTGAGCAAAAGAAATCTAACTCTTAATAAAATAAAAACGATCTTCTGTAATTCTAAAAACAAAGGGGTTGAACTTGAAACGACAAAACCGGCAAAGGCTGGTAAAAAGTCAGGTTTCTTTATAGCACCGGGGAAAAGCGAACGAATCCACATTAGCTCAGATGGTTATACCAATGGGCTAATTCTCAACAAAGGGAAGGGCAGTTTGTATCTCTTTGTTATTGTAACTGGCTATGATGGTGTCAAAAAACCCATCATTGCTACATTTGGCACTTCTTTGCCTCCGCTAAATAAATTGCCATCTATTGGTGATAAACGCCGTTCTGTCTTAAAGATGAATCCGGTAATACTGCGTTAGTTACTACACAAGCCCTGGACGCAAAGTTCAGGGCTTTTTTATTTGTATTTTGACCAACGACCACCTCCGAGGTGGACTTTTCAGTGTTCGCGAATGACAAAAGATTTATTTTTGATTTCTTGTAGTATTTTAATGGTTGCCTGTACCGACAAATTGTCAGAATATAGTAGAACTAAATTATCCCCAAGCTGATCCAGTAACGGACTTAAAAATTCATCCCCCCATGATGGAGAAAAAGTCAAAACGCCGGAAAAATCAATTTCAAGAGCTTCATCCGGTTTAATCCCCTGCAACGTTGATTGAAAAGCCTTAAAAGCTTCATCTCCGGCTTGTCGCGAAGTAAGTGTCGTGCCGAATTTTTTTAATTCAATGCGCATATTTTTATCCTCAATTATTATTTCCGCGATCAGTGTTCTGATCCATTACTATCTTTAAAATTGAATAATTACGAAACAACCACGAAGAATCTCTTGTCCGCGCGTCAGCCTAAATTCCTTATCCGGAGCCTTGATGCGGACTTCGCCGTCGCCACTTTCAAAAAACAAGTCGATTGGTTGAGCTGTGGTCACTTCTCTAACAAACTTTAACCCGTTTCCTCGTTTCTCCGGAGAACGTCCGGAAAGAATCTCAGTAAATGCCACCATCAAAGCCTCCGTGTGATTTTTTAATGTAGGGCGCACTTGACGAAGTGTTTCCAAGACGCCAAGTCCACGATCGGCGAGTACAATTTGTTTTTTATTTATATTGTATCCAAAAAAGATACCTGGTGTGTCCGGCCACTTTCCTAGATTGTGATCAAAAGAATTGTTTCCAATCTCACCGGTAATGGCGATGATGAGTGAGAATAACTTTTCAAAACCTGGCTGATTCATTAAAATATACTCCAACTTTGACAGCCTGGCTTGAAAAACTGCACTATTGCCACAATAGAAAATGGAGGGTAGCTCTGAATCTTCTTTTATCCAATCATGAGCAAGTTTAATAATATCACTTGAAAATATTTCAAGATCTTTTTCTCGGTAAAACCGATGTACACCACCTTCTTTTTTGATTGCGACTAATTTTCCGTTACTGTCCCAGCGACGAAGCGTATCAATTGAAACCCCCAGTATTTCGGCGGCTTCAGCGATTGTTAGAAGTTTTTCTTCCATATAATACCTCTCTTTTACTATACTAGCATAATATACAAAACTATGCAAGTATATAATAAAACTATGCAAAAAATTGCTAAACTATGCATTTATATCATAAAATATAGTATTTTGGTCAAATCAGATATAATATTCAACCAGATTGACCTGCTTACTCCCACCTCCGAGGTGGACTTTAAGTTTTTGGCTTATCAATTTTCACAATATTTGACTCGTTCATTTTCCAATCCCCTTTTTCTTTTACCAATGTCCAAGTTCCTTCAAACTCGGTGTCTTCAATATCAAACCAGCCTTTTATTTCAGTTGAAATAAATTTGACCTTGACAATATTTTCTTGATCAGTTTTATCCGAAGACTTTAAACGAATGGCGTATGTAACCGAAATGCCCTTAATCCAATTATCCCGTGGCAATTCTGCTTTACGATTTAGCGAAAAGTATTTATCGTATGCTTTGTCAAAAATTCCATAACTTAAAGTGTTGTAATAACTGGCGACCACTTCTTCCGGCGTAGTTGGGTAAACATCTGTTTTAGTATCGGTTTTTTGATTTTTAATCATCTCGTTAATGATTTTTTCTGCTTGATCGTATTTAATGGCAAAACTAATATTTTGGGTTCGTGTCAGGCTTGAAGTATTTATTCCCACCACTCGCCCACAATAATCTAACAAAGGCCCGCCGGAATTTCCCGGATTTACGGCTGAATCAGTTTGGACATAGACCCTATTGTCATACGGATCTTTTTGAATGCTTGAAACAATGCCTTTGCTGATTGATAAATTTTCAAGATCGGCCGGATACCCTAGAGCATAAACATCTTCGGCCACATTAAGTTTTAAAGTTCTAAAATTCAGCGGATAGCCTTTAATATTGCTATTATCTAATTTTAAAAGGGCTAAATCGCGGATTGTGTCATAAGAAATTATTTTTGCTTCAAATTCATTATTACCAATTTTAACTTTTCTGGGATTTTCAAAAACAACATGATTGTTAGTCAAAATTAAATCTGGTGTTACCCAAAAACCTGTGCCGGTAGCAAATTCGCCATTAATTTTAACCACGCTGTTAAGAGCTTTAGGAATTCCAAAAGAACAAAGATCAATGCTCCGCTCTTGTGCTATATAGGTATTATATAAATAAATTCCACCGGCGATATTTAGAAAGACAAGCCCGATAAAATTAAGAATGAAAAATACTTTTATAAGTCCAGCAATTGACGCTTGTAAGGTAACTTTTTTAGCTCTAAAACGTAAAAATAGAAATAGAAAAATAATAAGAATTAAAGTACCTAGAGCGATCCAAAAAATCAATTTGTCCTTAACATTAAATATTATCGCAAAAAGAAATAGTACAAATAGAAATGCTAAAGATGCGCCAAGCAGTACACAAGCTCTTTTTAGAAATACTATGGTACTAGAGTTATTTTTCAAATTCGCCTTTCATTGATTTTTGTAAAACCGAATCAAATAATTCTTGTAATAAATTTTTTTGTTTTAATAATAATTTTTTATAATCCTGAATGGTGTTTAATTTGGAAACGATTTTTTGTTGTTCGGGAAGTGGTGGTAATGGAATTTTTGTCTCAAAAATATCTTTGTCTGTGACTGCCGGGTAATTAGCACCACGAATACGAGGTAAAACTTGTTTGGTAGTAATTCCAGAACAAGTTGTAAGACTAAAATATTTACGATTTACTTTTTCATCATCAGGTTTTAAAACTGTGAATCCGGTTGAGACAATTGCCCCATCTAAATCTTCTGGTATTTCCGCTATTCTTTTTAAATTTGGTCTTACTGTGGAAAAAATAATGTCGCCGGCAGATATTTTTTTTCTTGCTCGACTCGGTGCATCAGCCCCCTTAATTCTCTTAATCTTATCAGTTATTATAGAATAACTTGACGAATTGATCGCCGAAATATCAATATAAATAAATTCTTTATCTGGTGAATTTTCAGGATTATAAAATTCCTGTTTCAAACAAACGTCATTAATTAAGACTTGTTTAGATTTGTTATCTATAATATTTCTTTTGACTATTGACTCAAAAAGCTCATCGGTTTTGGAGATTTGGAGGGCGTTGAGTTCTTGGGCTTTTTTAATCGCATCTAACCGCTCCACAATTTTTTGCTGGATTTTGAGAGGAGGAACTGGGATTTTAATTTTCCCTATATCTTTGCCGGATAGGTGAATTATATTTGTTCCTCTTGCATGTTGGGCAAGTTGATTTTTATAGGGCTGGTTTAATAAATATGATAAAAACTTTGAATTAATTTGTCTATTCTCAGTTCGTATTATATTTATATCTCCTCCTATAATTACACCTTTTTCATTTACAGCACTTGACACAGCAATACCCATTGCATCAGCAGTCGTTGTCCCTGGCACTAAAACATCGCCGATAACTGAAAACATTTTACCCTCTACATTGGTACGACTTTCCACTTCTTCAATCACTGGCCCATATAAAGTATATAACTGACCATACAGAATACACTTATTTGAACCCGAAAGGTCAATATCTTTTTTGCTCAGACCTGATCCGCGAAGGATAAGAGCCATTTTACTAATTTTTACCATTGGCCATTTATTTTTCATAAACTTTTAAAATCCCAGTTGTTAACAGAAACATCAACTAGTCGCCATAGTGGGAGTTTCTTTTGCCTTATTTCTTCCTTTTCTTTATTAATTTTAGCAACATCTTCTTGGCTAAGACCAAAAGAAAACTGGTATGTAAAACGAGGATTTTCAACAATACTATTCTGTTCAGCCCATATTTTTATCTTCAAAGAGTATTCGCCTTCAACTAAAGTAACTGGATTTTCTCTAAAAAATTGAATCATCTGATAATAACTACTCCCAGTTTTTAGATAGACCGGTACTGGCCTCTTTTCTGGAATAGTTCCTTTTCCTAACAAATCCTGTATGAACAAATTCCAATCAAATGAATAAATTGCATCCCCATGTTTTACAAGTTCTATAATAATCCTTTGTAAAAGGAAATCCCTATTACCCGTGTTTATTAAATTAATTCCAAGTTGTAATTTTCTTATTTCTCCATCTTCAGAAATTACAATTTTAACTTTTTCATCTACCCCAATTGTCAATTTAAGTGATAATAAAATTCGTTTTATTGTCGGCCATAAAGCAATTATAGAAATCGTAACGGTTCCAATGGCAACAAAAAAATCAAGCCAAATTTTATTAGTGCTTAAGAAACTTGTGATATTTTGATTAAACCACCAAAATAATACTATTAGGAATAAAACTATTAGAGAAATTATTATCTTTGACCAATTATTTTTCATAATCTTCCTGTATCCATGTTTTTCCTTTCGATTCTATATTTCTATTGACATTAGTTATCCACGGGTTTATAATATAAATGATCGTAAGATCATGAATTTAAACGCTAGAGGGCTCCGCAAGGAGTCCTCTTTGCTTATTTTTGAATCTCTTTTTTCCAGCAAATGAAATTTCTAATCTTCTGAATATCAAAAATTAGCAATCCTTTACTTTGTAATTCATTTAATTCGCTAGCTATTTTTCTGACTGTTGCGAAAAGAACAACTTTTTTCTTGTCTTTTAATAGTTGCTCTATGGGATCGGCAAAATCACTATCTCCGCTCCATAATATATAATTATCTACCCCGTTTTTATCACAGTCGGTTAAAATGTCTCTACCAATTTCTACATCGAAATTACATTTTAGATCCTCAATAAATAAAATGCCTTGCTTGTTAAGCTCAGCAAGTTCTTTGTTCAAATACTCGATAGTTTCAATCTTTAATTTTTGCAATAATGGTTTTCTGATAAAGTTATTTAGGATATCTGAGGAGGTTGACGAAACACTGGAGACATCAATGGATTTACGCATTATTTTGACCGGTTTAGTTTTTAAAATATAGCCCATTTGTTCAATTTCTGTTCCAAACTCCTTTGATTGTTTATCTCCGGTAAGTGTGCCATTGTAGAACTTGGATTCATATATGGTATCAAACGAATCAAGGAATTGTTTTAATCTCTTTGGATCTACATGCCAGCCTAATTTATTTGCCCACGGTCTTACATTGGCATAATCAATATAGACATAGGTTTTTGCGTCAAAAATCTTTTCAAGCTCTTTAATCCTTTTTGGATATTTTTCAGATAATTCTTTTATTCTTTCTGTTTTTGAACTAAACACATTTCCTCCCGTTATAAATCTAATAATTCTTTTATTTTTTGTCTTTCTGAATTTTCTTCAACAGCATTTTTTACCAAATCAATCCATATTTCTTTTGGCTCGCGGTAGGTTTGTGTTGAAACGGAGTTTGGTTTGTAAGTATTGGCGGAGAGGATATGATCGTTTCCTTGGATTTTTTGGAGAGATACGAGCCAGAAAATAGATTGCTTCGTCGCAATATCAGAGGAACTGGATTCCGGATCAAGTCCGGAATGACAATATGATTTAATTATTTCTAGTGCTTCGGGCAGATCATTTTTATCAATTGCGCGCTTGGTGGCGCCAAGATCGTAGCCGTCGTTTTTGATATCAACAAACAAAATTTCTTTGACTTTACCGACTTTGGTTTTATCAAAAAAGATAATACTGGTTTTAACGCCGGCGTAAGGATTAAAAATTCCAGCCGGTAGTGAAACCACACACCACAGCCCGGCATCGTTTAAGAGTATTTCGCGGATTTTTTTATGAGCATTGGAACGAGTAAAAAGCAAACCTTCCGGCACAATTACACCGGCTCGGCCGTTTTGAGAAAGATGGTCAATCATATATCGGACAAATAAAACTTCGGTGGCGCGAGTTCCCATTTGTAAATCTTCGGCAATACTTTCTTTATCAATGGCGCCGGCAAACGGCGGATTGGCCAGAATTATATCCCATTTAGTTCTGTCGCCCGCCGTATCCACCAAAGTATTTTGGCGTTTGATATTGGGATGTTCCAATTGGTGAAGATAAAGATTCATCACCCCGAATTTATACATATCGGAATCGCTATCGTAGCCGGTGAAGGTATTTTGAAAAAGAAATTTTCTTTCGGCCGGGTTCAATAAATCCAAAGTAAATCTGCCTTTTTCTTCATACTCTTCCGAAGTATATTTTTCTTTTAGATGTTGCAGGGCGGCGACCAAAAAGCCGGCAGTACCGCAAGCCGGATCTAAAATAGTCTCACCTTTTTGCGGATCAATCACATCGACAATGAATTTAATAATATGACGCGGTGTCCGAAATTGACCTAAAGTCCCAGCCTGGGAAAGTTTGCCCAAAAGATATTCGTACATATCGCCATAAATATCGGTATGGCCACCACTGGCTTCCTTTTCCAATTCCGCCATCATTTTTTCTATTTCGTGAAAAAGCCGTCTCAGCGTTGGCTTGTCAAAAACTTTGACATGAGCGTCGCGATAAAGTTGCTGGATAGTTTGATCTTTGGAAAGTTCCGGCAGACGTCTGTAAATATCTTCCAAAGTGGTAAAAAGGGCTTCGGCGTTAAGCATAAGAAGATTATCCCAATGATATTTGGCCAGTTCTTGATCAAAAATCCTCTCGGAGGAGGGATCAATCTTTATAGCGTTGTCGTCTTTTTTACTGACAGCGCGAAGAAAGAGGAGATAATTTATTTGCTCAATAATTGTGGCGTGGCTGGCAACACCGCCGCCATACAAAATATTCATTAAATTATCTACTTGGCTTTTGAAATTTGTTTGTGTCATTTTATACCTTTAATACTTTACTATTTTGAACATCATAAACCATACTGGAAAGTTCTTCGGTTCCAAAAGTGTTGATCCATTCATCAGTGGTGAAACTCGGGCTAAAAGGTTCTTGCAATAGGAAACGGATATTTGGTTTTTGCTGGACTTCATCGCGAAGGTCTCGGTTTTTAATCATTTCGTCAACGATTAGTTTCGCCATAATATAACGATTTTGCGAACCGCCGACTTTTGAACGGCCATATTTTTCCAACATTCCGTCGCGCCATTCTTTAATTTGTTCGTCTTGAGTTGGCAGTTTCTTTTTCCCCATTGAGGCCAAAAAGAAATCTCTAATTGTTGCCACGACGCGATGCGATTTGACCAAATTTTCTTCGTTGAAGTAAAATTCCGGCTTATTTAATATTTTCGTATCCATTATCTCTAAGAAATCCTCTGTTTTCTCTTCGTCCTCGGCAATTTTTTCTATTTCTGGCATTTCTTCCATAAATTTCTTTACCGTTTTTGTCCATTCGTCTTGATACATTTCTACATCAACTTTATCGCCTTCGGGACCAATAATAATCTGATCGCGGGTTTTAACTAAATCAGAACGGGTAATAATCGGTTGCTCGGTAATCGGTGGAGATTCTGTTATTGGCAGAGCTTCCACTGGAGTTGATGATTCTTCTTTGCTTGTCTCACTATTTTTTGCTTCACGAGGTACTTTCAGAGGCGCTGTCCAATCGTATATTTCTTTAAAATATTCACCCACTCCGCAAAAATCGTAAATTGTAAAATGATCTTTATCAATTTCGGGACAGAGTCTTGTCCCGCGTCCTTTAATTTGCTGATAAAGTGTAGGTTCAAAGACAGGCCGAGCCAAAACAATATTTTGAACTTCCGGGGCATCATAGCCGGTTGTCAGCATATCCACAGAAACAGCCACTCGGGGCAATTTGTTGTCAATTTTCTTGAAATCACGCGCCAGTTCATGAGCGCCTTGAACACGACTGGTAATTGTTACCGCAAAACGACCGTTAAACTCCGGCTTAAGACTATTTAATAATTTTTCTAAAGTCGTAGCGTGTTTTTGACTGACAGCAAATATAATTGTTTTACCAATTTCACCAGTGGGAGTTTTTTCAGCATATTCCAAAAATTCTTCCATCATCAATTTATTTCTTTCTGGTACAATCACTTTCTTTTCAAGCTCTTGAATTTTATAACTTTCATCCTCAAAATCACTTTCACCGGCTAAACCTTCGGGGCTTAAAGCCTCCTGAGTTAAAATTGAGTTCATTTTATGAAGTCTGAGCGGAACGAGATATTTCTCTTTGACACCATCTTGGATGGTGTAACGATATGTTGCTTGACCCTTTTCGCAATCAAAATATTTATAAGTATCGCGCTGAATTCTAATTTCAATTGCTCTCGGATCAGTCTCGGCTAATTTTTCTACATCAATATTTTTCAAAAAATCTTTTGGTGTTGCTGTTAAACCTATTTTTGTAGCGCCAACAAAATAATCCATGATTCCACGAGCTTCAATAGAATAAATACTTCTATGAGCTTCGTCATGAATGATTAAATCAAAATAACCGGGCGTAAATACGTCTCGCCCATGAGCGATTAGTGACTGAATGGTAGCAACAACGACATTGGCCCCCACCAAATTCTTTTTTGAACCGCCCCAGTAAGTGGCAACGGCCGTGATATTTCCTAGTAACTGTTCAAATTTGCCCTTTGTTTGCCCTGCAAGTTCAATTCTGTCAACAACGAATAGAACATTTTGCGCCTGATTTGTTTTTAAGAATTTTGAAATAATGGTGGCGGCTAATACAGTTTTTCCGGTACCGGTAGCCATTTCCAAAAGAAAACTGCGTTTGCCACTGTCATATTTTGTAGCGATCGCATTCCAAGCGTCAATTTGATATGGCCTAAGTTTAATATCTGTTGCAATGTCGCTAAAATAATCCGGTTCAACTGATTTTTGTGTTAATGACTCACAGTTTGTAGCAATTCTTGATTGCCGTTTTCTTGAAAGATCTTCTTTGGTAAAAAAGCTAGGCACAGGGTAAGCGTCACCACCGGCAACAAAATCCCAAAAATAAATTAGATGATCGTTTGCGAGATAAATGTAGTCTATTTTGCCTTTGTATTGGGTTTCAATATAATTTAATGCTTGCTGTTTTGCCGAGTATGGGTCAATTGAAGGTGCTTTCGCTTCTATTAAGGCAACAGGATTACCATTTTTATCTTTTAAAATATAGTCGGCTCGACCGACTACTCCATGATCCTCAAAAGCAACCTGATTAGAATCGGTAATATCCCAGCCTGATTCTTTAAGTTTTTGGTCAATTACAACTCGTGAAAATGCTTCGTTTTGCATATTTTAATCCTCTTCTCTTCCCCTAACATCCTTCCTTAATATTTATAACCCCCGAGCCTTTAATACTGGTATTTCTTATCTCTAGCTTATCTCTGCCGAGTTCTTATTACAAGAGACTATTTTAAGTACTTCCTTGCTATTTTTAAAGATTTTGGATTTTCTCCACTCTCCATATATCTGGCACATTTTCCACCACAGATTTCACATGTACCCTTCATAATGATATCACTAAGATTATTAAGCCAATATTCCTCAATTTTCATTGAAACATTCTTGTCAACTTTTGAGTAACAATTGTGACAAAAGACACTCGTTCTGGCAATTTCTATAAAATCAACGTTATTTGCCATTATTTCTTCTGTGATTACTTTTGAGATTTTAATTTCCTTTTTCATTTTTTATCCACATGAGGCCGTTGAATAAAGCTTTAATTTACTCAAACTAAGATGCGTTTTGGGTAA